>JAJQEM010000150.1 GCA_021201635.1 Clostridiales bacterium | reverse complement strand
GGACTCTATTAAAAATTTTTCGCGGATGTGTTCAACTTGCACTTGCAATTTTCGGCTTAAAATCTTTCTCCAGGGGCTTTCATCTGGGCGCACGATTCCGATTGGGTCTATTCCGCCTGCTCCCGTCTTCCCCCGGGAACAATGGAGCAATAACCCATATGCGTCGCTCTATGCCACACACGAATCAGCCCACATCCTGAATCAAAACCTTCATCTGCCCGCCGCAGACCATGCCCTCGTCTGCGGCGACGTCGTTGGTCATGTCGATGGTGACGCACCGGGAGGTACCGGTACCGATGACGCTTCGGGCCAGCTCCATGACGGCGTGTTCCCCGGAGCCGCCGCCTACCGTCCCGGCAGAGCGCAGGGAGCCGTCCACCGCCATCATCGCCCCGGACTTCACCGGGGAGGAGCCTTTCGTCTCATAGACCAGCATCAGGGCCTTGGGGGGCGGGGTCCCGGGCCAAAAATTCCAGCAGTGGCAGATCTACGTCCTCCGAGGTGAGCACTGCCGATTTAGAGCGGAAGCTCGTCCCCGCCCGGCGGCACTGGATTAGCTCCGCCACGATGGAGATGGCAATCTCCTTCACCGTCAGGGCGTGAATGTCCAGGCCGATGGGGGTGTGGACTCTGTCCAGCAGGGCCCGGTCATATCCTTTCGCCTCCAGCAGATCGAACTGGGCGGCCACCCGCTTCCGGGAGCCGATCATCCCCAGGTAACGGGGGAAGGTCCCCTCCAGCACTGTCCGCAGACAGTCCGCATCGTGGGAGTGTCCTCGAGTGATGATGGCCACATAGTCCTCCCCGGTGACTGCAAGACGGCGGAGGGCGGCGGGAAAATCGTCGCAGAGGACGGCGTCCGCCTGGGGAAACCGGCTTTCGCTTGCAAAGTCGGGCCGGTCGTCTACCACGGTGACGGAGAAGCCCAGATCGACGGCGTACTGACACAGAGGCAGGGCGATGTGCCCACCCCCCAGAACGATGAGCCGCTCCCGTGGCCGAAAGCTGCGGATGACGGAGCCGTCCTCCGTCTCAAAGGTGAGGGCAGCGGCCTCGCCGGAGCGGACGGCGGAAAGCAGAGCGTTCCAATCGACAGACATAAAATCAGCTCCTTTGGGCTTCTGTTTCCAGTCCAATATATCACAGAGAGACGGGATTTGCAATGGCGAGAGAGACGTCTTCTCCCTCTTTTGCACAAGAATCCGGGACATTTCCACTCCTAATTTGGGAATTGACAATCTGTCGGAAGAAGATATAATGATACCTGTCAAGACACCTGAATATTCATAGAGAGAAGGAAACCGTATGAAAGAAGCGTTGCAACGGGCCTGGGAGGCCGTCAAGGCCTTCCTGCACCGGAAGAACATTGAAATTTCCGCCAAGCGCTACGGCATCGACGCCATGCCCGCCATGGCCCAGGGACTGTTTGCGTCCCTGCTGATTGGCACCATTATCAAGACCCTGGGCCAGCAGCTGGGGGTCGCCTATCTGGAGGAGATGGGGGGCTATGCCACCGCCATGTCCGGCCCCGCCATGGCCGTAGCCATCGGCTTTGCCCTGGGCGCACCTCCCCTGGTGCTGTTCTCCCTCATCGCCGTGGGCAACGCCGCCAACACCCTGGGCGGCGCAGGCGGCCCCCTGGCGGTGTTCGTCATCGCCATTATCGCCGCTGAGTTTGGCAAGGCGGTCTCCAAGGAGACCAAGGTGGACATCCTGGTGACTCCCGCCGTGACCATCGTTGTGGGCGTGTGCCTCTCCTCCTGGTGGGCCCCTGCCATCGGCAGCGCTGCCAGCGCTGTGGGCACTGTTATCATGTGGGCCACGGAGCAGCAGCCCTTCTTTATGGGCATCCTGGTCTCGGTGCTGGTGGGCGTGGCTCTGACCCTGCCCATCTCCTCCGCCGCCATCTGCTCCGCCATCGGCCTGACCGGGCTGGCGGGCGGCGCTGCCGTGGCCGGCTGCTGCGCCCAGATGGTGGGCTTTGCGGTCATGAGCTTCCAGGAGAACCGCTGGGGTGGTCTGGTGAGCCAGGGCCTGGGCACCTCCATGCTCCAGATGAGCAACATCCTGAAAAATCCCCGTATTTGGATTCCCCCCACTCTGGCTGCCGCCATCACCGGTCCCATCGCCACCTGTATCTTCCAGCTGGAGATGAACGGCCCCGCCGTCTCCTCCGGTATGGGCACCTGCGGCCTGGTGGGTCAGATCGGCGTCTACTCCGGCTGGGTCAGTGACATCGCCGCCGGGACCAAGACGGCCATCACCGCCATGGACTGGGTTGGCCTTCTCCTGGTCTGCTTTGTCCTGCCCGCCGTTATTAGCTGGGCTTTTGGTCTGCTGTTCCGGAAAAAGGGCTGGATCAAAGAGGGAGACCTGAAACTGGATTGATACGCATACAGACTGCGCTGCCTGAATGGGCGGCGCAGTTTTTCTTTACAAACTCTTTTCGATAATTTTACATAGAATTTTTACCCGCATACTTGTCTTTCCCTCCAAAGCATTATAAAATATACCCGGACGCGGGGAGCAAATCTGCCGGTATCAAAGTCTATGGAACGCCGTAAACTGTCATTACAGAGCGCACTGGCCGTTCATTGACGAGGAGACGGGAGCCGGTGCGGAATGAGGAGCGAGAGATCGGATGGAGCAGAGAAATTGCTATACCAACCGGGAACTGTCCTGGCTGCGGTTCAACGAGCGGGTGCTGGACGAGGCGGGGAATCCCCGGGTGCCGCTGGCGGAGCGGCTGAGCTTTGCCGCCATTTTCCAGAGCAATCTGGATGAATTTTTCATGGTTCGGGTGGGTACCCTCATGACGCATATGCACGCCAGCGAGCCCATGCGGGACAACAAGACGGGCATGACCAGCGCCGAGCAGGTGGCGGCCATTTTGAAATCCGTCCAGGACCTGGAGGAGAAAAAGGGACGGGTCTATACCCGGCTCATGGGAGAGCTGGAGCCTCATGGCGTCCGGCTGGTGAACTTTGGCCGCCTCTCCCTGGAGGACGGGGAGCTGCTGGAGGAGCTGTTTGACCGACAGATCGCCCCTTTCCTCTCGCCCATGGTCATCACACGGCAACAGCCCTTCCCCTTCCTGCACAACAAGCAGCTCTGCGCCGTGGCCAGGCTGACCTCCAAAAATGGAAAGAGCCGGGCGGGGATCGTCCCCTGCACCGACGGGGTGGTCCCCCGGCTGATCCCTGTGCCAAGCCGTCCGGGAGCGTTCATGCTCCGGGAGGAGCTGATCCTCCACTTTGTGGGCAAGCTGTTTCATCGGTACACGGTAGGGGAAAAGGCGGTCATGCGGGTCACCCGGAACGCCGATCTGGACTCCATCACCGCCATCGACGAGGATCTGGACTATCGGGACAATATGGAGCAGCTGATCCGTCAGCGGCGCCGTCTCAGCCCGGTGCGGCTGGAGGTGTCCCGCCCTCTGCCTGAAAAGTTCAGGGCCGCCCTGGCGGACTTTATCGGCTTCCGGGAGGAGCATATCATATATGTGACCACACCCCTGGACCTGTCCTTTGTCTCTCAGCTCCAGGAGCAGCTTCGGGGAGAGCCTGCCCTGTTTTATCAGCGGCGGACGCCCCAGATGTCCCCCGCTCTGGACATGAAGCGGAGCATCATCGACCAGATCGAGGAGAAGGATGTGCTGCTCAGTTATCCCTTTGAGAGTATGCGACCTTTCCTCCGGCTGCTCCACGAGGCGGCGGAGGACGAGACGGTGGTCTCCATCAAAATGTCCCTCTACCGGGTGGCGGACCGGAGTAAGGTCATCGAAGAGCTGATCGAGGCGGCGGAGAACGGCAAGGAGGTGGTCGTCCTCCTGGAGCTGCGGGCCCGGTTCGACGAGGAGAACAACATCGAGATGTCCCACCGCCTGGAGGACGCAGGCTGCCGGGTGAGCTACGGTCTGCCGGAATACAAGGTGCACTCTAAGCTGTGCCTCATTACCCGATACACCGACCATGGCCTGCGGTATCTGACCCAGATCGGCACCGGCAACTACAACGAAAAAACGGCGAAGCAGTATACCGACCTGAGCCTGATGACCGCCGACCAGGGCATCGGCGCAGAGGCCGCACGCATTTTCAATGCTGTCTCCTGCGATGAGACGCTGGAGACCACAGAGCATCTGCTGGTGGCCCCCCCACTGCCTGCAAAACCGGGTGCTGGAGCTGATGGACCGGGAGATCGCCTGTGCAAGGGCGGGACAGCGGGCCTATATCGGGGCCAAGATCAACTCCCTCACCGACAAGACCATCATCGACAAGCTCATCGAGGCATCTCAGGCGGGGGTGCGGATCGAGCTGATCGTCCGGGGCATCTGCTGCCTGAGGCCGGGAATTGAGGGCTTTACCGACCACATCACTGTCATCAGCGTAGTGGGACGTTTCCTGGAGCACTCCCGCATTTACCGCTTCGGCGTGGGGGAACGGGAGCAGATCTATATCGCCTCCGCCGACTTCATGACCCGGAACACCCTCCGGCGGGTGGAGGTGGCGGCGCCCATCTATGACAGCGATTTGAAGAACCGAATCCGGCACATTTTTGACACCATGATGCGGGACGACGAGAAGGGGAGAGAGCTGCTCAGCGACGGCAACTACACCCACCGCTGTATCAACGAGACGCCCCTGAATTCCCAGGAGCTGTTTTATGAGGAGGCCTATCGTGCGGCGGAGACCGGACGGGTCAAATGAAACAGGAAGGACAGATGCACAGTGCTCACCATCGGAATGCTCACCAGCGGCGGCGACTGCCAGGCCCTCAACGCCGCCATGCGGGGTGTGGCTAAATCCCTGTTTGAGGCAGGGGAGACGGTCATTTACGGCTTTGAGGACGGCTACAAGGGCCTGATCTATGGCAATTACCGTAAAATGACCGAAGGGGATTTTTCCGGTATCCTGACCCGGGGCGGGACCATCCTAGGCTCCTCCCGGCAACCCTTCAAGCTGATGCGGATACCGGATGAGAATGGACAGGACAAGGTGGAGGCCATGAAGGGCACCTACCGTCAGCTGGGTCTGGACTGTCTGGTCATCCTGGGGGGCAACGGCACCCACAAGACCGCCAACCTCCTCCGGGAGGAGGGGCTGAACGTGGTCACCCTCCCCAAAACCATCGACAACGACATCTGGGGCACCGATATGACCTTCGGCTTTCAGAGCGCCGTCAATATTGCTACCGACGCAATCGACTGCATCCACACCACCGCCGCCTCCCATGGCCGGGTGTTTATCGTGGAGGTCATGGGCCACAAGGTGGGGTGGCTGACTCTACACGCCGGACTGGCCGGCGGGGTGGACATCATCCTCCTGCCGGAGATTCCCTACGATGTGGGCAGGGTGGCCGCCGCCATCGAGAAGCGGGACAGGGCGGGCAAACGGTTCACCATTCTGGCAGTGGCAGAGGGGGCGATCAGCCGGGAGGACGCCGCCCTGAGCAAGAGCGAGCGGAAGGCGGAGCAGCGGAGGTATCCCTCCGTCTCCTACAAGCTGGCAGACCAGATTCTGGAAAAGACCGGCAAGGAGGTTCGTATCACCGTTCCCGGCCACACCCAGCGGGGCGGCTCTCCCTGTCCCTATGATCGGGTGCTTGCTTCCCGGCTGGGCGCAGCGGCGGCAGGCCTGATTCTGGAGGGAAAATATGGCTGTATGGTGGGCATTGTAAACGGTGAGATCGTTCCCGTCTCCCTGGGGGAGGCGGCCGGGCGGTTAAAAACGGTTCCCCCGGACAGCTCCATCATCCGGGAGGCCAAGCGGATTGGCATCAGCTTCGGGGATTGAGCGCCCTGTATCATGCGGACGGCTGTTGAAAATGACAGCCGTCCGCATTTTTATGTGTTTGCACAGATGGAAACCAGGGGAGAATAGACGAAACAATTGCGGAATGACTGCCCGTTTCTTAAAATTTTGGAGAAATCGGAAGAAAGTGTAGATATTTGGCAGAAGTTATGATATAGTAACAGATACCGGACGTGATGCACGACACTATCCGGTGAGAAATGAAATGCAGATGTGTCTCATGGACACCCTCACGATACAGGAGTAAGCCTATGGACAAGAAGAAAATAGGGATATTGATTGCCGTTCTGGTGGTGCTGATCGGCCTGGGAGCGGGCGTTTACATCTACTCTCAAGGAGACCACAGCGGCCCCAGCGTGACCCTGGTCAGCGACTTTGAGACGGACTATGGCGAGACCATCGGCCTGTACGACCTGGTGCGGTCCGTCTCGGACGACAGCGCCTATGAGATCGCCATCACCAGCGGAGGAGACGTATCCTCCGACGGCCTCTCCACCGTTTTTGAGGAGTCAGGGAGCTATACCGTGGAGATCACCGCCGTGGACGAGTACGAGAATACAACCGTCAAGACGGCTGCAGTCACCATTCTGGACTCCAAGCCCCCCACCATCACCGCCTCGGACATCACCATCTCCCTGGGAGACAGCGTGGACTATCACACGGGCGTTACCGCTACGGATGAGATGGATGGCAATCTGACCGGCCAGATTCAGGTGGATACCAGCCAGGTGGACGAGACCAAGGCGGGGGTCTATCCCGTCATTTACACGGTCACAGACAGCTCCGGCAATGAGGCGGTGCTGCGTACCGCTCTGACCATTCAGAACCCGGAGGCCAAGTCGGTAACGCTGAGTCAGCAGAGCCTCTCCCTGGACGGCAACGGCCATTATCAGCTCACCGCCACCGTCTCCCCCAGCAATTGGACGGGGAGCATTGAGTGGACTTCCAGCAACACCGATGTGGCAGTCGTCTCTGACGGTCTGGTCACCTGGGTGGGGGCGGGAAGCTGCACCATCACCGCCACGGCGGGAAATGCGTCTGTCCAATGCCAGGTGACCTGCGGCCATGTCAGCGTGACCTCGATCAAGCTGGACGTCACCGAACTGGAGCTGGATTATCAGGAGAGCCAGGAACTGATTGCCACGGTGATCCCCTCTAACTGGAACGACAGTGTGCTCTGGACGACCAGCGATGCCGCCGTGGCCACTGTGGCCGACGGCGTGGTCACCTGGGCAGGGCAGGGGACCTGCATCATCACCGCCTCTGCTGACGGCAGGACGGTCAGCTGTGCCGTGACCTGTAACCAGCCGGAAATCGAGTCCATTGAGATCGAAGAAGAGAGCCTCACCCTGGCGGCGAACAAGACCTACACCCTGGCAACAACCATCACACCCGCCGAGTGGGAGGGTGACGTGGTCTGGAGCTCCAGCGACACGTCAGTAGCCACCGTGGACGACGGCGTAGTCACCTGGGCCGGCGAGGGTGTCTGCACCATCACCGTCACGGCAGGAGCGTGCACCGACAGCTTGGAGGTGACCTGCGAGGCGGAGACCTCCATCTGGGATGAGATCTTTGGGACCGGCAGCGATGATGAAAATACCGGCGACGAGGATACAGGTGACGCTGAATAAAGCCCAATAGAACAGTTCCGCTTGGCTCCGGGACGGGAGACTCCCTGTCCCGGAGCTTTTGCAACCAGAGGAGAGAAGACCCATGAACATCACCATACCGACCGTGCCGCTGGGGTTGCTTCGCCGTTTGAACGGGGCGGGGTATGAGGCCTATGTGGTGGGCGGCTGCGTCCGGGACGCCATTATGGGTCGGACGCCCAGCGACTGGGACATCTGTACCGACGCCCTGCCCCAGCAGGTCATCGACCTGTTTGCCGACCATCCGGTGGCAAAGACGGGGCTCCAGCATGGCACGGTCATGGTCATCGAGGACGGGGTGGGCTATGAGATCACCACCTTTCGCACCGACGGGGCCTATTCCGACCACCGGCACCCGGACCGAGTGGAGTTCGTCTCCAGCCTCCGGGAGGATCTGGCCCGGAGAGACTTTACCATCAACGCCATGGCCTACCACCCGGAGGAAGGGCTGGTGGACTGCTTTGGCGGCAGGGAGGATCTGGCGGCGGGGCTCGTCCGCTGTGTGGGCGACCCAGATCAGCGATTCCAGGAGGACGGCCTGCGGCTGCTCCGGGCCCTCCGGTTCGCCGCCCGGTTTGGCTTCCGGGTAGAGCGGGAGACGGGAGAGGCCATGCACCGGAACCGGGGGCTGCTGGACCACATCGCCGCAGAGCGTATTTTTGCCGAGCTGAAGGGCTTTCTGGTAGGGCAGGGGGTAGGCTTCCTTCTGCGGGAGTACCGGGACCTTATCGCCCAGGTGCTACCCGAGCTGACGCCCATGTTCGATTTTGAGCAGCACAATCCCCACCACTGCTGGGATGTGTGGGAGCACACCGTCCGGGCGGTGGAGGCGGTGGAGCCGGAGACTGCCCTGCGGCTGACCATGCTGTTCCACGACAGCGGCAAGCCAGACTGCTTCTCGATGGACGAAAACGGGGTGGGCCACTTCTACCGCCACGGCCAGCGGAGCGAGGAGCTGGCGGGACAGATGCTGACCCGTCTGCGGTGCGACAACCGGCTGCGCAGGCAGGTGCTGCTCCAGGTGCGTACCCATGACCAGCCCCTGCCCCAGACGGAGGCCGCCGGGCGGCGGTTCCTCAACCGGATGGGGGAGGAGGGGGCACTCCGCTCCTTGGCCGTCCATCGGGCGGATATGCTGGCCCAGGCCCCGGAGACCTGGCCGGAGAAGCAGGCGATGCTGGACAATGCAGAGGGTATCCTTCAAAGGCTGTTGGAGCAGCGGGCCTGTTTCGGTGTCAAAGATCTGGCAATCAATGGCCGTGACCTGCTCGCCCTGGGCTACGGAACCGGGCCGACCCTGGGCGGGGAGCTGAACCGACTGCTGGAGCTGGTGCTGGACGGGAGCCTTGCCAACGAGCGGGAAGCACTGCTGGAGCAGGCGGAGCAAGACCGGAAGGAGAGTTGACTCCGCCCGATGCGACGGACGGAAAAGACAAAAAGTCTGCAAAAAGTCTGTAAAATCCCTCAGGATAGCCTTGCCAAGGGGGAGAAAATAAGCTATGATGTTGCTGTGCAGGTGGGAAAACGGTTCCGGTCCTGCACAGCAACATTGCTTTATCCCATCAGGCCTATCGGGTCATTTCATCAGAATGTGAGGGATTTACATGGAAAACGCAGTGAAGCGCATTGGCGTACTGACCAGCGGCGGCGACTCCCCCGGCATGAATGCGGCGGTTCGGGCGGTGGTTCGGACGGCTCTCTCCCGGGGCATCGACGTCATCGGCATCCGGAGAGGATGGAGCGGCCTCATCAGCGGAGACGTGTTCCGCATGGACGGGGACTCCGTGGCCCACATCATCAACCGGGGCGGCACCATCCTCTACACCGCCCGCTGTGAGGAGTTCAAGACCGAGGAGGGCCAGCAGAAGGCGGTGGCCACCTGCAAGCTCCTGGGCATCGACGGCGTGGTGGCCATCGGCGGCGACGGCACCTTCCGGGGCTGCCTGGCCCTGTCCCACCACGGCATCTCGGTGGTGGGAATCCCCGGCACCATCGACAACGACATCGGCTGTACCCACTACTCCATCGGCTACGACACCGCCGCCAACACCGCTATTGAGGCCATTGACCGGCTGAGAGACACCATGCAGTCCCATGAGCGCTGCTCCGTGGTAGAGGTCATGGGCCACCGGGCGGGCAACCTTGCTCTCTACGTGGGCATCGCCACCGGCGCCACCGCCGTGCTGATGCCGGAGCATCCCTGGGACTTCCAGAAGGATGTGGCGGAGCGCATCCGCAACGCCCGGCTCCACGGCAAGAGCCACTTCATGATTATCGTGGCCGAGGGCGCCTTCAACAACGACGAGATCATGAAGAACCCGGGCAGTGCCGCCAAGGTGGCGGAGATGATCCACGAGGAGCTGGGTATCGAACCCCGAGTCACCGTCCTGGGTCACATCCAGCGGGGCGGCTGCCCCAATGCCAGAGACCGGGTCACTGCCACCCGTATGGGCTACTGGGCGGTGGAGTGCCTGGCCGCAGGAAAGAACAACCGGGTGGTCTGCCACCAGGGCGGCACCGTCTGCGACATGGACATGGAGGAGGCCCTGGAGGTCCCCCATAGCATCAGCGCCTCTGAGGAACGGGTGCTCCAGGCCATGACCGGATTTGAAGGCTGATAGGGGAAGGCACCATTGCACAAAAACGCTCCGAAAATTGCAAGTGCAAGTTGAACACATCCGCGAAAAATTTTTAATAGAGT
>JAJQEM010000007.1 GCA_021201635.1 Clostridiales bacterium | reverse complement strand
TTCAATCGCTATGGATTTTTTAGGTGTTCAACTTCATTTTACAATCGACCAAAATGTAAAAACAGATGTTTGGTGTGTGCTGAGACGGGAGCAGAAGGCGTGACCACTTACGCCAAAAAAGTAACCACTTAGTCAAATTCACAACACAAAGGTCTGTAAATTGTGTATGATAAGAGGAGCAGCCAGACGGCAAAAATTGTGCGAAACGTTCATGACACGGTTTGGAGGGGCAGAAATGAGAAAAATCATCAACATCAACCAGAATTGGCAGTTTACCGGGCCGAAAGGTGATACGGTGGCGGTAGATCTGCCCCACACCTGGAACAACATCGACGGTCAGGACGGCGGGAACGACTACATCCGCAGCGTCTTTACCTACAAACACACCTTTGAAAAACCCGCCTTCAATGCCGACGAGCTGGTTTATCTCCAGTTCAAGGGAGTCAACTCCAGCTGTGTGGTGACCCTGAACGGCAAGGAGATCTGCTCCCACGACGGTGGCTACTCCACTTTCCGGGCGGACATCACCGGTCTGCTCCAGGAGGAGAACACCCTGGAGCTGGCGGTGGACAACCGGGTCAACGACACGGTCTACCCCCAGAAGGCGGACTTCACCTTCTACGGCGGCATCTACCGGGACGTGGACCTGCTGGTGGTGAACAAGGCCCACTTCGACCTGGATTACTTCGGCGGCCCAGGCCTGCAGATCACCCCCACCGTAGAGGACAAGAACGGCAAGGTCCAGGTGGTCAGCTATCCCGTGGGCGACTTCGACCAGGTGAAGGTCAGCCTGACCGACGCCTCCGGGGCCGAGGTGGCCCAGGGCGAGGGCAAGGACGTCAGCCTCATCATCCCCAACGCCCACCTGTGGGACGGCGTGAAGGACCCCTATCTGTACAACGCCACCGTCACCCTGTACAAGGGCGGCAAGGCGGTGGACCAGGTGTCCGCCCGCTTCGGCGTGCGCAGCTTCTATGTGGATCCCAAGAAGGGCTTCTTCCTCAACGGCCGCTCCTATCCCCTCCGCGGCGTCAGCCGCCATCAGGACCGGAAGGGCCTGGGCAACGCCATCACCAAGGAAATGCACAAGGAGGATATGGACCTGATCTGCGAGATGGGCTGCAACACCATCCGCCTGGCCCACTATCAGCACGACCAGTACTTCTATGACCTGTGCGACGAGCGGGGCATGGTGGTCTGGGCAGAGATCCCCTACATCAGCGAGCATATGCCCAACGGCCGGGAGAACACCATCAGCCAGATGAAGGAGCTGATCATCCAGAACTACAACCACGCCTGCATCGTCTGCTGGGGCGTCTCCAACGAGATCACCATCAGCACCAAGGACAAGGCGGATATGCTGGATAACCACCACGTCCTAAACGATCTGTGCCACAAGATGGACCCCACCCGCTTCACCACCCTGGCCTGCTACGCCATGTGCGGCCCCTTCAACAAGGTGGCTCACATCACCGACGTGGTGAGCTGGAACCTGTACCTGGGCTGGTATGTGCCGGGCCTGTTCCTCAACGACCTGTGGGTGGACTTTTTCCATGCGGTCTATCCCAACCGTGCCCTGGGCTATTCCGAGTACGGCGCAGAGGGCATGCCCAACCTCCACTCCTCCAACCCCAAGCGGGGCGACCACACCGAGGAGTATCAGGCAATCTATCACGAGTACCTGCTGGAGTTCATCAACAAGCACCCCTGGATGTGGGCCACCCATGTCTGGAACATGTTTGACTTTGCCGCCGACGCCAGAGACCAGGGCGGCGAGCCGGGCATGAACCACAAGGGCCTGGTGACCTTCGACCGCAAGACCAAGAAGGACAGCTTCTATCTCTACAAGGCCTGGTGGAGCGACGTGCCCTTCGTCCACCTCTGCTCCAAGGGGTATGTGGACCGGGTGGAGAGCGAGACCACCGTAAAGGTCTACTCCAACCAGCCGGAGGTCGCCCTCTATGTGGACGGCAAGCTGGTGGAGAAGAAGAGCGGGAGTCATGTGTTCACCTTCACCGTCGCCCTGACCGGACAGCACGAGCTCCGTGCCGTGGCGGGGAGCCAGGAGGACACCTCCGTCATCCACAAGGTGGATACGCCCAACCCGGCCTACACCCTCAGCGCCAAGAGCAGCAACAGCGCCAACTGGGTGTGATTTAACCAGTCTATTACATTCCACCCCTCAAGGGAGGAGGCAGACGAGTGTAAATAGAGCGGCGCTCTCCGGACGCAGGAGCGGGAGCGCTGCCATACTTCAGAAAGGGGGAAACCTGACTGCGTTCCAAACCGATTTCACATACTTTATATGAGAGGAGACGTGAAACCAACAATGAAGACCAAAAAACTCATGAGAGGCCTCTCCGCACTGTTCGCATTCCTGATGTGCGTGTCCATTATCCTGGGCAGCATCATGGAGGACTATAGCTCCACCATCGACAGTACGCTGGGCACCACCAGCTCCGTGTTCACCTCTGAGAGCACGGACGACGATCCCCTGTACGACAAGTACGTTCCCGACGATGAGTACCTGAACGACGACGGCACCGGCAACTCCGAGGCCCTGATTCAGGCCGCCATCGACCTGGGCCGGGAGGAGGGCGCAGAGAGCTGCGTTCTGCTGAAGAACGACAACGACGCTCTGCCTCTGGATTCCGGCAGCAACATCACCCTGCTGGGCATCCGCTCCGTGGCCAACCTGCTTGGTCAGGGCATGGGTTCCTACGCCAGGGGCCCCTACATCAGCCTGTCTCAGGCCCTGTCTGAGAATCAGACCGACTTCGCCAATACCATCGCTACTATCCTGAACCAGAGCCGCACCGTCAATGACGATGGAACGTTCACCATGGTTACCACGTTCAGCCAGACTATCGACAGCTGGAGTGGCAGCGAGTTCGAGTTCGACGGCGCCGGCATGAATGTCAACCCCACCATGCTGGAGGTCTATGAGACTCTGAACGAGACCTATGAGCATGCCAACAATGAAAGGACCACTGAGGTCTATGATCCTCAGGAGCCCGCCATCGCTGAGTATGCCGAGGTCAACGCCGACTATGAGGCCAGCTTTGCCACCTATGGCGACGCCGCCATCGTGGTCCTGGGCCGTCCCAGCGCTGAGAGCTCTGACTATATCAAGGGCGGCGTTGCCGAGGGTACCGGCGCCTCCGAGCCTCTGGAGCTGACCGACAACGAGCGGGCAGTGGTCGAGCTGGCCAAGGAGGTCAGTGACACCGTTATCGTGCTCCTGAACACCACCAACGTCATGGAAGTCGCTGAGCTGCAGGACGACCCCGACGTGGACGCCATCCTGTGGATCGGCTTCCCCGGCTGCTACGGTATGCTGGGCGTGGCGGACGTCCTCTGCGGCAAGGTCAGCCCCTCCGGCGGCCTGTCCGACACCTATGCCACCTATAACCTGTCCGCCCCTGCCACGGTCAACATGGGCTACTACACCTACAGCAACGCTGACGAAGTCATCACTGACGACGACTCCAGCAGCTATGTCATCGAGGCCGAGGGCATCTATGTGGGCTACAAGTACTATGAGACCCGCTACTATGACTCCGTCCTGGGGGTGCACAACGCAGACTCCACCGCAGGCACCTATGCCTCCGAGGGAGGCTGGGACTACGAGGCCGAGATGGTCTACAGCTTCGGCTATGGCCTGAGCTATACCACATTCAGCTATGAGTGGGACGGCGAGCCCGAGCTGTACGTCTCCATCGCTGAGGACGGCACTCCCACCGCTACCCTGACCTTTAACGTGAAGGTCACCAACACCGGCGATGTGGCCGGCAAGGCCAACGTCCAAATCTACGGCCAGGCCCCCTACATCGAGGGCGGCGTGGAGAAGTCCGCCATCCAGCTGCTGGAGTACGGCAAGACCGATACCCTGGAGCCCAATGAGTCCGAGGTCGTCACCGTGGTGGCCGATCTGCAGAACATCGCCAGCTATGACGAGACCTATGACAACGGCGACGGCACCACCGGTACCTACATCATGGATCCCGGCACCTATTACTTCGCTGTGGGCAACGGCGCTCACTATGCTCTGAACAACATCATGGCCCTCCAGGGTTACACCGAGGAGGACGGCATGGTGGGCGAGGGCGACGCCAGCATGGCTTACTCCCTGGAGATCACCGAGGACGTCATCTCCAAGACCGCCTTCTCCATCTCCAAGGCTGGCGTGGCTATCTCCAACCAGCTTGATTACGCCGACTGGAACTACTTCCAGGATGGCGAGGTCACCTACCTGTCCCGCAGCGACTGGGAGGCCACCTATCCTGTGGAGTACTCCGACATGACCCTGACCGATGACCAGCTCATCAGCTACCTCAACGGCAACTACTACACCATGTCCACCACCGACGACACCTCCAGCATCCTCTGGGAGCAGGACAACGGCGTGGAATTCTATGAGATGTACGGTGTGGACTATGACGACGAGCTGTGGACCCAGCTGCTGGATCAGATCTCCCTGGAGGAGGCCATGTACCTGGCCACCTACGGCGGCCCGTCTATCCCCGGCATTGACTCCATCAATATGCAGGAGGCCTATCTGACTGAGAACGCCGCCACCGGTATCGCCCTGGCGCTGTCTGCCAGCAAGGATACCAGCGCTCCCTGGGCCATCAGCACTGACGACCCCAACAGCGCCTGGATGGGCTGCGTCTTTGCCGGCGCTCCCAACATCGCTTCTTCCTTCAACCGTGACCTGCAGTATGAGGTCGGCGAGTTCGTGGGCGTGGAGTCCCTGTTCATGGGCATCCCCATCCTGTGGGGCCCCGGCCTGAACACCCACCGCACCGCTTACAACGGCCGTAACGGCGAGTATTACTCCGAGGATCCCATCCTGACCGGCACCACCGCTATGGAGTTCGCCATCGGCGGCCTGTCCAACGGCCTGATCGCCGCCCCGAAGCACTTTGCTTTCAACGACCAGGAGACCAACCGTGACGGCATCGCTCCCTACATGACCGAGCAGAAGGCCCGTGAGGGCGACCTGCGTGCCTTCCAGATCGCATTCGAGGCGTTCAAGTATGACACCGAGGAAGAGGACGTTGGTATGCTGGGCGTCATGACCTCCTTCAGCAAGATCGGCCCCGTGGAGGTCACCTGCAGCTACAACCTGATCACCAACATCCTCAACGGCGAGTGGGGCTTCAAGGGCTACTGCGTCACCGATATCTATGACGACATGGATCTGTACACCGCAGTCCTGGCCTCCGGCGTCACCTGCTACGATACCCGTGGTATGTCCGGCTTCTACGGCAGCGTCACCCTGGAGAACACCAGCTACTTCGCCGGTCAGGTGGACGGCAACACCGTCAGCTCTACCCTGATCGACGGCGACGCCAACCTCCAGGAGTCCGTCAAGCAATCCGTCCATCAGATTCTCTATGCGTTCAGCCAGAGCAACCTGATGAACCGCTACAACAGCACGACCACCATTGAGCAGGTCATGGTCTGGTGGCGTGTGGCGTACTATGCAGCCATCGGCGTCTCCGCTGTGCTCATGGTCGCCTGCTTCATTGGCTACCTCACCGCAGGCAAGAAGAAGGAGGTAAAGTGATATGACCGCTCTGAAAAACCGCACCGTGGGAGGCTATTTGCAGATCGTCGCTGCGATCCTGGGGATCGCCGGACTGGTTCTGCTGGTTATTAACAACAACATCAGCACCTCCTATTCTCTCTCGTCCTTTGGCCTTTTGGCCACCGGCGCCGTGGCGGGCATCGTCCTGTCCGTAGTGGCCGTGATCACCCCCACCAAGCTG
The DNA here is from genome assembly GCA_021201635.1 of Clostridiales bacterium. GTDB lineage: Bacteria > Bacillota > Clostridia > Oscillospirales > Oscillospiraceae > Onthomonas. Next base: position 4,464 of record JAJQEM010000007.1, on the reverse strand, counting down.
GGTGACCTGGACGTGGTCAGCACCCTGTCCATTATGGTCACCGTCGGCGTCTATGGCCTCATCATCGGCCAGATGGCCAACGAGCGTATCCTGATGATCTCCGGTCTGTTCTCCTGGAACTCTCAGAACAGCACCGCCTGGAGCGTGTTCTACATGATGATCGCCAGCATCGTCTGCTTTGCAATCGCCGCCGTGCTGCTCATCGTCACCTCCTTCATGAAGACCGTCAAGGAGTAAGCAAATCTGTTCCTTCCACCCCATCCCCGCCCCCTCCGGGGCGGGGATGCCTACACTTTTTGAGAGGTGAATGTTCAACATGAGTGAAAAGCAGGCAACTGCCCCAGCCTCAGGAGTCAACCGGGCAAAAATGTACCAGCTCGTGCTGTTCCCCATGAACAACGGCGCGACCAACGTGTACTATGTCCTGATCCTGTCCTACATTGCAACCTTCGGCAACACTGTTCTGGGCATTGCCACCGTCTTTGCGTCCTTTATGGTCACGGGCATGCGTGTCTTCGACGCCATCACCGACCCCATCATCGGCGCACTGATGGACAAGACCAACGGTAAATTCGGAAAATTCCGTCCCTTTATGGTGATCGGCAGTGTAATTATGGCTGTCTCGGTCATCTGCCTGTATGTATTCACCCCCTACGTGCCGGAGAGCATGATGTGGCTGCGCTACGTCCTGTTTATCCTGCTGTATGCCGTCTGGGTCATTGGCTACACCTTCCAGACCTCCGTCACCCGTGCAGCCCAGGCTGTTCTGACCAACGACCCCAACCAGCGGCCGCTGTTCACCATCTTCAACACCATCGGCTCTCTGCTGGGCATGGGCGCCATGCAGCTCGTCGGCCCCATCCTGGCGGGCGATAGCTTCTTCGGCGACTACAACCAGAGCTGGTTTGCGTTCATGGCCCCCATTGGCATTATCGTCTCCGTGGCCCTGACCGCCCTGGCCATCATCGGCATCTGGGAGAAGGACCAGCCCAAGTACTTCGGCATCGGCGGAGCCAAGCAGGAGAAGGTCAAGGTCTCCGAGTACATTGAGATCATCAAGGCCAACAAGCCCATGCAGCGGCTGATGGTCGCCGGCGGCAGCTGCAAGCTGGCCCTCTCTATCGCCACCAACGTCACCGTCCTGTGTATGCTCTACGGCTGCATGATGGGCAACTATGATACGCTGTATCTGCCTATGATGGTGTTGGGCTATGTGTTCGCCGTGCCCTTCTTCGCCCTGACGGTGCGCACCTCTCAGAAGTATGGACAAAAGGCGTCCCTGACCAAATATGTCCGTGTGGCGCTGATCTGCTATGTGGGCGTGCTCATCCTGCTGCTCCTGTGGGGCCATGGGGATGCGTTCAACCTGTCCATCATGACAGACGGCAGCCTGAGTATTAACCTCTACACGATTTTGTTCATCCTCTGCTTTGGCATCGGCTATGGCGCATACTACGCCACCGCCGATATGCCCATCCCCATGGTGGCCGACTGCGCCGACTACGAGACCTATCGTTCCGGCAAGTTCATCCCCGGCATCATGGGCACCCTGTTCTCCCTGGTGGATAAGCTGGTTTCCTCCCTGTCCGCCACTGTGGTGGGCATTGCCGTCACCATTATCGGACTGGAGCAGCTCCCCACCAAGACCACGCCCTACGCCGACGGCATGAACTGGGTGGTTATCATCCTGTTCTGCGTCATCCCCATGTGCGCCTGGGCGCTGACCCTGTGGGCCATGCACGGCTATGACCTGGACGGCAAGCGCATTAAGGATATCCAGGCCATCAACGCCGCCCGGAAGGACTGCGTGGCCCAGGGAATGTCTCTGGATGCGGCCATGGAGAAGTATCAGACCATCGACCAGGTTCCCGATCAGTACAAGGGGTAAACCAAACCCATAGGGAATCTCCGGACACATAGTAAAGCACCCCCGGCTCGCCGAGCCGGGGGTGCTTTGTCGCTTTGTGGAAAAACAGAAGGGGAGCCTCACTGCTCCCGGAATTCGATCTCGCCGGTGGCCGGGTCCATCCGGTCCACGATAGCCAGGGATTCCAGCTGGATGCCGGTGGCCCGGATGAGCTTGCCGCCCTCCTGGAAGCCTTTCTCAATGCAGATGCCGATGCCCTCCACGGTGGCCCCGGCGTCCTGCACCAGCTCGATCAGCCCCTGGAGGGCGCAGCCGTTGGCCAGAAAATCGTCAATGATGAGAACGTGGTCCTCCGGCCCGATGAACCGCTTGGAGACGATGACGTCGTATACCCGCTTGTGGGTGAAGCTCTGAATTTTGGTGGTGTAGACGTCCCCGGAGAGGTTGATGCTCTGGGCCTTTTTTGCAAACAGCACCGGTACGTCGAAGCACTCTGCAACTACGCAGGCGATGCCAATGCCGCTGGCCTCGATGGTCAAAATCTTGTTGATGGGCTTGTCGGCGAACAGGCGCTTGAACTCCATGCCCATCTCGTGGAACAGCTTCACGTCCATCTGGTGATTCAAAAAGCAGTCCACCTTCAGCACGTCGCCCTCGGCCAGGATGCCGTCTTTGCGGATGCGGTCTTCCAGCAGCTTCATAAGTATCCATGCTCCCTTTCTGTGCAGATCATCAGTATGGGTATCGGCGGGGATTTATCGAATACATTCTATCATACTTCTGTCCACCTGTCATGGAAAACGGGCGGTTTTTTACCCCTCATTTTGACGAAATTTGCCCTTTCTTTACAGAGGAAAATGGACAAAAGGGGCAGACTTGAGCCATCACACTGCCCAGAGCCGCCGGAGCAGCCGGGGCGGCAGGCTCTCCGACAGGGCGGACACCTCCACAGGACACTGACGGCCCGTGTGGTCGATGGTGTATTCCCCCTCCAGCAGCAGATCGGCCACTGAGACGAAGGAATACCCCTGCGCCATCAGACCGGTGATGATGTCCGGCAGGGCTTCCGGGGTGTGGAGGGCGACGTTGTGAAAGAGGACGATGGAGCCGGGGCCCACCCCGTCCAGCACCCGCTGGGTGATCTCGGCGGCGGAAAGTTCTTTCCAGTCCAGGCTGTCCACATCCCACTGGATGGGCTCCATCCCGGCGGAGCGGATGGTGTTGATGACCGTGTCGTTGTAGTCCCCATAGGGCGGACGGATGAGGGTGGGCCGGACACCGGTGATGGCCTCGATCTTGTTATTGCAGGCGTCCAACTCCTGCAAAATCTCCTCCGCCGAGCACTGAGTCATGTAGGGGTGGGTGTCCGAGTGGTTCTGGATGGAGTGCCCCGCATCAGCTAGAGCCTTCACTGACTCCGGGTAATTGTCCACCCAGTTTCCCACCAGAAAGAAGGTGGCAGTGACGTTGTAGGGGCCCAGAATGTCGATGAGCTGCTGGGTGTCCTCGTTGCCCCAGGCGGCGTCAAAGGTCAGGGCCACCACCTTTTCCTCCCGCTGCACGCTGTAGACGGGCAACTGCCGCTGCACTGCCGCCGCACCCACGGCGTTGGGGTGGCTGACCAGCCAGACCATCCCAAAAGCCAGCACACCACAGACGACAGCGGTGACGACCTGCCGCCGCAGAATGAAAATTTTCATCGGGCACCACTCCTCTCTCCTGGGGCAATCCTATGCGCCGGAGAGGGGAGGTATGCGGGAAACCCGGAGAGGAAAAGAGTGAGGACGCTCCTGTAAGCGGAACCACAATCGCCGAAAAGGGTTTGACAAATTGCCGCTTTGCGGGTATACTGTAAACAGAACAAGGGTGCTGCCCGGCAACGGCTGGCCCCTAAGTTTGGTTCACAGAAGTAACCGCTTGCTTGGAGGCTGGGCGGTTACTTCTTTTTTGCCTGTAAGACCAGGCTGATAACGCCAATGATGACAAGACAAAGCTGAAAGACTTCGGATGTACTCATCGGGCAGCCCCCCTTCCTGAAATCAGGGGGCAAAAGAAGCTGCCCCCGTGAAGGGGGCCAACCGCCACCGTATTGGACAGCACCCGGCCCTTTTGGGGCCAGAGACAGGGTAACACAGTTTTCGACGGATTGCAAGAAAAAGAAAGAACCGACTCTCACAGGGAGAATCGGTTCTTTTTGCTACGCAGAAGGAGGGATTTGAACCCTCGCGACGGTTGCCCGCCCTACACCCTTAGCAGGGGCGCCTCTTCGACCACTTGAGTACTTCTGCAAGTCGAAAACCACCAAGGGAGATTCAATTGTGACAGGAGAGAGAAGAACGGAGAGAGTGGGATTCGAACCCACGGCTCCTTGTGAGAGTCACCGGTTTTCAAGACCGGCTCCATAAACCGCTCGGACATCTCTCCATAGCTGCCTCACAGACACAAATGATATTATAATGGGGAACGGTGCGGTTGTCAAGGATTTTTTCGGCAGAGGGCACATCCTGTGTCATGGTTTATTTTGACAATATGTACCAGGATATAGTGGTCGATTGTAAAATGAAGTTGAAGGTCGATTGTAAAATGAAGTTGAACAC
>JAJQEM010000004.1:2904-10333 GCA_021201635.1 Clostridiales bacterium | reverse complement strand
ATTCAATCGCTATGGATTTTTTAGGTGTTCAACTTCATTTTACAATCGACCGTCAAATTAAAATAAGCGGCGCACTGTCAGACGGATCTCCGTCGGCAGTGCGCCGTTGCTTGTTTGTTTTGGATTTACCAGGCAATTGCTGTCAAACTTCTGCGGGTATTCAGAACCATTCGCCGAAAGTCGGACAACGTGTCCAACAAGACAAAGGACTGCATCCAGCTGTCCCGGGCGGCGAGCAGGGGCGTCTCCACCCGTCCATCCAGGTCGGGATAGGCCAGAGGGTTGGAACGCCAGGTAGGGGAGAGGAGATCATAGGCCCGGGTGGAGGTGACAGACCAGCCGCAGTAAGCGGCGTTTTTCGCCAGATTTTCCGGCTGACAGAGATAGTCCAGCAGCTCATAGACCGCCGCCTTTTTTTCCGTATTGGCGGCGACGGCGTAGCACAGGATGGTCTGCCAGTTTCCGCTGGAGGGAATGACAAAGCTCAGCTCTGGCAGCTCTGCCATCAGCTCAATGGCGGTACTGGCCGGACAGACGGCCAACACTGCGTCTCCTGATCGGAACCACTCAGCCATGTCATCTTCAGCGCAGTAATCCAGCACCAGGGAGGACTGCTCCTTCAGCCAAAGTCCGGCGGAAGCCAGCGCTTCGGCAGAGCGAGACTGGACATCCAGCTCCAGGGCGGCCAATCCCACTGTCGTCAGTTGTCCGGCATCCGTAGGCATGAGCACCTGGCCGGAAAAGGCAGCATTCGTCAGGTCGGCCCACTGGGTCACACGAAGCTCCGTCCGGGTGGGATCATAAACCAGTCCCATGGTCGTCCAGAGACAGGGGACTGCATAGTGTTCCAACCCATTCAGCTCCATCCATTGGGGGTCAATGGCTCCCCAGGAGGAGAAGCAGTCAGCGTCCAGCGCCTGAACATAGCCGCCCTCTGCCAGCAGAGAGATACAGTCTACGTCTGCCAGCAAAAGGTCACAATCTGTTGGGCCGTTGCCGCTTTCGTCACCGGCAATGACATATTCTACTTCAATCCCCGTCTCTCGGGTAAAATCCGACAGAATGTCCGGGTCGATATAGTCACCCTGACTGTAAAGGGTCACAGTGCGGCTGAAATCCACTTGTTCGCCTGTCAGGGCATAAGCGGAGACCAGCAGGCCCGCCGCCAAAAACAAAGACAGCAGTCTTTTCAACAAAATTCCTCCAATTTGAGGGAACGAAAACGGTCAGATGAGATCTGACAGAGCAATATCAGGGAAATAGGAAGGGAGGAAGTCGACCTCCGGTACCCGCCAGGTCCGACCGTTGAGGTATTCCAGTGCCCCGGCGTCGGTGGTGAAGCGGAAGGTGAGCGACCAGGAACAGAGTGCCTGGGTCCGGCGGCCATACTGCCGGTTTACACGTTCGATGCCGTATTTGCCATCTCCCAGCAGGGGACAGCCTGCGTCCGCCATCTGCGCCCGAATCTGATGGGTGCGCCCGGTGAGCAGCTCACACTCCACCAGGGACAGACCGTTGTTGACCGCCAGGGTGCGGTATTCTGTGATCGCTGTCCGTCCTCCGGGGACGGTGTGATGGTAGACCGATACCTGCTTCTTGCGTTCGTCCCGGAGCAGGACGCTTTCCAGCCGCCCATCCCGGGGAGACAGCGTTCCCACGGCAACGCAGAGATACCGCTTTTCCAGCTCCCGGTCTTTGATTTTCTGATTCATGACCCGGAGGGCTTCGGCGGTCTTAGCGGCGATGACGATGCCGCTGGTATTCCGGTCGATTCGGTTGCAGAGGGCAGGGACAAAGGAGTGCTCCTCCCGGGGCCGCCATTCCCGCTTCTGGTAGAGATAGGCCAGAATGTGGTTGATAAGGGTGTTGGACGTCCCTGTCTCGTCTGCGTGGACCACCATACCGGCGGGCTTGTTTACCAGCAGGAGGTGCTCATCCTCATAGAGAATGTCCAGTCTGGGCGTGGCGATGGTGAGATAGGCGTTTTCCTCAGTGGGCGTCTCGAAAAACTCGTCATTGATGTAGAGCTGCAGCAGATCCCCGACCTGAAGCCGGGTATCCCGGCTGGCCCCCTTGCCATTGCGTTTGACCCGTTTCAAACGGATATATTTTTGCAGCAGGGGGGAGGGCAAAAGGGGGACGGTTTTGCTCAGCCAGCGATCCAGCCGCTGCCCGGCGTCGTTTTTGCCCACAGTAAACTCCCGCATCGCTGTCCCTCCTGTTCTTTTCCTTTATGGCCTGAGCACACGCTCTGGCATCATTATAGCAAATCATATCCATCTATGCCAATGATTTTTGCACAAAAGTTGAGCTTGCCCACTCAGGAATTTCGGGGAAGGCGGGCTGAAAGCGATTTATCTTTGGAGTGTAGTTGATGACGGCCTCTGGGAAGCGTACCATGAACTACGATGGAGTCTGAAAGAGAAACATAGAGAGAAAATCGATTACGACAACGTCATAAATAAACTAAGATGGTTTTGTTATACCTATGCCATCCTTGACAGAATCCGGACAGTGTGGTATGCTAAATACAACAAAACAAGAAACAGGAGGCAGGGGACTCCGCCTGAGAGAAGCGGCTGCAAAGCGGGAGAGCCGCTTTTTCCAAAGACACAAACCTGAACAAAATAAAAATTTTGTTCAGGTTGAGGGAGGTGAAAATCGCCTGACCAGGCCGGGAGACCCCTGAATTTAGCATGGATTACCGAGAATTTGCGTCGCCCTTGTTGTGCGATTTTTTATCCTATCATGAGACGGTAAAAGGTCATTCCAATCTTACTGTGGATGAGTATTGCCTCGATCTGCGGAGTTTTTTCCGCTATATGAAACGGCTCAAGCGAGTCGTTCCTCGGGATACGCCGGAAAACGAGATTTCCATCGACGATGTCGACATCGACTTTATCCGCCAAATCTCTCTCAGCGATGTTTACAGCTATCTGACCTATTTAAACCGTGAAAAAGGCCTCAACGAGGCGTCCCGGGCCAGAAAGATTTCTGCCATCCGTTCGCTGTTTAAATACCTGACGGTCAAGACCCATAAGCTGGAGGAAAACCCTATCCAAGACCTGGACTCGCCGAAGATTCGGAAATCGCTGCCCAGATACCTGACCCTGGAGGAATCTGTCCGTCTGCTCAACTCAGTTCAGGGCAAAAATCAGGAGCGGGATTACTGTATCCTGGTGTTCTTTCTGAACTGCGGGCTGCGCATCTCTGAGTTGGTAAACCTGAATCTGTCCAGCATTCAGGGAAATACCGTCCGTGTGCTGGGAAAAGGCAATAAAGAGCGAATTTTGTACCTAAATGACAGCTGTGTAGACGCCTTGGAGAACTATTTGGTGGTCAGAAATGGCATGACCCTGATCGACCCGGAGGCTTTATTTGTCAGCAACCAGAGAAAACGCATTTCTAAAAGTGCTGTCCATTTGATGATTAAAAATGCCCTGGCTGCTGCCGGGCTGGACCCAAGCCTGTATTCCGCCCACAAGCTCCGCCACACTGCGGCGACGCTGATGCTCCAGAACGGCGTGGATGTCCGTACCTTACAGGAGGTCTTGGGCCACGATCACCTGAATACCACCCAAATCTACACCCATGTCAGTAGCGAAAATCTGGCGGACGCCGCAGAGATGAACCCCCTGGCTCATCTCAAGGGAAAGAATTAGTAAAAGCCAATCAGCGCAAAAATCATGCAGAGCAGACCTTTACCGTCCGCTCTGCATTTTTCGTCATCATCAGAGGATGATACAGATCAGCCCTCCGGTGCCCTCGTTGATGATGCGCTCCAGGGTCTCCCGGAGCTTGACCCGGGCATCTTCCGGCATCCGATTCAGCTTGCTCTGGAGATCCTCGTTGACCAGCTCATGGAAGGACTTGCCAAAGATGTTTGACTCCCAGATCTTTTGAGTGTCTCCCTCAAACTCCTGGAGCAGATAGTGGATCATCTCCTCGCTCTGCTTCTCGCTGCCTACGATGGGCGAGAGAACTGTTTCAATATCTGCCCGAAGCATATGAATGGAGGGAGCGCTGGCCCTGAGGCGGACGCCGTAGCGTCCCCCCTGCCGCATGATCTCCGGCTCTTCCAGGGTCAGCTCATCCATGGATGGGACGACGATGCCGTAGCCAGTCTCCCGGACCTCCCGGAGGGCGGCGTCTACCTTGTCATATTCCCGTTTAACTGTGGCGAGCTGGGTCAGGAGTTGGATCAGGTCGCCGTCGTCTCCTACGGCAAAACCGGACTGCCGGCTCAGCGTCTCGTAGAACAGCCCTCTCGGCACCTCTACGGCGGCTTGAACCACTCCCCTGCCCAGATCTACCCCGGACAGTTCACACCGACTGACGCTCTCACAGGCCCCCAGCTGGGCCAGGCTGTCCCGCACCTGCCGGATGCGGCTGATCTGCCCTCCGACTTCCTGAATGGACTGGTAGAGTCCGGATTTGATGGGATGGTCATAGGGCAGGGCGTCTACCCAGGAGGGCAGAAACAGCTCCAGCTCCTGTAATGGGAACTCATAGAGGACAGACTGGATGATCTGTGTCACATCCTGCTCCCGGAGCTCCAGACAGTTCACTGGGAGACAGCTGACCTCATAGCGGGAGGAGATGTCCGAGGCAATTGCCTTTGCCCGGTCAGAGCCTGGTTCCTGGGAGTTGAGCAGCACCAGGAAAGGCTTGTTCAGAGCCTTCAGCTCCTGAATGACCCGCTCCTCCGCCTCCAGGTAGTCCTCCCGGGGAATTTCGGTGATGGTGCCATCTGTGGTCACAACGATACCGATGGTAGAGTGCTCGGCGATGACCTTTCTGGTGCCCAGCTCGGCAGCCTCGGACATGGAGACCTCGTGGTCGAACCAGGGCGTGGTGACCATTCGGGGGCTGCCATCCTCCATCTGTCCCACGGCCCCGTCCACCAGGTAGCCCACCGAGTCGATCAGTCGGACGGAGAACCGGACACCGCCCTCCAGCTCCACCTGAGCGGCCTCCTCCGGAACGAACTTTGGCTCGGCAGTCATGATGGTGCGTCCGCTGCCGGACTGGGGCAGCTCATCTCTGGCCCGCTCCCGGCGATAGACGTTTTCAATGTTTGGAATGACCAGCGTCTCCATAAAGCGTTTGATAAAGGTGGACTTCCCTGTCCTGACCGGGCCCACGACGCCGATATAGATGTCCCCCTCCGTCCGCTGGGCGATCTCCTCATAGAGCTTAACGTGTTCCATCTGACCCCTCCCCTACCGTTTCCTGGGAATCAGCAGCATCTGATTGCCCAGCGGCTGATCTTCCGCCAATCCGTTGGCAGAACAGATCTCCTGACAGGTGGTGGAGCAGCGCTTGGCGATGTCCCAAAGGGATTCTGATGGGGCAGGACGCCGCAGCACCACAGAGGGCTGTCCAGCGTACTCCTGGGGATGCTCCTGATCCACCTTCAATCCTGCAAGTCCAGTGATCAAAGTCTCCTCCATGGCCTGGAAACGCAGCATTACCGTCCCCCGCAGCTCCAGCCCGGCGGCGGCAGGCAACGCCTCCATCTGGAGCAGCGTGCAGCTGCACCGAAGCCGCTGCTCCGGTGGACAGGGTGGCTGGAGGGAGACAGAAAAGGAGCGCAGGACGGAGAACAGGTCGCCTTTCTCATCCAGGCACAGGACAGCGGCGGAGATGGGGACGGTCACCGTATATTGGCTGTCCTCCCTTGCCACCTGAACCAGTCCCAGCTCCTCGTGGCAGTCCAATATGGTCTGAATACTCTGTTCACAGGGTGCAAACTCCCGGACAGACTGTCGGGATTCCTCCTGACTTTGCCGACAGACGGCCCATTGCTCTGTGTGCAGCTCCGTGGGGTAATAGACACTGTAGGCATCGGCTATAAATGCAAAGGGGATCCGCTCGCAGAATACCGCCTGGGCGCACAGATCCAGGGTGATGGGCAGAGATCGTCCGTCCCCGGAGGGCTGTCCGGTCTGCCAGCTTTGAATTTGAACACAGGCCTGATATTGGGCGCCCTCTCCCACTCCGGCGGCATCCAGCATCTGGGAGAAGGGGAGCTCAAAGCTGTTGGGGATCAGGCCTCCCCCCTCTTCCTGCCAGAGGGATTGTATCTGGGCAGTCCCTTTGAGCACCAGCTTGGAGCCAATCAACCTGGCCTCGACCCAGAACGCCTCCGGACGGAGCTGAAGCGGCACAGCCGAGACGGACCTGATACCGGACAGGCTTAGCTCCTCCTCCAGCACAAAGGCCTTTTCTGCGGTCTGGGTCACCAGGTCGGCCTGCTCCTGCTGCTGTCGTGTCTGGAGCCCCAGAGCTTCGTCAGCGTCCAGTGTGCCATAGACCCGGAGGGTCTGGAGCCGGTAAAGCTGGATCTTCTCGCAGAGATCTGTGCGGATCAACACCTTTCTGGGATTTAAAATCCGGGTCTCTGCTGAGGACACCCAGGCGTTGACCAGCAGACGTGTGCTGCCATCTACCTGTGCGCATTCGCTCAGATGCTGGAATGGCAGCTCTGCCTCCAGCTTTTGTAGTCCACCGTCTCCCTCCGGGATATACAGGATGGTCACCCGGACACGTCCCACCAGCAGAGCGCCGGAGTCTGTCACCTCCCGACGGGTCAGACAGCAGAAGCCCCAGGTGTCCACCACCTGCACAATATCCGGGCAGGCGTCCGGGACGATCATCTCCAGCGTCTCCTCCCGGCTATACCCGCTGTCCTGTATCAGCTCGAAGTGGTCAACACTGGTACCGTTCAATTCAAGTTCCAAAAGGCATCCTCTCCTTTGCGCCCGGCAGGACCGGACACGGTTCTGAAAGAGAGTATGCGCCAGCGGCGACTGTCATGCCTTGGAATCCATGTGGAACATCAGCTTGAGCAGACCGGAGAGAAATTTCGGTGACCGCAGGATGATGATCTTCATGACCGTGCCCCCTTCCCTGGGCGGCATCACCGGAGCGGACAGAAAAGCCGCCCCTCTGGATACCTTGTTGTTACAGAATATGCAGAGGGGCGGAGATCTGTGCCAAGGCAGTCTCCTGCACTGGCTCGGTTTTACTGGCAGGTGGCGGATATACCGACAGAATCGAACCAACTCATGCCGTCAGAGCTTTGCGCCCGGACAGTATAGAAGTATGTAGTTCCGGAAACGCCTGTCGTGTCTGTGTAGCTGGTGCAGCTGCTGTCCAGGGTGGCGATATTGACCCACTTGGAGCTGGACGTCTTGCGATAGAGGCGATAAGATGTGGCTCCGCTGACCTTGAGCCAGCTCACCGTAATTCCGGAAGCAGTGCTGCTTATCTCAGTGAGCTGCGGAACGGCGAGATAGTGGATTATCACTCCGGACTGGTCATAATTGCTGAGATAGGTGGAGCCGTTCAGCGTGGTGTAAGCCCGAACGGTATAGTAATAGTTGGTGTCATATTCGGTGAGGCTGGTGTCGGTATAGCTGGTGCC
>JAJQEM010000004.1:0-2804 GCA_021201635.1 Clostridiales bacterium | reverse complement strand
TAGACCCGGTAGCCTGTGGCCCCACTCACCGCTTTCCACTGGACCTTGACATCGGTTGCAGTGGTACTGGCAGAGACAAGCGTGGGAGTCGCCAGCCAGATGCCGGAAATGCCGGCGGTGTCATATCCGCTTTTCCCTTCTCCATCAGAGGCCCTTACCGTGTAGGTATAGACCGTCCCGGACTGGGCAGTGGTATCTGTCCAGGAGGTTCCAGTGGTAGTCGCTATCTGTTTCCAGGAGCTACTTCCTGTCTTGCGGTAGACAATATATTGAACGGCATTGCTGACACTCTTCCACTTGACGGTCAGCCCACCGGAGCTGTTGCTCGTCACGCTGGTCAAGGATGGCGTAGACAGTGTGGTGAGGAGCAGCCCTGTGGTATTGTAGTAGCCCATAACGGTACTGCCATTATAGGTGGCAACGGCACGCACCGTATAGTAATATTTTACGTCACTGCTCAATTTGCTTGTATCCGAATAGGAGGTTTTCGTAACGGTGGCGATTTTCTTCCAGCTGCTGCTTGCACTTCTGCGATACACGGCATATTTTGTCGCCCCGCTGATAGTGCTCCAGGTGACAGTCACTCCAGAGGAGGTACGGGTAGCAGACTTCAACGTAACTGTTCCCAGGTAGAGGCCGGAAACGCCGCTTTCATCGAACCAGCTCATATTACCGGAGACAGTAACGCGAACTGTATAAGTATAGACTGTGCCGCTGGAAGCGGTGGAATCATAATAGGTGGTAGCACTGCCGGAGGCTGTACCGATCCTGCTCCAGCTGGAGCTGGAGGTCTTGCGATAGATGTAGTATGTTGTTGCGCCGCTGACCGCCTTCCACTGAATTTTCATATTGCTTCCACTCATGGCCGCACTGACCAGAGTGGGGGTGCTGATTCGGATGCCGGATATGCCGGTGCTGTTGTAAGGGCTAAGGACACTGCCACGATAAGCCCGAACGGTATAGGTATATGTCGTACCAGCAGTAGAGGAGGCGCTGTCATAATAGGTGACAGTGCTGTTACCGCTGACCGTGGCAATCAGCTTCCAGCTTGTCTCCGCTTTTCGATAGACCCGGTATCCCTCTGCCCCGGTCACAGAGCTCCAGGTCACCTTCATGCCAGTTTTATAGGAGGCTGCGGATACCAGTTCCGGCGCATCTAGCCAAATCATCTGGAGACCATAGGGGTCGTAGCTATCCTCCTGTCCGTCGCTCACTCCAACGATTGTATATGAATAGATGATTCCGCCTGTCAATGTGGAGGTATCCAGATAGGAGGTCTGGCTGACGTCTGATATTGTTGCGATCGTGCTCCAACTTCCGGAATAGCCGGTTCGACGAAGAATTTTATACTGGTCATAGTCAGAGGACGCAGTCCAGGTCAGCTTGACGCCGCTGCTGGTCTGGGCAGCCGACGAAAGGGAGAACTCCGGCTCATAGTCGACAGTGGTCCCCGTCCGCTGATAGGGAGAGAGAACAGCGTCGTCGCAGGCCCGGACGACATATTCATAGGTCGTCCCCGCCACGGCAGTCTCATCCAGCCAGGTAAGCGTATCGCTGCTACTGACGGTGCCCAGCTTCGTCCAGGCGGTTTCCCCGGAGGCTCTGCGATAGACGGCGTAGCTATCCGCCAGAGAGACAGAGCTCCAGGCCAGACGCACGCCCGCTGCGGCACAATAGGTCAGCGTAATGGTGGGCGAGGGCAGCTCATAGCGATAGTTCATGTCAACTGCGTAGTCAATGCCACTGACAGAGCCGCTGTCGGAATATTGCCAATAGGTGTAAGTGCCGGAATAGGTCGTGCTGGAATTCCACTGGGCCAGCCATACCTCATAGCCTGCGTCTGCGATCTGCTGGCCATAGGTATCATCCTCCAGCATACTCCTGCTGGCGTAGACCATAGCGCCGTAGCCCGCCGCATCTACCGTATCGCAGAAGGCCAGGCAGATATTGGTCTGCTGGGTCTTGGACAGGTTGGCTTCTGCCAGGCGGCCGGAGGTGGTCGTATAATACTCAAAGTCCAGAACGATGGGAAGGGTGAAGTCATATCCTGCGCACAGCTTGAGGGCGAAGTTGGCCTCCGCCTTGGCCTCCGATGTGGTGATGGCCTGAGAATAGACGTACACGCCAACTTCCAGACCGGCTGCAAGGGCACCCTTGATGTTTGTTGCAAACATATCGTCCGTATACAGCGTTCCGTCGCTGGCACCCCGATAGCCACAGCGGATCATGACAAAGCTGATGCCGGAGGCCTTGACCTTAGACCAGCTGATCATCCCATTCCACTTGGAAATGTCAATGCCCTGTGTGATGGTGTAGCCGTTGAAACGGCTGTTATGAGAGTAGGAGCTTGAGACGGTGGAGATGCCGTCGTTCTCGCTCTCCTCAAAGAAGCCATCTTCCAGCAGCTGGAGGAACTGAGGGTCGTTATAGTCCGCCTCATTTCCGTTGTAGAGGGTATCGTCGTCCTCTGTGCTGTCAGATGCACCATCCTCCGCAGACTCCAACGCATCAACCTCCAGGTCATCGGAGACCGTTGCTGTCTCCGTTTCGGCGACGGTTTCTGTCTCAGTTGCGGTTTCCGTATCCTCCGTTTCCTCCGCCTCTGCTTCTGCCTCTGCGGTGACAGAGACATCCTCCTCATCTGCTGTATCTTCGGCTGTCTCCGAGGTCAACGCCTCGTCAGATACAGCGGTGTCGGCTGTGGCATCTGATGCAGTCTCCGTTGCAAATGCGGGGACACACAACTGCAAACAGAGCACAGCGGTCAGAATCAATGCAAGCGATCTCTTCATTTCAAATCCTCC
>JAJQEM010000163.1 GCA_021201635.1 Clostridiales bacterium | reverse complement strand
GACTCTATTAAAAATTTTTCGCGGATGTGTTCAACTTGCACTTGCAATTTTCGACTTGCAATTTTCGTTTGAATTTTATGCAATTTCGATTTATGTTTCCGTCATTTCTGAAAGTATGATAACACAACAGGTATGGAATAGGCGATCTCCGCCTCCCCCGGGGACACCCGGCAGCCCAGGGCAAGGATGCGCACCCCGGCAGCGTGGGCGTCCCGGAGGGCCTGGCCAAAGGCAGGGTGGGTCTCGTCGTTGGGGCGCATGGCCCGGATGCCCTCCATCTGCACCACAAAGCAAAGCCAGGGGGTAAAGCCCTCGTCCATCGCCCGGATGAGCCCCCGGATATGCTTCACGCCCCGTTCGGTGGGGGCGTCCGGAAAATATGCCACGTCCTCCCGCTCCAAGGTCACGCCCTTTACCTCTATGAGATGTCGAACCCCTCCGTCCTCCACCAGAAAGTCAAAACGGGAGTCCCCGTGGGTGTATTCCGGGCGGATGCGGGCTATGGGGCTGAACAATCCGGAGTTCGGCAGATACTCCTCCAGGATGTGGTTGGGGGCCTGGGCGTCCATGTTCACCAGCCGCTCTCCCTTCCACACCGCCACCAGGTCGTAGGCCGTCCTGCGCCCGGGATTGTCCGACTTCACCAGGCACACCCTGGCCCCGGGCGTCAGCAGCTCCCGGCAGCGGCCGGTATTTTTCACGTGTACCGTCTCCTCCCGGCCCTCCAGCTGCACCTGGGCCACAAACCGGTTAGGCCGGGACAGAAAGATTCCCTCCGTCAGATTGGGATAGCGCACCGTCGTCACCTCTCTAAACAAAAAAATCCGAGCGAAAAAAGCTCCGCTCAGATGGAAAATAACCCCTTGACACCGGGGCCCCTTTGTTATACAATTAATTGCTATTGTGGATTCCTATCCCCTGGTCTGCCTTTTCTGCCACTGTGTGTATGATAGCACAGTTCGCCCCCTGGTGCAAGGGCTGTTTGGAGAATTTTGGCAACCGTGCCGGGCGTGTCGCACCTGCGCCCCAATCGTTCGTATTGACTGCAACCAAAGTAACGGGAGTGAGAACATCTATGGTCAAAGACGTGTACTTCGGCAACACCCTGCGGAAGAGCTTTATTCGCCATGACGAGATCCTCCAGATGCCCGACCTGCTGGAGATCCAGAAGAAGAGCTACCAGTGGTTCTTCGACGTAGGTCTGAAGCAGGTATTTAAGGATGTCGGCGTCATCACCGACTATGCGGGCAATCTGGAGCTGAGCTTCATCGACTTCTCTATGAACAAGCCCCCCAAGTATGACGTGGAGGAATGCAAGGCCCGGGACGCCACCTATTCCAAGCCCATGCAGGTCCGGGTCCGTCTCCGCAACAAGGAGACGGGGGAAATTAAGGAGCAGGAGATCTATATGGGGGATTTTCCCCTGATGACCCAGGGCGGCTCCTTTGTTATCAACGGCGCAGAGCGTGTCATCGTCTCTCAGATCGTCCGTTCCCCCGGTATGTACTATGGCCGGGAGGAGGACAAGGCAGGCAACGTCATCTACACCACCACCGTCATCCCCTATCGGGGCGCCTGGCTGGAGTATGAGACCGACCTGAACGACGTGTTCTATGTCCGCATCGACAAGAACCGCAAGATCCCCATCACCTGCCTGCTCCGGGCGGTGGGTCTCAAGACCGACGGGGAGATCCTGGCCGTCTTTGGGGAGGACCCCCGCATCGTCACCACTCTGGAGAAGGATCCCTGCAAGTCCTACGAGGACGCCATGCTGGAGATCTACCGGAAGCTGCGTCCCGGCGAGCCCCCCACGGTGGACTCCTGCGAGAGCCTGATGGAGGCCCTGCTGTTCGACCCCCGGCGGTACGACCTGTCCGAGGTGGGCCGGTACAAGTTCAACAAGAAGCTGGACATCGCCCGCCGTCTGTCCGGGCAGACCCTGGCCGCCCCCATCGCTGACCCCTGGACAGGGGAGCTGCTGGCCGAGAGCGGCGAGACCCTGACCCGGGAGCAGGCCCAGGCTCTGGCCGCCCGTGGCGTCAACGAGGCCCTCATCGACGTGGAGGGCACCGTCGTCAAGGTGTTCGCCAACAACGTGGTGGATATGTCCTCCTTCGTGGACTTCGACCCCGCCGAGGTGGGCGTCACCGAGCGGGTGCGGGTCTCCGTCCTCCGTGACCTGCTGGACAAGTACTCCGGCGAGGATCTGAAGCAGGCGGTGGCGGACAGCCTGGACCTGCTCATGCCCAAGCACATCACCGTGGACGACATTCTGGCCTCGGTGAACTACCTCAACTGTCTGGCCTACGGCGTGGGTCAGAAGGACGACATTGACCATCTGGGCAACCGCCGCCTGCGCAGCGTGGGCGAACTGCTCCAGAACCAGTTCCGCATCGGCTTTACCCGGATGGAGCGGGTCATCCGTGAGCGGATGACCATTCAGGACCAGGACATCGTCACACCTCAGTCCCTCATCAACATCCGGCCCATCACCGCCGCCATCAAGGAGTTCTTCGGCTCCTCCCCTCTGAGCCAGTTCATGGACCAGACCAACCCCCTGGCAGAGCTGACCCACAAGCGGCGTATCTCCGCCCTGGGCCCCGGCGGTCTGTCCCGGGAGCGGGCCTCCTTCGACGTCCGTGACGTGCACTACAGCCACTATGGCCGTCTGTGCCCCATCGAGACGCCGGAAGGTCCCAACATCGGTCTGATCTCCTACCTGGCCTCCTACGCCCGGGTGAACCGGTATGGCTTTATCGAGGCCCCCTACCGCAAGGTGGAGAAGGGTACCTGCCGGGTCACGGACGAGGTGGAATACATGACCGCCGACGTGGAGGACCAGTATATCATTGCCCCCGCCACCGAGCCGCTGGACGAGAACGGCTGCCTGGCCAACAAGCGTGTCACCTGCCGCCACCTGAACGACATCCTGGACGTAGACCGCTCCATGGTGGACTATATGGACGTGTCCCCCCAGATGATGGTCTCCGTGGCTACCGCCATGATCCCCTTCCTGGAGAACGACGACGCCAACCGTGCCCTGATGGGCGCTAATATGCAGCGCCAGGCCGTGCCCCTGCTGGTCACCGAGGCCCCCATCGTGGCCACCGGCCAGGAGTATAAGAACTGCCAGGACTCCGAGGTCTGCGTCCTCGCCGAGGGCGACGGCGTGGTGGAGCAGGTGGACGCCAACCATATCGTCGTCCGCTACGACTCCGGTGAGCGGAAGGACTATAAGCTTACCAAGTTCATGCGTTCCAACCACACCACCTGTATCAACCAGCGGCCCATCGTCTCTGCCGGTCAGCGGGTGAAGCATCGGGAGACCCTGGCCGACGGCCCCTCCACCTGCAACGGTGAGATCGCCCTGGGCCGGAACATCCTCATGGGCTTTATGACCTGGGAGGGCTATAACTATGAGGACGCCGTGCTGCTCTCCGAGCGGATGGTGAAGGAGGACGTGTTCACCTCCATCCACATCGAGGAGCACGAGCTGGAGGCACGGGAGACCAAGCTGGGCCCCGAGGAAATCACCCGGGACATCCCCAACGTGGGCGACGACGCCCTGAAGGATCTGGACGAGCGGGGCATCATCCGTGTGGGCGCAGAGGTCACCGCCGGGGACATCCTGGTGGGCAAGGTCACTCCCAAGGGCGAGACCGACCTCACCGCCGAGGAGCGTCTGCTCCGGGCCATCTTTGGTGAGAAGGCCCGTGAGGTGCGGGACACCTCTTTGAAGCTGCCCCACGGCGCCAGCGGCATCGTGGTGGATGTGAAGGTGTTCACCCGTGAAAACGGCGACGAGCTGGGCCCCGGCGTCAACCAGTGCGTCCGGGTGTATATCGCTCAGAAGCGGAAAATTTCCGTGGGCGACAAGATGGCAGGCCGCCACGGCAACAAGGGCGTGGTCTCCCGTATCCTGCCTGTGGAGGATATGCCCTTCCTGCCCGACGGCACTCCCTTGGACATCGTCCTGAACCCCTTGGGCGTGCCCTCCCGTATGAACATCGGTCAGGTGCTGGAGGTCCATCTGGGCTACGCCGCCAAGACCCTGGGCTGGAAGGTAGCCACCCCCATCTTCAACGGCGCCAACGAGCAGGACATCCAGGCCCTGCTGCGCCAGGCCGGTCTGAATGAGAACGGCAAGAGCTGGCTCTATGATGGCCGCACCGGTCAGCGGTTCGACAACCCCGTCACCGTGGGCTACGTCTACTTCCTCAAGCTCCACCATCTGGTGGACGACAAGATCCACGCCCGCTCCACCGGCCCCTACTCCCTGGTCACCCAGCAGCCTCTGGGCGGCAAGGCCCAGTTCGGCGGCCAGCGGTTCGGCGAGATGGAGGTCTGGGCGCTGGAGGCCTACGGTGCCGCCTACACCCTCCAGGAGATTTTGACTGTCAAGTCCGACGACGTGACCGGGCGTGTCAGCACCTATGAGGCCATTGTCAAGGGCAAGAACATCCCCAAGCCCGGCGTGCCCGAGTCCTTCCGGGTCATGATGAAGGAGCTGCAGGCCCTCTGTCTGGACGTACGTGTGCTGGACAAGGACGGCAACACCATCGATCTGCGTGACCTGGACGACGACGATGACGGCTATGTGACCCGGGACAAGGATTTTGACGACGATTACTACCCCCAGAACGAGCAGGAGTTCGCTGCCAACGGCTACACCACCGGTGAGATGGATGCCGAGGGCAACATCGTCGAGGACGGGGCTCCTGAGGCTCCCGCCTTTGAAGAGGGCGAGCTGTTTCTGGACGATGCCGGTACTCCGGACGACTATTGATAAGGAGGAGGACGTTATCTATGAGCTGCCCTGATTTTGACGCCATTAAAATTTCCGTCGCCTCCCCGGAACAGATTCGGGAATGGTCCTACGGCGAGGTCAAAAAGCCGGAGACCATCAACTACCGCACCCTGAAGCCAGAGCGGGACGGCCTTTACTGCGAGCGCATTTTTGGCCCTACCAAGGACTGGGAGTGCCACTGCGGGAAATATAAGAAGATCCGCTACAAGGGTAAGATTTGCGAGCGCTGCGGCGTGGAGGTCACCCGTTCCAAGGTGCGCCGGGAGCGGATGGGCCACATTGAGCTGGCCGCCCCCGTCTCCCACATCTGGTATTTCAAGGGTATCCCCTCCCGGATGGGCCTGATCCTCGACATCAGCCCCCGTGTCCTGGAGAAGGTGCTGTACTTCGTCAACTATATCGTCACCGACCCCGGCTTTACCCCCCTGGTCAAGAACCAGATCCTGACCGAGAAGGAATACCGGGATATGCGGGAGAAGTATGAGGACGACTTCGACGCCGGGATGGGCGCCGAGGCTATTAAGAAGCTGCTCCAGGACATCGACCTGGAGGCTCTCTCCGCCGATCTCCACAACCAGCTGAAAAACGCCTCCGGCCAGAAGAAGGCCCGGATCGTCAAGCGGCTGGAGGTGGTGGACGCCTTCCGGCTCTCCGGCAACCGTCCCGAGTGGATGATTATTGACGCCCTCCCCGTTATCCCCCCCGACATTCGGCCCATGGTCCAGCTGGACGGCGGGCGCTTTGTCACCAGCGACTTAAACGATCTGTACCGCCGGGTCATCAACCGGAACAACCGCCTGAAGCGGCTGATGCAGCTCAACGCCCCGGACATCATCGTCCGCAACGAGAAGCGGATGCTCCAGGAGGCAGTGGACGCCCTGATCGACAATGGTCGCCGTGGCCGTGCCGTCACCGGTGCCAACAACCGGGCCCTCAAGAGCCTGTCCGATATGCTCAAGGGCAAGCAGGGCCGGTTCCGTCAGAACCTGCTGGGCAAGCGTGTGGACTACTCCGGCCGTTCCGTCATCGTGGTCGGTCCGGAGCTGAAGATCTATCAGTGCGGCTTGCCTAAGGAGATGGCCGTGGAGCTGTTCCGCCCCTTTATTATGAAGAAGCTGGTCCAGGACGGCGTGGCCAACAATATCAAGTCCGCCAAGAAGATGGTGGACAAGGGCCGCCCGGAGGTCTGGGACGCCCTGGACTTCGTCATCAAGGACCACCCGGTCATGCTCAACCGGGCTCCCACCCTGCACCGTCTGTCCATCCAGGCCTTTGAGCCGGTGCTGGTAGAGGGCCGGGCCATCAAGCTCCACCCCCTGGTCTGCACCCCCTTCAACGCTGACTTTGACGGCGACCAGATGGCCGTCCACGTCCCCCTGTCCGCCGAGGCCCAGGCAGAGGCCCGCATCCTGATGCTCTCCGCCAACAACCTCCTGCGGCCCCAGGACGGAGGCCCCGTCACCGTCCCCACCCAGGATATGGTGCTGGGCTCCTACTATCTGACCTACGAGAAGGATCCCCTCAACGACCCTGCCCGGAGCTACGAGACCGCCGCCGAAGCCGCCAAGGCCCTGGACGCCGGAGAAGTCCGGTACGACGACACCGTCTGGGTTCGTGACCCGGACACCAGCCGCTATCAGCCCTGGATCCGCACCACCGCTGGCCTGGCCGCCGAGGCTGCCGAAAAGGGCGAGCTGCCGGTGGAGGTCTACAAGGTCTTCTACGACGATAACGAGGCACTGCTGGCCTATGAGGAGGCCATGCTCCGCCGTCCCAAGGAGCGGGAGCGCACCATCGACCTGTCTGACCCGATCAATTTCGACGATCTGACCCTCCACGAGCCGATCCTGGTGCGGCGCACCGGCGTCTGCAACGGCCAGGAGGTCACCCGGATGGTTCGCACCACTGCTGGTCGTCTGATCTTCAACTCCAAGGTGCCCCAGGACCTGGGGCTGGTGGACCGGACAAATCCGGAGACCGCCCTCATCCCCGAGGTCAACGAGGTCTGCGGCAAGAAGCTGCTGAGCAAGCTCATCAAGGCCTGCATCCAGAAGCACGGTTTCGCCGTCTCCGCCACCATGCTGGACGACATCAAGGCCCAGGGCTACCACTACTCCACCGTGGGCTCCCTGACCGTCTCCATCTATGACATGACCATCCCCCCTGCCAAGTATCAGCTGGTCTCCGACACGGAGAAGCTGGTGGTCAAAATCGAGAATCAGTACCGCCGAGGCTTCCTGACCAACGACGAGCGCTATCGTCTGGTGGTCAAGGAGTGGGAAAAGACCACTGCCGACGTCTCCAAGGCGCTGACCGACAACCTGGACCGGTACAACCCCATCTTCATGATGGCGGACTCCGGCGCCCGTGGCTCCCAGGCCCAGATCCGTCAGCTGGCCGGCATGCGCGGCCTGCTGGCCAACACCGCCGGTAAGACCATCGAGATCCCCGTTAAGGCCAACTATCGTGAGGGTCTGTCCGTCCTGGAGTACTTTGTCTCCTCCAGAGGTGCCCGGAAGGGCCTGGCGGACACCGCTCTGCGGACCGCCGACTCCGGTTATCTGACCCGCCGTCTGGTGGACGTCTCCCAGGAGGTCATCGTCCGGGAGGAGGACTGCGGTACCGACGACGGCATCAGTGTCTACGAGATCTCCGAAAACGGCCAGGTCATCGAGACCTTTGGTGAGCGCATCAACGGCCGCTTTGCCTGCGAGCCCATCACCGACCCGGAGACCGGCGAGGTGCTGTTCGACACCGAGACCATCCTCATGGAGGCGGACGCCAAGACCCTGGAGGCTCACGGCATCCATGAGGTCAAGGTGCGCAGCGTGCTCACCTGCCAGGCCCGCAGCGGCGTCTGCTCCAAGTGCTACGGTCTGAACCTGGCCACCCAGGAGCGGGTAGGCATCGGCGAGGCGGTGGGTATCATCGCCGCCCAGTCCATTGGCGAACCCGGCACCCAGCTGACCATGCGTACCTTCCACACCGGCGGCGTGGCCGGCGGCGACATCACCCAGGGTCTTCCCCGTGTGGAGGAGCTGTTCGAGGCCCGGCGGCCCAAAAAGATGGCTCAGCTGGCGGAGATCAGCGGCCATGTGAAGATCGGCAATGTGAACAAGGGCACCCTGACCAGTGTGGACATTACCGGGGACGACGGCGCTGTGGTCAGCTATATGCTGCCTCACGCCCAGATCCTGGTCAAGGATGGAGACTACGTGGAGAAGGGCTTCCAGCTCGTCCCCGGCGCTCTCTATCCCCAGGACGTGCTCCGCATCCGGGGCATCCACGCCCTCCACGAGTATCTGGTCAAGGAAGTCCTCAAGCCCTACCGCAGCCAGGGCGTAGACATCCACGACAAGCACATCGAGGTCATCTGCCACCAGATGATGCGGAAGGTGCGTGTGGAGGAGGCAGGCGACTCCGATCTGCTCTCCGGCTCCACCATCAACCTGACCGCCTTCGACGACGCCGTTGCCGCCGTTCAGGCCCGGATCGACGCCGGTGAGACCCACAAGGACGGCACTCCCCTGGTGCTCCCCACCAGCACCCGTCTGCTGCTGGGCATTACCAAGGCATCCCTGGCCACCGACTCCTTCCTGTCCGCCGCCTCCTTCCAGGAGACCACCAAGGTGCTCACCGAGGCCGCCATCTACGGCAAGGTGGACCACCTCCGCAGCCTGAAGGAGAACGTCATCATCGGTAAGCTCATTCCCGCCGGCACCGGCCTGGACGAGTTCCGGGTGGAGGACCCCATCCCCGACGACGACAACTCCGACGACAAGGCGGAGGATACCGCCTCCGAGGAGCGTCAGAGCGTTCCTGTGGATGCGCTCTCTGCCATCGCCGAGGACGCCATCTCCGGCGGCGAGGGCGACCTGTTCATCGAGGAATAAGGCTTCTCTCTACTCCCACATACAAGACCCTGCGGCTCTTCCCAAAAGTGCCGCAGGGTCTTTTTCAGTCCGGGCGTACCCTTCTCCCCCAGGGACGGCCGAACGTCTCATTGACGAACCGGGAAAAATGCCTATAATAAAGCTGATCTGATGTAAGACGTCACAGATACATCTGCGCAGTAAAGCCTTCATTTCAACAGAAAAGAGAGTCGCTCCATGTCCAACGAAAAAGAAGTTTCCATTGACGCTCAGAAGACAGAGCTGTTTGAGCGTACGCCCATCCCCCAGGCAGTGATGAAGATGGCTGTTCCCACGGTATTGAGCTCCCTGGTCATGGTCATCTACAATCTGGCGGACACCTATTTTGTGGGGATGCTGAACAACTCCACCGAGAACGCTGCCGTCACCCTGGCCGCCCCGGTGCTCCTGGCGTTCAACGCCGTCATCAATCTGTTTGGTGTCGGCGGCTCCAGCCTGATGAGCCGTTTCCTGGGGCAAAAGGAATATGCCGCCGTGCGAAAGAGCTCCGCCATCAGCTTCTACTGTGCCCTAGGCTTTTCCGCCCTGTTCTCTCTGGCCTTTGCCCTGTTCCACAGTCAGCTGCTGGTGGTCCTGGGCACCACCGAGGACACGGCAGCCACTACATGGCAGTATCTCCGGTGGACGACGGTGTGCGGCGCCGTTCCGGCTATTTTGAATGTGGTGCTGGCAAACCTGGTGCGGTCAGAGGGGTCCGCCCTCCACGCCAGCATTGGCACCATGAGCGGCTGTCTCCTGAACATTCTCCTGGACCCCATCTTTATCCTCCCCTTTGGCCTCGGCATGGGGGCCGCCGGTGCGGGGCTTGCCACCTTTCTCTCCAACTGTACCGCCTGCGTCTACTTCTTCGTGCTGCTGTGGGTGCGGCGGGGGCAGACCGTGGTCTGTATCGACCCACGGGCGTTCTCCCTGGACGGAAAGATTTTCCGGCAGATCTGTGCCGTGGGTATTCCCGCCGTCATTCAGAACCTGCTGAATGTGACCGGCATGACGGTGCTGAACAACTTCACCGCCTCCTATGGCACCACCGCCGTCGCCGCCATGGGCATCAGCCAGAAGATCAATATGATCCCCATGTACATCTCTATGGGCATCTCCCAGGGGGTCATGCCTCTGGTGGGCTACAATTACGCCAGTGGCAACCGGGCCCGGATGAAGCAGGCAGTCACCTTTACCGCCAAGATTGGCATCGCCTTCATCCTCCTGATGGTGATTATCTACTATGTGGGAGCCGAGGGTCTGATCGGTCTGTTCATGAAGGACGAGGGGGTCATCGCCTACGGCAGCTGCTTCCTCCGGGGGATGTGCCTTGGTCTGGTGTTCCTGGCTATCGACTTTCTGGCAGTGGGCGTGTTCCAGGCCTGCGGCATGGGCACGGCCTCTCTGGCCTTTGCCATTCTCCGCAAGATCGTCTGGAGATCCCCGCACTGTTTCTCTTAAACTGGCTCTGGCCGCTGTATGGTCTCGCCTACGCCCAGGCCTGTGCGGAGATCGTCCTCGCCGTCGCCGCTGTGATCCTGCTGAGAAACATCTTTCGGGAGCCCCAGGCTAAGGCGTGACCCGGGGCGCAGCCTGCGCCAGCTTTTCCTGCAGGGCAACAGCATTTACTTTTCTCTCAGGCTGTTGTACAATTATGTAAACAAA
>JAJQEM010000084.1 GCA_021201635.1 Clostridiales bacterium | reverse complement strand
GGATTCAATCGCTATGGATTTTTTAGGTGTTCAACTTCATTTTACAATCGACCTGCAAATTAGAATACTATGCAAACCCTTGGAAAGGAGCGTTGTACCTTGAAGCTGCTCATTCGCAACGGCACGCTGATCGATCCGGTCTGCGGGATCGGTGGGGTGATGGACATTCTCATCGAGGACGGTGTGATCGTCATGATCGGCAACGGAGTGGAGGAGAGCGACGCCTTGGTGCTGGATGCCAGGGGCCTCTGCGTCTGCGCAGGACTGATCGATATGCACGTCCATCTGCGGGACCCCGGCCTGACCTATAAGGAGGACATCCTCACCGGCTCTGCGGCGGCGGCCCACGGCGGCTTTACCTCCATCGCCTGTATGCCCAACACCGTCCCCACCATCGACAGCCCGGAAACAATACAGTATGTGAAAAAACGGGCGGCGGAGAACTGTGGCGTCCACGTCTGTCCCATCGGGGCCCTCTCCAGGGGAGAGCGGGGGGAGGAGATTACCGACGCCCGGGCCCTGAAAAAGGCGGGTGCAGTGGCCATCTCAGACGACGGGATGCCGGTGATGAACGCCAACCTGATGCGGGACGCCCTGCTGCGGGCCCACCGGAACAAGCTCACCGTTCTCTCCCACTGCGAGGACGACAATATGGTCCGGGGACGCAGCGTGAACGAGGGTCGCATCTCCCGTCAACTGGGGCTCCCCGGTCGCCCCGCCATTGCGGAGGAGCTGATGGTCATGCGGGACGCCATGCTGGCAGAGGAGACCCGCACCGCTGTCCACATCTGCCACGTCTCCACCGCCAACAGCGTGAACATCATCCGGCAGTACAAGCGCCGGGGCGTCCGCATCACCTGCGAGACCTGCCCCCAGTACTTCATTTTTACCCACGAGGAGATTTTGCGCCAGGGAACGCTGGCCAAGGTGAATCCCCCCCTGCGCAACACAAAGGATCGGGCGGGTATCCTGGCCGGGCTGAAGGACGGCACCATCGACTGCATCGTCACCGACCACGCCCCCCATTCCGCCGAGGAGAAGGCAAAGCCCCTGACCGAGGCACCTGCGGGCATGGTGGGACTGGAGACCTCCCTGGCCCTGGCCCTGACTTACCTGTACCACACCGGGGAGATGTCCCTGGCGGACATCATCCAGAAGATGACCATCAACCCGGCCAAGATTTTGGGTATCCGCCGTGGCTCCCTGGCCCTGGGTGCGCCTGCGGACATCACCATTTTCGACCCGGATGAACGGTGGACGATAGACCCTGACCAGTTCGTCTCCAAGGCAAGGAACACCCCCTTCGGCGGCATGGAGGTCCAGGGCAGGGTACGCTACACCATTGCAGACGGAAAAATCATCTATCAGGCGTGAGACAGCCGCCTGAGACACGTTCAGAGAGGAGAAGATCACTATGTCCTTCGATACCCTCCAGAGCAAAATACGCAGTATGAAGAACCCCACGGTGGCGGGGCTGGATGCCCGGCTGGAATACGTCCCCGCCGCCATCGTTCAAAAGCAGATCGAGGCCTATGGGGAGACCCGGAAAGCCGCCGTGGAGGCCATTTTTGAGTTTAATTGCGGGTTGATGGACGCCTTGAGCGACATCGTCCCTGCCGTCAAGCCCCAGTCCGCCTACTATGAGAACTGGGGCTGGGAGGGGATGGAGATGCTGGAGCGCACCATCCGCTACGCCAAGAGCAAGGGCTTTTTTGTCATCGCCGACGTGAAGCGGGGAGACATCGGCTCCACCGCCGCAGCCTACTCCGAGGCCTGGCTGGGCAAGAGCCAGGTGGGAGAGGAGCAGATTCCCGGCTTCGACGCCGACTGCGTGACCCTGAACGGCTATATGGGCAGCGACGCCATCAAGCCCTTCCTCAAGGACGCCGAGGCGGAGGACAAGTGCGTCTTTGCCCTGGCACACACCTCCAACCCCTCCGCCATTGAGCTCCAGGACATGGTGGCCGGTGACCGGGTGGTCTACAAGGTCATGGGCGAGCTGGTAGACCGCTGGGGCAAGACCACCTCGGTGGGAGAGTACGGCTACAACCGGGTGGGAGCGGTTATCGGCGCCACCTATCCCTCCGACCTGCGCCAGCTGCGCAAAATGCTGCCCCACACTTTCTTCCTGGTGCCCGGCTACGGGGCCCAGGGGGGGACGGCGGAGGACGTTCACTACGCCTTCGACCGGTACGGCCGGGGAGCGGTCATCAACGCATCCCGGAGCATTATGTGCGCCTGGAAAAAGACGGGCCGCAAGGGGGAGGATTACGCCCAGGCGGCCCGGGATGCCGCCCTGGAGATGCGGGATGCCATCCGTGCGGTCACGCCCATTTTGTAAAGGAACAGGTGAGCCTATGCCAATGACAAAGCTCTGCCCTATCGCCACGCTCCGGCAGCTGACCGGAGACGTTTTTTCCCTCACCCTGGAGGCGGGGGAACTGGCCCGGACGACCCGGCCCGGCCAGTTTGTCAACATCCGGTGCGGCGAGGGCCTGCTGCTCCGCCGCCCTATCTCTGTCTGCGACGTGGAAGGCTCTCTGCTGACCGTGGTGTTCCAGGTCAAGGGAGAGGGGACACAGTGGCTCTCCCGGCGTCAGGCGGGAGAGGAGCTGGATGTGCTTGGCCCTCTGGGCCACGGCTACGATACTCCCCGGGGAAAGGTCCTGGTGGTGGGAGGCGGCATCGGCGTGCCTCCCATGCTCTATGCCGCCAAATGCTGTCAGGAGGCGGATGCCTGCGTGGGCTTCCGCAGTGCCGACAACGCCATTTTGCTGGAGGAGCTGAATGCAGCCTGCGGCAGAGTGATGATCGCCAGTGACGACGGCACCCTGGGTGTTCACGGTTTTGTGGATGCCCTAGTGCGTCAGGCCCTCTCTAAGGAGCGGTATGCCGCCGTCTTTGCCTGCGGCCCCCGGCCCATGCTGAAAAGTGTGGCCCAAGCGGCGAGAGAGAGGAATACCACCTGCTTTGTCTCCATGGAGGAGCGGATGGGCTGCGGTATCGGGGCCTGCCTGGTCTGCGCCTGCTCTGTGGGGGGACATTATAAGCACGTCTGCAAGGATGGCCCTGTGTTCAACGCCGAGGAGGTGGATTGGTGATGAAAAAGATCGACCTCTCCGTCGATCTCGCCGGTGTGACCCTGAAAAACCCGGTGGTGGTGGCCTCCGGCACCTTCGGCTTCGGCCGGGAGTTCGGGCAGTTTTACGATCTGAGCGAACTGGGGGGCATCTGCGTCAAGGGACTGACTCTCCACCCCAGGGAGGGCAACCCGCCTCCCCGTATTGCCGAGACCCCCATGGGCATCCTGAACTCGGTGGGGCTGCAAAACCCCGGGGTGGACGGCTTTATCTCCCATGAGCTGCCCTGGCTCCGGGAGCATGACGTTAAGATCATCGCCAACATCTCCGGCAACACCCCGGAAGAGTACGGCATCATGTGTGAAAAGCTCTCCCGGGCGGGGGTGGACATGATCGAGGTGAACATCTCTTGCCCCAACGTCAAGGCGGGAGGTCTGCAATACGGTGTAGTGCCCGAGATGGCCGCCCAGGTGACGGAGGAGGCCAAGGGCCATTCGGATGTGCCGGTGATGGTGAAGCTGTCCCCCAACGTCACCGACATCACCGTCATCGCCCGGGCGGTGGCGGAGGCCGGGGCAGACGCCCTGTCTCTCATCAACACCATCCGGGGTATGCGCATCGACGTTCGTACCCGCCGCCCGGTGCTGAAAATGAACACCGGAGGGCTCTCCGGGCCTGCGGTGCTGCCGGTGGCGGTGCGCATGGTCTGGGAGGTGGCCCAGGCGGTGGACCTGCCCATCCTGGGAATGGGCGGCGTGTCCAGGGGGGAGGACGCGGCCCAGCTCATGCTGGCGGGGGCCTCCGCCGTGGCGGTGGGGACGGCCTGCTTTGCCGACCCCTACGCCCCCCTCAAGGTCCGGGACGGCCTGGAAAAAATCGCCGCAGAACAGGGGCTGTCCCGTGTGTCGGAGCTGACCGGCGGGGTAAAGCCCTGGTGATGGCAGGGATACAGAGAAAGAAACAGAGAAGAAGGAACAAATCACCATGACGACCGTTTACATCGTCCGCCACGGGGAGGCGGAGGGCAACCTCTACCGCCGCATCCACGGACAGTATGACAGCAGCCTGACGGAGAACGGCCTCCGTCAGGTCGCTGCACTGGAGGAGCGGTTTCGCCCCATCCACTTAGATGCCGTATACTCCAGCGACCTGCGCCGCTGCCGCCAGACCGCCCGGGCCCTCTATGAGCACAAGGGGCTATCCCTTCAACTGGATACGGGCCTCCGGGAGATGAACCTGGGAGAGTGGGAGGATCGCCCCTGGGGAGAGGTGCGCCGCACCGACCCGGAGGGGATGGATGGCTTTCAGACCTGCGCCCCGACCTTTCGTGCCCCCGGCGGGGAGAGCTATGAGGAGCTGCGCACCCGGGTCAGCGGCACGATCCTAAGGCTGGCTGCCCGGCACCCGGGTCAAACCATCGGTATCTCCACCCATTACATCGCCCTCCGATCCGCCCTGTCTGTCTTTTACGGCTATCCGGTGGAGGAGATCAATCAGAAAATCCCCCGCTGCGACAACACCGGGGTCTCCTGTCTGGAGATCGAGGGAGATCAGGTGCAGGTGGTCTTTGCCTGTGACAACTCCCACCTGCCCCCGGAGCTGTCCACCCTGGCCAACCAGAAGTGGAAAACGGTGGGCAACGTCTCCGAACCGGCGGCCAATCTGTGGTATCGCCCCTGGGACCCGGTGGGGGAGCGGGAACTGTACGACTGCTTCCGCCGGGAGACCTGGGAGCGAGTCCACCCCGGTCTGCCCTACGATGGGGAGACCTTTTACCGTCAGGCCCTCCGCTCCGCCCTGGAAAATCCCTGGTCGGTGGTCTGCACCATGCGGGGAGACGAGATCGCCGGTCTGCTCCAGATGGACCTGGAACGGTATCAGGAGGACAACGCCGGATTCATTTATTTCTACTATGTCACCCCGGAGGCCCGGGAGCAGGGGCTGGGTATCCAGCTTTTGGGCCAGGCGGTTGCCACCTTCCGTCCTCTGGGACGGGACAGGGTTCGCCTCCGCTGTTCGGAGGACAATGAGCAGGGGATGCACTTCTATCTCAAGTACGGCCTCCGCAGTTTGGGGGCTGCTGAGGACAGCACTGTGCCTCTGGAGCTGATGGAAAAGCGCATCAATTAAATTTTTGCGTAAAAATTCACCTTGCAGCAGGATTTTTCCCGTCTTTTGCGTATATTCTTTTTGAGAAGGTGAAAAATCGACCCGGGTGAGCAGGAAACAGGGGGTGAGAGGATGCTGGTCAGAGAACGGATCGAGCAGGCGGAGAATGTCCTGCTGTCTCCCAGAGCCTGTAAAAGTACGGACTCCCGGGGACGGTTGCGCCCGGAGGAGCCCTGCGAGGTGCGCACCTGCTTTCAGCGGGATGTGGACCGCATCGTCCACTCCAAGGCGTTCCGTCGGCTCAAGCGAAAGACCCAGGTCTTTCTCCAACCGGAGGGCGACCACTACCGCACCAGGATGACCCACACCCTGGAGGTCACCCGCATCGCCCGCACCATCGCCCGGGGCCTGGGCTTAAACGAGGATCTGGCGGAGGCGGCGGGCCTGGGCCACGATTTGGGACACACCCCCTTTGGTCACGCCGGGGAGCGGGTGCTGGACGAGATCATGCCCGGAGGCTTCCGGCACAACGCCCAGTCTCTCCGGGTGGTGGACAAGCTGGAAAAGGAGGGGGACGGCCTCAACCTGACCTATGAGGTCCGGCGGGGTATCCTCTGTCATACCGGCAGCGACAAAGCGGAGACGCTGGAGGGACAGATTCTCTGGTTCGCCGACCGGATCGCCTACATCAATCACGACATCGACGACGCCATGCGGGGCGGCATCATCTACCCTCTCGACATCCCCATTCACCTCCGTGAGATTTTGGGGTTCAACAAGAGCCAGCGCATCGACACCCTGGTCAAGGATGTCATCGACAGCAGCCAGGAGGGGGATACCATCCGGCAGTCCCCGGAGATCGGTGCGGCTATGAATGAGCTGCGGGACTTCCTGTTTGAGATGGTCTACCGCAATCCCCAGGCAAAGGGGGAGGAGGGCAAGGCCCAGGAGATGCTCCGGCGGATGTTCGAGGCCTACGTCAAAGACCCGAATCTGCTCCCGACGGACTTTCAGGACATCCGATATGAGGAGGGGGTAGAGCGGGCGGTGTGCGACTACATCGCCGGCATGACCGACCCCTACGCCGTGGCAAAATACGGCGAGCTTTTTATCCCAAAGGCGTGGACGGTGAAGTAAGCGGCCCTATTCGCCCTTTTTCGGATAAAGTGAGGTAAAAAGGGTTATCCTATGGGAAATTTGGTGCCAAAGGCTCACAGAAGGGGAGGTGAACTGCCATGGCGATCCCGGAGAGCTTCCTGGAGGAGCTCAACGCCAGAACAGATATTGTGGATTTGATTTCCGGCTATGTGACGCTGACCAAAAAGGGAAATCGCTACTGGGGGCTGTGTCCCTTCCACAGTGAAAAGACACCCTCCTTCTCCGTCTCCCCGGATCGGCAGATGTACTACTGCTTCGGCTGTCACAAGGGGGGCGGCGCCGTCCAGTTCACCATGGAAATGGAGGGCGTGGGCTTCCCGGACGCCGTGGGCATCCTGGCCCAGCGGGTGGGCATGACCGTCCCGGAGAGCCGGGGCAGCGGCGACAATCGAAAGAGGCGGGAGCGGCTCTACCAGCTCAACCGGGAGGCCGCCCGGCGGTTCCACCAGAACCTGCTGGAGCCGGAGAACCGTTTCGCCCTGGAGTATTTCACCAACCGGGGCCTCTCCAAACGGACCATTGTGAACTTCGGCCTGGGCTATTCCTACGACCGGTGGGATATGCTCATCCAGGCCATGGGAGAGAAGGGCTACAGCAAGCAGGAACTGCTGGACGCCGGACTGGTGGTCAAAAACGACAAGGGCCGTCTTTATGACCGGTTCCGGGGCCGGGTGATGTTTCCCATCATCGACCTGCGGGGGAATGTGATCGGATTTGGGGGCCGGGTGCTGGACAACGGCACGCCAAAGTACCTCAATTCCCCGGACACCATCATCTACAACAAGAGCAAGAATCTCTTTGCCCTGAATCTGGCCCGAAAGAGCAAGCAGGGCCGCATCATCCTCACCGAGGGCTATATGGACACCATCGCCCTCCACCAGGCGGGGTTTGACTGCGCCGTGGCCTCTCTGGGCACCTCTCTCACCCCAGACCACGCCCGAATGATTGCCCAGCGCACCCAGGAGGTTGTTATCTCCTATGACAGCGACAGCGCCGGGGTCAACGCTGCCCAGCGGGCCATCCAGCTGCTGGACAAGACGGGCATCCGAGTGAAGGTGCTCAAGGTCACGGGGGCAAAGGACCCGGACGAGTTCATCAAAAAATACGGCCCGGCGGCGTTCCAGAAGCTCATTGACGGTTCGGAAAACCACGTGGAGTTCCGACTCCTCCAGGTGAAGGGGAAGTATGACCTGACCCAGGACGACCAGAAGGTGGCCTGTATCCAGGAGCTGGCGGAGGTGATCTCCCGGCTCCCCGGCTCGGCGGAGCGGGAGGTCTACGGCAACCGGATGGCCAAGGAGATGGAGATCACCCCGGAGACCATGCAGCGGGAGATCCGCCGCAGTCAGAAGCGTCAGACCCGGTGGGAGGAGAAGCAACAGGCCAGAAAGGTGCTCCAGCCGGTGCAGATGAACCAGCCGGAGAGCCGTGCCCTCCGCTATGACAATATGCGCTCCGGCAAGGCGGAGGAGGGGGTCATCGCCCTGCTGATGAACGACCCGAATCTGCTCTCGAAGGTGCGGAGGCTGAGTCCGGAGGATTTTACCGTCCCCGTGTTTGGCCGCATTTATCGGCTCGTCTGGGAGCGGTGGACGGAGGACCGGCCCGTCTCCCTCAATGCCCTGGGCCCGGAGCTGACCGGCGAGGAGATGAACCACCTGGTATCCATCCTCCAGCAGCCCATCTCCCCAAGCAATCAGGAGCAGGCGCTGGCGGACTACATCAACATTATACAGACCGAGAGCCTGAAGGGTGGCGGAACGTCCGAGCTGGACGACGACGCACTGATGGCATTCAGAGAAAAAAAGTCTTGGAGGAACCAAAATGAGTGACAAGAAGAAGCCTGTCTCCGACAAGAGCAAGGACACCAAGGACACAAAGGACACAAGGGACACAAAGGCCCGCATCCCAGACGGCGTCCCCGGGGCGGAGAAGCTCAACGAGCTCATCGAGCGGGGCAAGAAGAAGGGCAAGCTCACCGCTGTGGAGATGATGGAGCTGGACGGCGTGGAGCTGGACAGCGACACCCTAGACCGCTTCTATGACATTCTGGAGAACCAGGGTATCGAGCTGGTCTCCGACGAGGAGCTGCCGGAGACGGCGGAGCCTCCGGAGGAGGAGATCGAGGAGCTGGCCGAGGAAGAGGTGGTGGACCCCAACACTCTGGTGGACAACTACGGCATCGACGATCCGGTGCGGATGTACCTGAAGGAGATCGGCAAGGTCCCCCTGCTGACCCCGGAGGAGGAGACGGAGCTTGCCAAGGGGATGAGTGCCGGAAATGCCGCCAAGGAACAGCTGGAGAAGCTGGAGGAATCCGGCGAGGAGATTCCCGAGGAGGTACGCAAAGAACTGGAAAAGGCTATCAAGCACGGCGAGGACTGCAAGCAGCGCCTGGCCGAGGCCAACCTGCGCCTGGTGGTCTCCATCGCCAAGCGGTATGTGGGCCGGGGGATGCTGTTCCTCGACCTAATCCAGGAGGGCAACCTGGGCCTCATCAAGGCGGTGGAGAAGTTCGACTATACCAAGGGCTACAAGTTCTCCACCTATGCCACCTGGTGGATCCGTCAGGCCATTACCAGGGCCATCGCAGACCAGGCCAGAACAGTCCGCATTCCCGTCCATATGGTGGAAACCATCAACAAGGTCATCCGGGTCTCCCGGCAGCTGCTCCAAGAGCTGGGCCACGACCCCTCTCCCGAGGAAATCGCCGCCGAGATGAATATGCCGGTGGACAAGGTGCGGGAGATTCTGAAGATCGCCCAGGAGCCGGTCTCCCTGGAGACCCCCATCGGCGAGGAGGAGGACTCCCATCTGGGAGACTTCATCCAGGACGAGGACGCCTGTGGGCCTGCGGAGGCCGCCTCCTATACCCTGCTCAAGGAGCAGCTGGTAGAGGTGCTCTCCACCCTGACCCCCCGGGAGGAGAAGGTGCTCAAGCTCCGCTTCGGCTTGGAGGATGGCTGCACCCGCACCCTAGAGGAGGTGGGCAAGCAGTTCCACGTCACCCGGGAGCGTATCCGCCAGATCGAGGCCAAGGCCCTGCGCAAGCTGCGCCACCCCAGCCGCTCCAAAAAGCTGAGAGACTTTTTGAACTGAGACCGTGTTATGAAATTTGCCCTCTCTGCATATCCTGTATGCCAGAGGGGGCGATTTTGTGAAAAAATTGGACAGACCGCTGCTGCTGTGCTATTTTGCCGCCGTGGCCCTGGGCTGTGGGTTGCACTTCCTGTTTGACCTCTGGCCCAGCATCCTGACGGAATTTATCGCCCCGGTGAACGAGAGCATCTGGGAGCACATGAAGCTGGTGTTCTGGCCGCTGCTGCTGGCGGGAGCATTTCTCACCGGCTCCGGACGATGGCGGACCGCCCCCTGGCTTCTCTCCCTGCTGCTCTGCTGCGGCCTGCTGCTGGGGGCGGGATGGTATTTGAATTGTGAGACTGGAGCTGGAGATTTGGGGACCAACCTGGCGTTATACTTCGTCACCATGGGACTGGGCTTCTTCCTGCCTGTCGTGCTGCCAATAGGGGAGAGCTGGAACAGTCTGCTCACCGGGGCGGTCATCTTGCTGACCGGCCTCATCGTCTGCTGGACGATACAGCCCCCAGACGCTATCCTGTTCCGGGACCTGTCCCTGGCGGATGCGGTCTATCTTCTGCCGTGGTGAGGGACGTTCAAGGGATAGACTATCATAAGCTATCACTCAAAATGAATCGTCTCAAAAGTTAGAAAAACCCGTCGAAATCATGTGATTTCGGCGGGTTTTCTATCGGAGTGCCGGGATTTGAACCCGGGGCCTCTTGGACCCGAACCAAGCGCGATACCAAGCTTCGCCACACCCCGATGCAGCTTATATAGTATAAAGGTTTCCGGGATTGAAGTCAAGTTTTTTCGGGGAAGAATTTTGCAGTCAGGGAAAGAGGCAATACAGCCCAGCCGGAGAGAATGCAGCGAGCGCAGCGGGAAGGACGGTCTACGCAACAGGGATTTGCACATTGTGCATAGAATAAGATGCGCTGGAAGGCTCAAATTACATCAATACGATAAGAATGATGAATAATATAAAAAACGAACGAAAATTGCAAGTGCAAGTTGAACACATCCGCGAAAAATTTTTAATAGAGT
>JAJQEM010000135.1 GCA_021201635.1 Clostridiales bacterium | reverse complement strand
TTTGGACTATAGCCGCACTTTTTGTAAACTCAAAAAGTAAATGCTGTTGCCCTGCTATTGCCCTCTGCTCTTGTAATTTCCGGCGGATAGGCTATAATAAGAGCACAATCTGACAGGCAGAGTAGGTCTGGACGTGTCGAGGCAGCGCAGGCTGCCCCAGTGCCGGCGGAACGGGGAGTTGTCCGCCGGACGAATCGGTTGAAAAAACCAGCAGTGTCCAGTCCGCATCCCGCTGCCGCACGGGGAAGTCATTTCGGGATGCAGCGCCGTTTTGCGGCGGGCATCCCGTTTTTTGCTCTGTGTGGCCCTGCCAAGCAAAGGAGCGTCACCTATGAGAGAGCAAAAGAGAGAAGCCGGCCTGTTCGCCGCCTCTGCCCGGTGGCTGCGAGAGCCAAGAGCATTGGCTTTGGCGGCTCTGTTCGTAGCCATCAGCGTCACCTTAGACCTGCTGAATGTCCGTATCCAAATCACCCCCCAGCTCCGCATCACCTTCGGCTATCTGTGCGACGCCTCCATCGGTATGCTGTTCGGCCCGGTGGTGGGCATGGCGTCGGGGGTGTGTACCGACGTGCTGGGCTATCTGATGAACACCGGGGGCGGGGCCTATTTCCCCGGCTACACCCTGACGGCCATCGCCGGAGGGCTGATCTACGGCGTAACGCTCTACCACCCCTCGGAGCGGAAGGGGTTCCGGCTGCTCCGGTGCTTTATCGCCAAGGGACTCATCAATCTGCTGTGCAATATGCTGCTCAACACTTTCTGGCTCTCCCTCACCGGGGGAGACGGCTTTTTGGTACTGCTGCCCCTCCGGGCGGTGAAAAACGCCCTCCTGTGGCCCATTGAGAGCCTGCTGCTCTACTTCGTGCTGGAGACGGTGCTTCGCATCAGCCTCCGGTTCCCCGCCCTGCGACAGGCGCCCCGGGGAGGTGTCGGCCATGACCTATGAGGAGACGCTGACCTACATCCACTCCACCCACTGGCAGGGAAAGCGCCCCGGCCTGAGCCGGGTGGGGGCACTGCTGGAGGGGCTGGACGATCCTCAAAAACAGCTTCGCTTCGTCCATGTGGCGGGCACCAACGGCAAGGGCTCCGTCTGCGCCTGTATGTCCTCCATTTTGCAGGCGGCGGGCTATCGGACGGGATGCTTCACCTCTCCTTTCCTGGAGCGGTTCAACGAGCGGTTCCAGATCGACGGCGTGCCCATCTCCGACGAGGCTCTGTGCCAGATGGCGGAGCGAGTCCGCCCTGTGGCCGACAAAATGGAGGACACCCCCAATGAGTTCGACCTCATCACTGCCCTGGCTCTGGCCTGGTTTGCGGAGGAGGAATGTGACATCGTGGTGCTGGAGGTGGGTCTGGGGGGCACATTAGACCCCACCAACGTCATCGACTGTCCCGACCTGGCGGTCATTACCGCCCTGGGGCTGGATCACACCCGGCAGTTGGGCAGCACCCTGCCGGAGATCGCCGCAGCCAAGGGGGGCATCATCAAGCCAGGGGGACAGGTGGTCTATTACGGCGGTGCGCCGGGGGCGGACGAGGTCATTTACCGGGTCTGCCGGGAGCAGAGGGCGAGCATGACGATTCCCGACTGGACGGAGTTGGAGGTGCTGGCCTGGGAGCCGGACTGCACCCGGATGAATTACGGCGGGCTGAACGAGCTCCGACTCCCCCTGCTGGCGGCCTATCAGCCCCGGAACGCTGCCCTGGCCATCACCGGGGCCAGACTGCTCCGAAACTGTGGGTGGGACATTCCGGAGAGCGCCATCCGGCAGGGACTGGAGACGGTGTGCTGGCCGGGCCGGTTCGAGCTGCTCCGGAAGGAGCCGCCCTTCCTTCTGGACGGCTCTCACAACCCCCAGGGTGTCCGGGCCACGGCGGAGAGCCTGGCCCTCCGGTATCCCGGGCGGCGGTTCGTCTTTCTCATGGGGGTCATGGCGGACAAGGACGCCGCCTCCATGATCTCGCCCCTGGCGCCTCTGGCGACAGAATTTGTCACGGTGACGCCACCCTCTCCCCGTTCCCTCCCGGCGGAGGAGCTGGCGGAGGAGATCCGCCGTCTCACCGGTATGTCCGCCCGAGCCTGTGACTCCGTGGAACAGGGGGTGGAGACGGCCCTGGAACGGTGCCGTCCCGACACCGGGGTCTGCGCCCTGGGCAGCCTCTATTTCTCCGGGGCCATCCGCCATGCGGCAGTTGCCCGATTTTAAGAACTCTGGCACAGCACCGCCCGTTTTCAGCCTGTTTTTAGCAGTCCTTCGGCCCGTCTGATATGTCAGGCGGGCCGCTTTTTTGCGGAAGCCGCCGTACATTCCCTGTATTTTCCGGGGTTTGGGTCCCCATCTTGTTCACAAACTATTTATACTTTCTCCTATTGACAATCTGAACCCCGGGTGCTATAGTATCATTAGCACTCAGGGAAACGGAGTGCTAAAACGAAACCAGACATTCGGATATGAGGTGAGGCGATTGGCACTGACGGAACGGCGCAGGAAGATCCTGCGGGTGGTAGTGGAAAACTACATCGAGACGGCGGAGCCCATCGGCTCCAAGGCCATTGCGGAAAAGGGCCAGCTCACCTGCTCCTCTGCCACCATACGAAACGAGCTGGCTGTGCTGGAGCGGGAGGGCTACCTGGAGCAGCCTCACACCTCCGCCGGGCGCATCCCATCTCCTCAGGGCTATCGGCTCTATGTCAATGAGCTGATGGAGCAGCACAAGCTGTCCCTCCAGGAGACGGAGCGCATCAACGCAGCCATGGACGGCAAGATGCGGGAGCTGGACCGGGTCATCGACCAGGCGGGCCGTCTGGTCAGCAAGATGACCAACTATCCCGCCTTCTCCCTGGCAGGGAGCGGCGACGACATCTCCATCACCCGGTTCGACCTGCTGATGGTGGACAAAAATTCCTTCATCGCAGTGGTCATGGCCAGCAACAATGCGGTAAAGAACAAGCTCATCCATCTCCCCACCGACATCACCGAGCCACAGCTCCAGCTGCTCAACACCCTGTTGAACACGACCTTTACGGGTAAGAGCCCCTCTGAGCTGAACCCGGAGCTGATGCGGGTGGCGGAAAAGGCCGCAGGCTCCTCCTATGGGCTGATCTCCTTGGTGGTGTCCTTCGCCATGGATGTGCTGGAGGAGCTGGGACACAGCACCGTGCGCACCTCCGGCGTGGGCCACCTGCTGGAGAGCCCGGAGTACCAGGACATCGACAAGGCCCACAAGCTGATGACCTATCTGTCCGACGAGCCGGCGTTTTCCAAGCTGTCCGCCCCTATGCTCCAGAGCGATGCGGACACGAAGATCCTCATCGGCCCGGAGAACGTGGCGGAGGAGCTGAAGGACACCAGCGTGGTCCTGGCCAGCTACGACATCGGAGAGGGTATGAAGGGCGTTATCGGCGTCGTCGGACCCACCCGGATGGATTACGCCAAGGTGACCGCCAAGCTGTCTTACCTGGCGGACAACCTGAGCAAGATGTTCAGCAGTCCACAGCAGAGCCAGCTTCCCCAGAAGCGGGAGGCCCCGGCCCTGAATCCGCCCAAGGAACCGGCGGGTGAAGATCACTAGTTTGAAGGAGACCGCAGTATATGAGCAACAAGGAAAAAGAGTCTCAGACCACCGCCCCGGAGCAGGAGCCCCAGGAGGAGGTCAAGCAGGAGACCGCCGCCGAGGAGACCGTTGAGCAGGAGGAACCCCCCAAGCAGGAGGAGACCGCCGCCCCCGACCCGGTGGAGAGCCTGAAAAAGGACCTGGCTGCCCGGGAGGATCAGCTCCTCCGTCTGGCCGCCGAGTACGACAACTTCCGCCGCCGCTCGGTGCGGGAGAAGTCGGAGGCCTATTCCAAGGCCAAGGCGGACGCCGCCGAGAAATTTCTCCCCGTCTACGACAACCTGGAGCGGGCCCTGAACCAGGGCACCGAGGACCAGGCGTTTCTGAAAGGGGTAGAGATGACCATGAACCAGTTGGTCAAGGCGCTGGAGTCCCTGGACATCCACAAGATCGACGCCCTGGGCAAGCCCTTTGACCCCAACTTCCACAACGCTGTGATGCACACGGAGGACGAGAACCTGGGGGAGAACGTAGTTGCCCAGGTGTTCCAGACCGGCTTCATCATGGGCGACCGGGTCATCCGCCACGCCATGGTCCAGGTGGCCAACTAAAAAAGCACCTTCGCCGCCGGAGGGTGGCTGAGGATAGATCAAATTCGTAAAATCAAGATTGATTATATTGGAGGAATTTACAATGTCTAAGACAATCGGTATCGACCTGGGTACAACCAACTCCTGTGTCGCAGTAATGGAAGGCGGCGAGCCCGTCGTCATCACCAACGCCGAGGGCAACCGCACCACCCCCTCCGTTCTGGCGATCAGCAAGAGCGGCGAGCGGATGGTGGGCCAGGTGGCAAAGCGCCAGGCCATCACCAACCCTGACCGGACGGTCATCTCCATCAAGCGTGAGATGGGCACCAACTACAAGGTCAACATCGACGGCAAGAACTACACCCCCCAGGAGATCAGCGCCATGATTCTCCAGAAGCTGAAG
The DNA here is from genome assembly GCA_021201635.1 of Clostridiales bacterium. Lineage (GTDB taxonomy): Bacteria > Bacillota > Clostridia > Oscillospirales > Oscillospiraceae > Onthomonas. The sequence continues at coordinate 6,281 of JAJQEM010000135.1, read as the reverse complement.
GCGGACGCCGAGGTCTATCTGGGCGAGAAGGTCACTGAGGCCGTCATCACCGTTCCCGCCTACTTCACCGATGCTCAGCGTCAGGCCACCAAGGACGCCGGCAAGATCGCCGGTCTGGACGTGAAGCGCATCATCAACGAGCCCACCGCTGCGGCCCTGGCCTATGGCGTGGACAAGGAAGAGGCCCAGAAGATCATGGTCTACGACCTGGGCGGCGGCACCTTCGACGTGTCCGTCCTGGATCTGGACGATGGTGTGATCGAGGTTCTGGCCACCGCCGGCAATAACCGTTTGGGCGGCGACGACTTTGACCAGTGCATCATCGAGTATCTGGCCAGCGAGTTCAAGCGGGAGAACGGCATCGACCTGCACAGCGACAAGATGGCCATGCAGCGTCTGAAGGAGGCCGCAGAGAAGGCCAAGATCGAGCTGTCCGGCGTCACCAGCACCAACATCAACCTGCCCTATATCACCGCCGACGCCACCGGCCCCAAGCATCTGGACGTGACCCTGACCCGGGCCAAGTTCAACGAGCTGACCCACCATCTGGTGGAGGCCACCACCGGCCCCGTGCGCCAGGCCCTCAGTGACGCCAAGCTCTCCGCCAGCGAGCTGTCCAAGGTGCTGCTGGTGGGCGGCTCCACCCGTATCCCCGCCGTCCAGGAGGCGGTGAAGAAGATCACCGGCAAGGAAGGCTTCAAGGGCATCAACCCCGACGAGTGCGTGGCCGTGGGCGCTGCTATCCAGGGCGGCGTGCTCTCCGACCCCTCCAGCGCCAACCTGCTGCTGCTGGACGTGACCCCCCTGTCCCTGGGCATTGAAACCATGGGCGGCGTGTTCACCAAGCTGATCGACCGGAACACCACCATCCCCGTGAAGAAGAGCCAGATCTTCTCCACCGCTGCGGATAACCAGACCTCCGTGGAGGTCCACGTCCTCCAGGGCGAGCGGGAGATGGCCGCCAACAACAAGACCCTGGGCCGCTTCCATCTGGACGGCATCGCCCCCGCCCGCCGAGGCATCCCTCAGATCGAGGTCACCTTCGACATCGACGCCAACGGCATCGTGAACGTCTCCGCCCAGGATAAGGGCACCGGCAAGAGCCAGAACATCACCATCACCGCCTCCTCCAATATGTCCAAGGAGGACATCGACAAGGCTGTCAAGGAGGCCGAGCAGTATGCCGCCGAGGACGCCAAGCGGAAGGACGAGGTGGACACTCGGAACCAGGGCGACCAGCTGGTCTATCAGACCGAGCAGACCCTGAGCGAGCTGGGCGACAAGATCTCCGCCGACGAGAAGGCCACCGTGGAGGGCAAGCTGAACACCCTGAAGGACGCTCTGAAGGGCTCCGACGTGTCCGCCATCAAGTCCGCCAGCGACGAGCTGCAGAAGGCCTTCTATGACATCTCCGCCAAGCTGTATCAGCAGGCCAACCCCCAGGGCAACCCGGGCACCGGCTATGACCCCAACGCAGGCGGCAACGCCGGTAACACCGACAGCACCGGTGATAACGGCAACGGCCAGGATTACTACGACGCCGACTATGAGGTCGTGGACGACGACGACAAGAAGTAAGACGGAATTTCTCTTTACAACGCAAAGATCGAACCGGGCGTGGCAGGCCACTGTCACGCCCGGAACGGCGGTCTACCACCATATATCATGCCATTAGGAAGTGAACAGCATGGCAGACAAACAGGATTACTATGAGGCCCTGGGCCTGGATCGCTCCGCATCCCAGGACGACATCAAGCGGGCCTATCGGAAGCTGGCCCGGAAATATCACCCGGACATGAACCCCGGCGACAAGGAAGCCGAGGCCAAGTTCAAGGAGGTCAACGAGGCCTATGAGGTCCTCTCCGATGAGGACAAAAAGGCTCGTTATGACCAGTTCGGCTTTGCGGGGGTAGACCCCAACTACGGGGCCGGAGGCGCAGGCTACGGGGACTTCACCGGCGACGTGGACCTGGGCGATATTTTCAACTCCTTCTTCGGCGGCGGCTTTGGGGGCGGCTTCGGCGGCAGCAGCTCCGCCCGGCGCAACGGGCCCCGGAAGGGCCAGAACCTCCGGGCCAGCGTGCGCCTGACCTTTGAGGAGGCCGCCTTCGGCTGTGAGAAGGACATCTCCTTCTCCCGGGTGGAGAGCTGTCCTGACTGTCACGGCTCCGGCTGCGCCAACGGCGCCGCTCCGGAGACCTGCCCCAACTGCCGGGGCACCGGGACGGTGCAGGTGCAGCAGCGCACGCCCTTCGGCGTCATGTCCAGCACTCAGCCCTGCGGCCAGTGCGGCGGCACGGGCAAGATTATCAAGAACCCCTGTCCCAAGTGCAAGGGCAAGGGGGCCATCCGCCGGAACCTGACCCGGAAATTCAAAATCCCCAGGGGTATCGACGACGGCCAGGCTTTCTCCGTTCCCAACGAGGGACACGCCGGACAGAACGGCGGCCCCAACGGAGATCTGCTGGTCAGCGTGGAGCTGATCCCTCATCCCTATTTCGAGCGGGACGGGTACGATGTCTACTATACCCAGACCGTCTCCTACGCCCAGGCAGTACTGGGCTCAGAGCTGGAGATTCCCACCATCGACGGCAATGTGCGCTATACGCTCCCCGCCGGATTCCAGCCGGATCGCCCCATCCGCCTGAGAGGGAAGGGCGTGTACAAGGTCAACAGCGAGAGCCGCGGCGACCAGTACGTCACCGTCAAGGTACAGATTCCCACCAACCTGAACCGGGGGCAGAAGGAGGCCCTCCGGGCCTTCGACGAGGCCATGACCGGCAGGAGCAGCAGCGAGGAGGAGAAGGAGAACTTCTTCTTCGGCAAGAAAAAGAAGCGCTGACCGCTGCCGGAAAACTGCATCAGGCACGCAACCGCCCCCTCCGAGCAGGACAGAGCCCTGTCCCGGAGGGGACGGTTTTTTGTTGTAAGACTTCTGAATTGTCGTCATCCCCGGTTGACAGCATCCCCAAACTGTATTACTATCTTAATACAATCATAGAGAGGAGGACGGTAGCAATGCCGTGGAGATTTCAGAGCGACTCCCCCATCTATTTGCAGGCGGCGGAGGTCATCCGGCTGCGCATCCTCACCGGGGAATATCCCCCGGGAGGTCACGTGCCCTCCGTCCGGGAGCTGGCTCAGGAGGCCGCCGTCAACCCCAACACCATGCAGCGGGCGCTGAGCCTGCTGGAGGAGCAGGGACTGCTCTACACCCAGCGGACGGCGGGGCGGACGGTGACGGAGAGCGAGGAGCTCATCCGCTGTCTCCGGCTGAAACAGGCCAGGAGCTATGTGACCGACTGCCGGCAGCAGCTGGCCCGGCTGGGCTTCTCCCCGGAGGAGATACAGGCCATGCTCCGGGACTGGAACACCAAAGCCGCCCCGGACGGGGAAACGGACAACGATCAGAAGGAGTGACCGACATGACAGAACGACCGATCCTGACCTGCGAGGGGCTCACCAAGCGCTACGGCAGGACAGAGGTGCTCCGGGGCCTGAACCTGAGTCTGCCCCGGGGACGCATCATCGGCCTGCTGGGGCCCAACGGGGCAGGGAAGACCACCCTCATCAAGCTCATCTGCGGCCTGCTGACCCCGGACGGCGGCAGCATCTCCGTGGCCGGGCATCCCGTGGGGCCGGAGAGCAAGGCGGTGGTGAGCTACCTGCCGGAGCGGCCCTTTTTGGGCAAATGGATGACAGTCCGGGACGGACTCAACCTGTTTCAGGATTTTTACGCCGACTTTGACCGGGCCAGGGCGGAGGATATGCTGGCCAGGCTGGGGATGGACGCCGGGGCCCGGCTGACCGCCCTCTCCAAGGGCACCCTGGAGAAGGTCCATCTGGTGCTGGCGATGAGCCGGAATGCCCAGCTCTACGTGCTGGACGAGCCCATCGGCGGGGTGGACCCGGCGGCCCGGGACTTTATCCTCTCCACCATTCTCACCAACTACAACGAGACGGGGAGCATCCTCATCTCCACCCACCTGATCGCCGACGTGGAGACGGTGCTGGACGAGGTGCTGTTTCTCAAGGATGGAACTATTTTTCTCCACGATACGGTGGACCACATCCGGGAGGAGCGGGGCGTCAGCGTGGACGAGCTGTTCCGGGAGGTATTCAAATGCTGATGAAGCTGTTCAAATACGAGTTCAAATCCACCTGCCGGGCCTTCGGCCTGGTCTATGGAGTGCTGGTGCTGCTGTGCATCCTGACGGGGGCCTCCGACCAGCTCTTTGACGACGCCGGGGGCGACGTGTCCATCGTCCAGGTGCTGCTCATGGTCACGGTGCTGTTCTTCTTCGCCGTCGTCCTCATCACCACCGTACTCAACATACAGCGGTTCTACAACGGCATCTTCCGGGAGGAGGGCTATCTTCTCCATACGCTGCCCGTCCGCCCCTGGCAGATTCTGGCGGGCAAGTGCATCCCCGCCCTGGTCTGGACGGTGATCTCCGGAGGCGTGATGGTGTTCTCCTGGCTCCTGCTGCTTCTGGTCAGCGCCGGTATCTCCGGCATCGACTGGAGCGAGGTGTTCGACTTTCTGGCGGAGCTGTTTTCCGACGGGGAGACGGTGGGGAAAATGGTTCAGGCGGGGGTGACGCTGCTGGCTATGCTGCTGACGGCGATCCTCCAGGTCTATGCCAGCATTTCCCTGGGCCAGCTCCTGCCCGCCCACCGGACAGTGGGGATGGTGGCGGCCTGGTTCGGCCTCAGCGTGGTGGAGAGCTGGACAGCGACCATCACCCTCCGCTCCACCTCCGTCCTGGACACCATGATCGTGTATACAAGGGCGGGAGCTGTCGGATATACCGTCTTTTTCCTGGTCTGGAGCGCCGTGTTCTGGGCCGTGACCCAGTGGGTGCTGACAAAGCGGCTCAATCTGGAGTGAGCAGGCGGGACACCGCCAGAAAAATCTCCCTTTCCCATTTGACACCGCCGCCCTGCCGTGATACCATAGAGGGCGGTGGGCGGTCTGTGACATCCGCCCGGTTGAGAGAAGTCTCATGAGAAACGGAGCTGTCTGCTATGTCCAATCTGAACTGTATTCCCCAGGGTTACACCCCGATTTTAAACCTTTACGACACCCAGAAGGCCATCGGCCTCATCAAGCGGCTGTTTGAGGACCACCTGTGCGGGGCGCTGAATCTGCGGCGGGTCTCCGCTCCTCTGTTCGTGGAGGCCGCATCCGGCCTGAACGACGACCTGAACGGGGTGGAGCGCCCCGTCTCCTTCGACATCCCGTTCACCGGGCGGGATGCCCAGGTGGTCCACTCCCTGGCCAAGTGGAAGCGGATGGCTCTGTACCGCTTCGGCTTCCAGGTGGGCACCGGTCTGGTCACCGACATGAACGCCATCCGCCGGGACGAGGAGTTGGACAATCTCCACTCGGTCTATGTGGACCAGTGGGACTGGGAAAAGGTAATCGCCCCCCGGGACCGGACGGAGGAATACCTCCATACGGTGGTGCGGGCCATCGTCCGGGCCATCTGCGACACCCAGAACATCCTGCGCAACATCTACGGCCAGATGTGCGCCGTGACCCCCCCTCTGCGACAAGGTGACCTTCATCTCCAGCCAGGAGCTGGAGGACCTCTACCCTGACCTGACTCCCAAGGAGCGGGAGAACAAATTCGTCCAGCAGTACAAGACGGTGTTCGTCAGCCAGATCGGCGGGCCTCTCCGCTCCGGCAAGCCCCATGACGGCCGTGCTCCGGACTACGACGACTGGAGCCTGAACGGGGACATCCTGTTCTGGAACGAGGTGCTGGGCTGCTCCTTCGAGGTGTCCTCCATGGGCATCCAGGTGGACCCGGCGGCTCTGGACCGTCAGCTCACCGCCGCAGGCTGCGACAACCGCCGGGAGTTGATGTTTCACAAAATGCTCTTAAAGGGCGAGCTGCCCCAGACCATCGGCGGCGGCATTGGTCAGTCCCGGCTGTGTATGCTCCTGCTGGGCAAGGCCCACATCGGCGAGGTGCAGTCCTCCGTCTGGGACCCGGAGACCATCCAGGCCTGCCGTGATGCGGCGGTGCCCCTGCTGTAAGGCGAACGCTCCATTTTTTCCATCAATCCTCTTGCGCTTTCTTTTGGTTTATGCTACCATATCCCCGACATCAGACTGACGCCAAAGCTGTGCTGCGGGGAAAGACGGGATGCTGCAAGGCCGCACTACGTCCATGCCCTCGGGCATGGACGTTTTTGGCGTTCGGGGAGACAAATAGGAGGAAGGTTGAAACATTGTAATCGAAGCACGATACCCAAAAAGGGCGCACAAGACC
>JAJQEM010000089.1 GCA_021201635.1 Clostridiales bacterium | reverse complement strand
TCTATTAAAAATTTTTCGCGGATGTGTTCAACTTGCACTTGCAATTTTCGGTTTTTTCTCTGTCCAGTCTACCTGTCAGATTGGGAAATGTCAAGCAGAAGCCACAGGGGATTGAAATTTTTTTCAAATTCTCGATTTCTTGAAAAATTTTTTAAAAACACCTTGACATACAGAAAGGAATTATATATAATTTGTTTCAGTGAGGGGCCCTATCCCCTCTGGTACATGGCAGCCTCTGTGCTGCGACATTATCATCTTAAAAAGGAGGACAAAACATGAAGAAGATCCTTGCTCTGGTGCTGGCCATGCTTATGGCCCTGTCTCTGGTAGCATGCGGCAGCAGCTCTGACGACACTGCGACCGATGATACCAGCGATTCCACCACCGCTGAGGAAGAGTCCGGAACCGATGAGGAAGAGGCTGACGCCGAGGCTGAGGACGAGGCTGACGCCGAGGCCGACGCTGAGGTCAAGGAGACCGGCGACGTCGAGGCTGCCGACTCCATCACCCTCTGGACCTATCCCATCGGCAACTGGGGCGATGAAACCACCGTCAATGAACTGGTGGAGGGCTTCTACGAGGCCACCGGCATCTCCGTCACCGTGGAGTATCTGGACTACACCAACGGTGATGAGAAGGTCAACACCGCCCTCGCCGCCGGCGAAGCTCCTGACCTGATCATGGAAGGCCCCGAGCGTCTGGTGGCCGACTGGGGCGCCAGCGGCTACATGGTGGACATCTCCGACCTGCTGGATGACACCGACATCGCTGAGATCAACTCCGCCGCTCTGGACGCCTGCTATGGCGACGACGGCGCTGTCTACGAGTATCCTCTGGTCATGACCGCTCACTGCATGGCCATCAACAAGACCGTATTTGAGGCTGCCGGCGCTATGCAGTACCTGGACGAGGAGACCCACCTGTGGAACTCCAGCGAGGACTTCTTCGCAGCGATCCAGGCCGTCTATGAGTACACCGGCGCTACCGTGGGCGCTGTCTACTGCGGCGGCCAGGGCGGCGACCAGGGCACCCGCGCCCTCGTCAACAACCTGTACGGCGGCACCTTCGCCAGCGAGGACCACACCTCCTACACCTGGAACTCCGAGGAGAACATCAAGGCCCTTGAGGCTCTGGTGGCCTGCGAAGGCATCGAGTTTGACGCCTCCATCGTCGGCGGCGACGAGATCGCCCAGTTCTATCAGGGCTCTCTGAATGTGGCCTTCTGCTGGAACATCGCTCAGCAGTTGGATCCCAACAGCGCAGGCACCGGCTCCGGCCTGACCCTGAACGGCGACGAGATCCTGTTCATGGCATTCCCCACCGAGGATGGCTCTGATCCCGAGCTGTGCGGCGGTATCTGGGGCTTTGGCATCTTCGACAACGGCGACGACGCCAAGATCGCTGCTGCCAAGCTGTTCATCCAGTATATGTGCGACTCCGAGGCCACTGCTGACGCCGTGACCGCTGCCAACTACTTCGCCGTCCGTGACACCGTGGTCGATGGCACCGTGGACATCTCCGACATCTGGGCCGACAACGAGATCATGAACGAGTACAACATTCTGATGCAGTACCTGGGCGACTACTATCAGGTCACCACCAACTGGACTGCTGCCCGTTATCAGTGGTGGAATATGCTCCAAGTCATCGGCGCCGGCGGCGACGTGGCCGAGGCCGTAGAGACCTACGCCACCAACGCAGACAACGGTGTCTCCGAGTAATCTGCGCCTGCAAGCAAAGCGAAACCGTCTATAACTGTCTGATGGGTCGCGCACCCCATCCCCGCAATGCGCGGGGGTGGGGTGTTTTTACACAGGCGGGGGAATACAGGGCCGATTTGAGCCCCCGTTTTCCCTGAAATCGTTTCTTTAAGAGAGGGGCGTTTTCCTTGGCAAGAAGCAAAAACCAGCCGACCATGAGTCGGGCGCTGGTGCGCAGAGAGACGATCTCCGGTTATCTCTTTATGCTGCCCAGCCTGATCTTCTTCGTCGGCTTCGTGATCCTTCCCATGATCCTGTGCATCTACACCTCCTTCTTTGATGCCAACCTGACCGCAAACGGAGAGGACGTCTTTATCGGCTTCGCCAACTATGTGGAGCTGTTCAACGACGAGATTTTCCGCAAAGCCCTGCTGAACACCTTTATCATCGTGGTGGTCAGCGTCCCGGTGACCTGTGTGTTCTCCCTGTGGGTCTCCTCAGTGATCTACAAGCTGAGAGGCCCTCTGCTCTCCCTTTTCCGCTGCATCTTCTATTTGCCGGTGGTCACCGGCTCCGTGGCTGTCACTGTGGTCTGGAAGTGGATCTACAACTACCGGACCGGCGTGCTCAACGACGTGCTGACCAATCTGGGCGTCATTGACGGCAACGTGAACTGGCTGGGCGACCCCAGCACTGCTCTGGCCTGTATCATCGTCATCCTGCTGACCACCTCCGTCGGCCAGCCCATCGTCCTCTACGTGTCCGCTCTGGGCAACGTGGACGTCTCCCTGACCGAGGCCGCCCAGGTGGACGGTGCCACCGACCTCCAGGTGTTCTGGAAGATCAAGTGGCCCCAGATGATGCCCACCACTCTTTACATCCTGGTCATCACCACCATCAACAGCTTCCAGTGCTTCGCCCTGATCCAGCTGCTGACCTCCGGCGGACCCACCAACTCCACCAACACAGTCATGTACTACATCTACTACACTGCGTTCAAGCTCTACCGTCTGGGCTACGGCAACGCCATGGGCGTAATCCTGGCCATCTTCATCGCCCTGCTGTCTGCTCTGCAGTTCAAGCTGGCCGAGGAAAAGTGAGGGGGTGTCGGTATGAATTCAAGTGTGAAAAGTAAGCATCCCAGCGCATACAGGATTGTCTCCCTGATCGTGCTGATTATCTTTGCAATTCTGTTTCTGTTTCCCCTGTACTGGATCATCACGGGCGCATTCAAGCCCACCACCGACATCTACGCCACCGACACGGTCTGGTGGCCCACCGAGTGGGTGACGACCAACTTTGAGAAGCTGTTCTCCTCCCGGACGGCGCCTCTGTTCACCATCGGCGACATTGAGGGGCCGACGGTGCCCGCCGCCATCCGCTGGCTGGTCAACAGCGTGTTCATGTCGGTCATGGCCATGCTCCTGACCTGTGTGACCGCAGCTATGGCGGGCTACGCCATCGCCAAGAAGCGGTTTATTGGCCGGGGTGCCGTGTTCACCCTGATCGTCTGCGCCATGGCCCTGCCCAAGCAGGTCATCCTCATCCCCCTGATTCGTGAGATCTCCGCCATGGGGCTGTACAACACCCTGTGGGCCGTCATCCTGCCCACTGTGGGCTGGCCCTTCGGCGTGTTCCTGATGAAGCAGTTCTGTGAGGGCGTGCCCGGCGAAATGCTGGAGGCCGCCCGCATCGACGGGGCAGGCGAGGCCCAGACCTTTGTGCAGATCGTGATGCCCCTCATCAAGCCGGGCATCGGCGCACTGGCCATCTTCACCTTCATCAACAGCTGGAACGACTACTTCACTCAGCTGATCATGCTGACCAGCAGTGCAAATTACTCCATCGCAGTCGGCATCTCCACCCTCCAGGGTGAGAGCTCCACCGATTTCGGTATCCTCATGGCCGGCGCAGCTCTGGCCGCCGTGCCCATTATCACCGTGTTCCTGATTTTCCAGAAGTACTTCACCCAGGGCATCACCATGGGAGCTGTCAAGGGCTGAGCCCTGCGCCCCTCCCGCTGTGAGCCCTCCCGTAACAACAATGCCAGTGGGGGAGGTGCTGTGCCGCACCTCCCCCGATTGGCCTGTCCCATTCAACGACCAGATTAGGAAAAGGAGACTGAACATGAAGGACATCACCAGATACCAGGGTATCATCCCCGCTTTCTATGCCTGCTACGACAAAAACGGGGACATCTCCCCCGCCGCTGTCCGGGCGCTGACCCGTCATCTGACGGCAAAGGGAGTCAAGGGCGTCTATGTGGGCGGTTCTTCCGGCGAGTGTATCTATCAATCTGTGGCCGAGCGCAAGCTGGTGCTGGAGAACGTCATGGAGGCCGCCGAGGGCAAGCTGACGGTGATCGCCCACATTGCCTGCAACAACACCCGGGATTCCGTGGAGCTGGCTCGTCATGCAGAGAGCCTGGGGGTGGACGCCATCGCCTCCATTCCCCCCATCTATTTCCACCTGCCTGACTACGCCATTGCAAAATACTGGAACGACATGAGCGAGGCCGCCCCCAACACTGACTTTGTCATCTACAACATCCCCCAGCTGGCCGGGGTGGGCCTGACCATGCCCCTGTTCCGGGAGATGCTGAAAAATCCCAACGTGGTCGCTGTCAAGAACTCCTCCATGCCGGTCCAGGATATCCAGATGTTCAAGGACGAGGGTACCCGCAACGGACGCCCCTTTGTGGTGTTCAACGGTCCGGATGAGCAGCTGGTCTCTGGCCTGGCCATGGGGGCCGACGGGGGCATCGGCGGCACCTACGGCTATATGCCGGAGCTGTACCTGAAGCTGTTCGACCTGGTGAAGGCCGGGGACATCCCCAGCGCCAGAGCCCTGCAATACGACGTTGACAACATCATCTATGCCACCTGTGCCACGAAGGGCAATATGTACGCCGTCATCAAGGAGATCCTCCGCCGCCGGGAGGGCATCGACGTGGGCGGCGTGCGGGAGCCGCTGTACAATCTGGTACCGGAGGATGAGCCGCAGGTTGCGCTCTGCGTGCGCATGGTAGACGCCGCCATGGAGAAGTGGGTGAGCTGAAACCTCCCGCCAGCGCCGGAAAGTGACCAGCGAGAGGAAACCCGTTTGCAGGCCCTTGAGTGCGCACTGTCTGTGAGCAAAGCTGCAATTGTTTTAAGGCACTTTCGTTTGACCACTGGCTGAAAATCCCCGCCGCCATGGCGGGGATTTTTTCGTCCGCTCCGCTCAAAGTCCGTTTTATAGGACCTTGAACCTGTTATCATAAGACCATCAGACAGGGGAAGCGTTTTAGGCGCTCCCAGAAGGAGGGCTTTGTGATGGAAGTGGAATTTCGCCATGTAAGGGAGCATATCGAGGTCTATTCCCGGGAGGGACGGTTCCTGTTCTCCGCCGACACGGAGCGGGAGGCCCGCCAGGAAATGAGGGGCGAGGCCGCTTAAAGGCCGCCGCATTGGGGCAGACTGATCTGAGAAGGGAGTGCTGCCCCATGAAAATTTTGTTTTACGGTGCAAGAGACTACGACCACCTGTACTTTGACCCCCTGGCGGCGAAGGAAGGGAGCGACTGCTCCATCGACTTCCAGCCCGCCAACCTGGAGGAGCCCACGGCGGCCCTGGCCTGGGGCTATGAGGCGGTGTGCATCTTCGTCAACGCCGACTGTGGCCGCCCGGTGCTGGAACGCTTGGCAGAGGCTGGAGTAAAGCTGGTGCTGCTTCGCTGCGCCGGATACAACAATGTGGACGTACAGGCGGCAAGGGAACTGGGCATTACCGTTCTCCGGGTGCCTGGGTACAGCCCGGAGGCGGTGGCGGAGTTTGCCATGGCCCTGGCCCTGGCGGGCTGCCGCCACATCCACAAGGCCTATATCAAGGTGCGCAACAACAATTTCGCCCTGGACGGTCTGCTGGGCCGGAACCTCCACGGGGGAACGGCAGGCATCGTGGGCACTGGCAGGATCGGCGCAGCCATGGCCCGCATCTGCCACGGTTTTGGCATGGAGGTATTGGGCTGCGACAGTTGGCACAACCCGGCGCTGGAGGGGCTTGTGACCTATGTGGGCCTGAAGGAACTGCTCCAGCGGAGCGACCTGGTGAGCCTCCACTGCCCCCTGACAGAGGACAACTACCATATGCTAAACGGGGAGACCCTGGGGTGGATGAAGGACACCGCCATTTTGGTGAACACCAGCCGGGGCCAGCTCATCGACACGGACGCCCTTTTAGACCAGCTCCGGCGGCACCGGTTCGGGGCGGTGGGACTGGACGTGTATGAAAATGAGGAGGAGCAGGTCTTTGAGGACCTGTCGGACGACATCTTGGCAAACGACAAGGTGGCCCTGCTGCTCTCCTACCCCAACGTCATCGTCACCAGTCACCAGGCCTTCTTCACCCACACCGCCCTCCGGGCCATTGCGGAGACCACCCTGGAAAACGCCCTGGCCTTTCAACAGGGCGATGCACTGGAAAACCGGGTGGAGTGAGGGGAAACCGCTTTTCTTGGCTCCCTCTGTGAGGCGAAGTGCCGCCGCAGGCGGTAGAGCTGTCGCCGCAAGGCGACTGAGGGAGTGCGGCAGGCATTGCCAATATGCGGAAATCCTTCGGCGAATCCGCTGAAAGGTGTTGTCCCGCTTGACAACCCACCCCGCTCCCGGTATCATAGCATCTGAGGAGGGGATGACTATGGCCTTCTACGAGGGCGTTTTCTTTGACTTTGACTACACCCTGGGGGATGCGACGCAGTGCATCCAGGCAGGATTTTATGGGGCCTTTGAGGAGATGGGCCTGCCCCGGCCCGACGGGGAGGCGGTGTGCCGCGCCATCGGCATGACCCTGGAGGACGCCTACACCCTGCTCTCCGGGGACGGGGATGTGGGCCACCGGGCGGAATTTCGCAGGTGCTATGTCCGCATCGCCGACCCCCTCCAGGTGTCCCAGACCCGACTCTCTCCCGGGGCGGTAGAGCTGCTGGACTGGCTCAACGCCGAGGGCGTCCGGGTGGCAGTGGTGAGCACAAAACGGCATACCACCATTCTGCGGGTCTTTGACCACTATGGACTGTCTGATCGGCTGAGCCTTTGCATCGGCGGGGAAGACATTCAACGGCCCAAGCCCGACCCGGAGGGAGCGCTCCTGGCTCTGGAGCGGCTGAACCTCCGGCGGGAGGCGGTGCTGTTCGTGGGGGACACCCTCATCGACGCAGAGACCGCTCACCGGGCGGGGCTGGACTTCGCCGCTGTCTGCAACGGCACCACCCCCGCTGACGCCTTTTCCTCCGTGCCTCACGTACATATCGCCCCGGACCTGGCCGAGCTTCAAGACTGGCTGGCTGGGCAAAAATTGGCAAACCTGTGAATAAACACCTCCGGACCCGGTGATACTGAGGTTCGGAGGTGTTTTCACATGAAGAAGAAACCATTTATGCGCCGAGTGGGCGATTTTCTCCTGGGCAAGGGCTTCTACATGGTGCTTTTGCTGTGTGTCCTTGCCATCGGCGGCTCCGGGTACTATCTCTGGTGGCTGGCCGGGGAGGAGCTGGAGACAGAGACCCCGTCTGTGGCAGCCAACGCCCCGGCAGAGGTGGAGGTAGAGACGGAGACAGGGGACGCTGACGACCAGGAGGCCGCCGAACAAATCGCTGACGCACTGGCCGAGGCTGCGGAGCAGGAGGCGGAAGCGCAGGAGGAGCCCGCCCAGGAGGCCGCTGACGACGACGCAGAGGAGGCCGCCCAGGAGCCGGCTCAGGAGAGCCAGGAGACCGTAGAGGCGGTGGAGCCTGCAGCGGAGGCCGTCCAGGCGGAGACAGAGCCGGTGACGGAGACGGTGGCAGAGGAAACGGTTCAGACGGCGGAGACGGAGGATAGCTTTACCGCACCCGTCTCCGGGGAGGCGGTGGCCGCCTTCTCTGACAGCGAGCTGACCTACAACGCCGCCCTGGAGGACTGGCGCACTCACAACGGGGTGGACCTGGCCGCCGAGGTGGGCGAGGAGGTCTATGCCGCCCTGGACGGAGAGGTGCTTTCTATTGAGAGCGACCCCCTTCTGGGCACCGTCATCACCCTCAACCACGGGGACGGACTGATGACCCTCTACGGGAACCTGTCTGAGGAGGTGGCCGTCCGGCAGGGAGACAAGGTCTCCGCCGGACAGGTCATCGGCACCGTGGGGGAGACCGCCGCCGGAGAGTCCAACGAAGGTGGCTGGGTGCACTTCGCCGTGAAAAAGGACGGCGTGCTGGTAGACCCTATGGAATATCTGGGGTAATGGCTGACGGTCCGGAGCAATATGCTCCGGACCAACTTGTTGCACCGGCAGTCAGAACGATTTTTATCAAAATCCCCACAAAATTTGATTGACTTTTTACGCATTTTTCGGTATGATAGTCCTGTGGAATGGGAAACTCTTTTCCCAATACCCTTTCTGGTGGTATTTTGGGGCGCTGCCCCGGAATATATATCATCCCCATGGCATCGGCCACTCCACGATATGGTCGGCGTACATTCAAAGAGGAGGTCAATCATCCCCGCAAGGCTCGCGGTGCGGCAGTGTGGAGACCTGTCGTAATGGCTCTGTGATAAAGCACACAGCGCTGAGGCAGAAGCTGCGGATGCTCTTCTGTCAGAGTCGGAAGCAATGTCAACTGTTAAACTGAAAAACCTGAAGAAAATCTATGACAACAAGGTTACCGCCGTCCATGACGTCAACCTGGAGATCGCCGATAAGGAGTTTATCGTCCTGGTCGGCCCCTCTGGCTGCGGTAAGTCCACCACCCTTCGTATGGTCGCCGGTCTGGAGGAGATCTCCGAGGGCGAGCTGTACATCGATGATCACCTGGTCAACGACGTGGCTCCCAAGGACCGCGACATCGCAATGGTCTTCCAGAACTACGCTCTGTATCCCCACATGACCGTGCGGGACAATATGGCCTTCGCTCTGAAGCTGAAGAAGGTCCCTAAGGCCGAGATCGACAAGAAGGTGGAAGAGGCCGCAGAGATTCTGGGCATCACCCAGTATCTGGACCGGAAGCCCAAGGCCCTCTCCGGCGGCCAGCGTCAGCGTGTGGCTATCGGCCGTGCTATCGTCCGTGAGCCCAAGGTGTTCCTGATGGACGAGCCTCTGTCCAACCTGGACGCCAAGCTGCGGAACCAGATGCGTGCTGAGATCATCAAGCTGCGCAAGCGGATCGACACCACCTTCATGTACGTCACCCATGACCAGACCGAGGCCATGACCCTGGGCGACCGGATCGTCATCATGAAGGACGGCTTTGTCAACCAGATCGGCACTCCCCAGGAGCTGTTCAACTGCCCCGTGAACCTGTTCGTGGCAGGCTTCATCGGTACCCCGCAGATGAACTTCTTCAACGATGCCAAACTGATTGTCAAGCAGGGTAAGTACTACGCCCAGATCAAAGGCACCGACTTTGAGCTGTCCGAGCTGCATCAGAAGGCTCTTCGCACCAACAATCAGCAGCCCTGCGACATCGTCGCCGGTATCCGTCCTGAGCACGTCACCCTGGGCGAGGGCGGCCTGAGCGCCAGCGTGGAGGTCTGCGAGATGATGGGTTCCTCCCTGCATCTGCACACCGACTGCAACGGCGACGAGGTGGTTCTGGTGGTCTCCACTGTGGGCCTGGATCAGGGTCTGATCGACGGCACCACCAAGACAGTCAACTTCACCTTCCCCGCCGACCTGCTCCAGCTGTTCGACAAGCAGACCGGTAACAATCTGGTGTGGTTCGACCCCGAGTCCGCCGCCGCCAATGCTCCTGTCTGCAAGAAGTATTGAGCTTCGTCCCTGTTGTCACATTTGTCATAAAACTGACCGGCTCCCGCTCCTGCGGGGGCCGGTTTCCCTGTCCGTCAGTTTGTTCGTCAGGAGGGATTGTTATGTCAACTATCACAGGCCGCTTTGCCCCTAGCCCCAGCGGGCGGATGCACCTGGGCAATGCCTTCTCCTGTCTCCTGGCCTGGCTGTCCGTCCGGTCTGCGGGCGGACGGATGCTCCTGCGGATCGAGGACCTGGACCCGGAGCGGTGTCGTCCTGACTACGCCCGGCAGGTGGAGTACGATCTCCGCTGGCTGGGGCTGGACTGGGACGAGGGCGGGATAGACGGAGAGACCGCCTGCTGCCAAAGCCGCCGCCGGGAGCTCTACGCCCATTATCTGGACCTTCTGCAGGGGCGTGGGCTTCTCTATCCCTGCTTCTGCACCCGGGGTGAGCTGCACGCCGCCTCTGCCCCTCACGCCTCCGATGGCACTCCTCTCTACCCTGGCACCTGCCGGGACCTGTCCCCGGAGGAGCGGGCCCGTAAGGCGGCCCTCCGCCGTCCAGCCCTGCGCATCCGTGTCCCGGACCGGGAGATCTCCTTCATAGATCGGCTCCAGGGCGCTTACCGGGAGAACCTGGCCCGGGACTGCGGGGACTTTATCCTCCGCCGGTCGGACGGCGTCCACGCCTACCAGCTGGCGGTAGTGGTGGACGACGGGCTGGCGGGAGTCACTCAGGTGGTGCGGGGCCGTGACCTGCTCCCCTCCACCCCCCGGCAGCTCTGGCTCCAGGAGGTACTGGGATTTCCTCACCCGGACTACGCCCACGTCCCCCTGCTGCTCTCTGGCGATGGGCGGCGGCTGTCCAAGCGGGACAAAGACCTGGACTTGGGCGCTATCCGTGCATCGCATCAGGCCCCGGAGTCGGTGGTGGGCCGACTGGCCTTCTGGGCGGGGCTTATTGACCGTCCGGAGGCGATCTCTGCGAGAGAGCTGGTGAACGGATTCTCCTGGGACAGGGTGCGCCGGGAGGATGTACGGCTGGGGCAGGATTCGTCCTCTTTTTGATATTTCCATGGGTTGTTTGACAGACGGTCTCGGGAGTGTTGCAAAACACTCCCTTATGATTTTATCTTGTTCTATCGGCTGAAGCTCATAATTGAAAAAATTATACTTGCTTTCAGCCCACTCCAATATATCGGAATAATCCGTTTCATCAGCAGCGTTATCGTTTATTCCATTGATTGAAACTGATCCTGCTCCAAATAAAACGGTGATTTCCTTCCCGTCCTTAACGGTTTCCGTAGGATTGAACACAATTCGATATATCCAATCAAATGTGCTGTTATCGTTTGATGGAATTAGGTCGAAAATTGCAAGTGCAAGTTGAACACATCCGCGAAAAATTTTTAATAGAGT
>JAJQEM010000013.1 GCA_021201635.1 Clostridiales bacterium | reverse complement strand
GACTCTATTAAAAATTTTTCGCGGATGTGTTCAACTTGCACTTGCAATTTTCGTTAAAATTTGAAATGCATTCTATAACGTGGCAACACAGGAAAGAGGGATGAAAACTGTGCAACCAGACAATGTCATTGAGATGCTCCATATCACAAAGGAGTTTCCCGGCATTATCGCCAACGACGACATCACCCTCCAGCTCCGCCGGGGGGAGGTTCATGCGCTGTTAGGTGAAAACGGTGCGGGAAAATCCACGCTGATGAGTGTCCTCTTCGGTCTGTATCAGCCGGAGAAGGGCATCATTAAGAAAAACGGCCAGGAGGTCAAGATCAACGACCCCAACGACGCCACCACCCTGGGGATCGGCATGGTCCACCAGCACTTCAAGCTCATCGAGGTGTTCACCGTCCTGGATAACATCATCCTCGGCGCAGAGACCACCAGGATGGGCTTCCTCCAGAAAAAGGAGGCCCGGAAAAAGGTGGAGGCCATCTCCGAGAAGTACGGCCTGAAGGTCGATCTCGACGCCAAGGTGGAGGACATCACCGTGGGTATGCAGCAGCGGGTGGAGATCCTGAAGATGCTGTACCGTGACAACGAGATCCTGATTTTTGACGAGCCCACCGCCGTCCTCACTCCCCAGGAGATCGACGAGCTGCTCATCACCATGCGGGCCTTCACCGACGAGGGCAAGAGCATCCTGTTCATCTCCCACAAGCTCAACGAGATCATGCAGGTGGCAGACCGGGTCACCGTCCTCCGGAAGGGCAAGTACATCGGCACCGTGGACACCAAGGACACCGACAAGCAGAGCCTGTCCAACATGATGGTGGGCCGCCCGGTGCAGCTGGAGGTGGTCAAAGACGAGGCGAAGCCTACGGACACCGTCCTCCATGTGGAGAACCTGACCGTCCCCTCCACCACCCACAAGCGCAACGCCGTCAACGGCGTCTCCTTCGACGTGCGGTCGGGCGAGATCGTCTGCATCGCCGGCATCGACGGCAACGGCCAGAGCGAGCTGGTCTACGGCCTGACCGGCCTGGAGAAGAGCTCCGGCGGCACCGTCACCCTCTGCGGGAAGGACATCTCCCACGCCACCATCCGTCAGCGGGGAGAGAATATGAGCCATATCCCCGAGGACCGGCACAAGCACGGCCTGATCCTGGACTTCACCCTGGAGCAGAACATGGTCCTCCAGCGGTTCCAGGAGCCTCAGTTCCAGCATTTCGGCTTTATCAACGCCCCCGCCGTGCGGGAATACTCTGATCGGCTCATCGAGCAGTATGACGTCCGCTCCGGACAGGGCTCCATCACCACCGCCAGAAGCATGTCCGGCGGCAACCAGCAGAAGGCGATCATTGCCCGTGAGCTGGACCGGGACAAGCCCCTTATCATGGCCGTCCAGCCCACCCGCGGTCTGGACGTGGGCGCTATCGAGTACATTCACGGACAGCTGGTGGCGGCCCGGGATGCGGGCCACGCCGTGCTGCTGGTCTCCCTGGAGCTGGACGAGGTCATGAGCCTGAGCGACCGCATCCTGGTCATGTACGAGGGTGAGATCGTGGGCGAGCTCGACCCGAAAAAGACAAATGTTCAGGAGCTGGGCCTCTACATGGCCGGAGCGAAACGTCAGACCGGAAAGGAGGCCAAGGGCGCATGAAAGAGCGGCTTTCCAACCTGTACGCCAAGGACGGCGTCAAGACAGTCCTGTCCTCCATCCTCTCGATCATCATCGGCATGGTCGTGGGCAGCATCATCATCGTCATCGTAGGCGCATCTACCTCATCCCTGGGCATCAACAGCGTGGGCGAGGGTATCCAGCTGGTGTTCGGCGGCCTATTCAGCACCGGCCGTGACGCCGCAGGCAACCTGACCTTCGGCTTCAACTCCACCAACCTGGGCAATATGCTCTTCCGGGCCTTCCCGCTAATCATGACCGGCCTCTCCGTGGCCATCGCCCAAAAGACCGGCCTGTTCAACATCGGCGCTCCCGGACAGTACCTGATGGGCACCGCCGCCACCCTGTATGTGGCCCTGAGCATCCCCACCTCCACCTCCACCCTGTATGAGGGCGGCACTGCCCCTGCCTGGCTGGTGTGGCTGCTGGCCTTCCTGGCCGGTATGCTGGCGGGCGCCATCTGGGGCGCCATCCCCGGACTGGTCAAGGCCTACCTGAACATCAACGAGGTGCTGGCCTGCATCATGTGCAACTGGATCGCCGCCAACCTGGTCACCTGGATGTTTGACGGCAGCGCCCTGCGCAACACCCTGGAGTCCGGCAAGACCGGTTATATCTACAAGACCAGCTACAACGGGGTGGCCACCGCCAAGATGGGGCTGGACAGCATCTTCCCTGACTCCCAGGTCAACGGCGGCATCGTCATTGCCATCGTCATGGCCATCCTGGTCTACATCCTCATGAGCAAGACCACCATGGGCTATCAGCTCAAGGCCTGCGGCAGCAACCGCCACGCCGCCCGGTATGCCGGCATCTCCGACAAGCGGAACATCGTCCTGTCTATGGCCATTGCCGGTGGTCTGGCAGGCGTAGGCGCATCCCTCTACTACCTCTCCGGCAACACCGAGTTCTTCTGGTCCACCTATCAGTCCCTCCCGGACGCCGGATTCAACGGCATCCCTGTGGCCCTGCTGGCGGCCAACAACCCCATCGGCGTCATCTTCACTGCCATGTTCATGTCCATGCTGGACATCTGTGGCTTGCAGCTGACCAACCTGACTGCCTATAACGAGTACATCACCGACGTCATCATCGCTGTCATCGTCTATCTGAGCGCCTTCTCCCTGGTCATCAAGCAGCTGCTTACCGCCCGGAAGAAGCACAAAGACGAGCCCACAGCGGCAGCCACGACTGCGGCGGACGCCGCACCTCCCACAGGAGAGAGCGCAGAACCGGACGCTGCGGTTCAACAGACTGAGAAAGGAGACGATTGATCATGGTAGACCTGATTCAAAAAACGCTGCTATATGCCGTTCCCCTGATGATCGTCGCCCTGGCCGGTGTGTTTGCCGAGCGCAGCGGCATCGTCAACCTGGCGTTGGAAGGCATTATGATCTTCGGCGCTTTCGTGGGCGTGTGGTTCGTCCGTGTGGTGCAGGAGTGGGGCTGGTTCGCCGAGGCCAAGGCCAACGGCGACTGGCTGGCTTTACAGGGCTTTGAGCTGCTGGCCATGCTGGTGGCCGCCCTCCTGGGTGCGGTCTTCTCTCTGCTGCTGAGCTTCGCCTCGGTCAACCTGAAGGCGGATCAGACCATCGGCGGCACTGCACTGAACCTGATGGCCCCCGCTCTGGTGCTCTTCCTCATCCGTATCCTGGCCAACCAGAGCACCCTCTACATGGCCGAGGGCGACGCCGCCAGCTGGTTCATGATTAAGAAGTCCACCCTGGGCATCGACAGCACCACGGAGCTGAACCCCATCCTGGAGATCCTCATCAACAAGGTGTATCTGGCCACCTATGTCTGTATCCTCCTGTTCGTGATTCTCTCCATCCTGCTGTACAAGACCCGGTTTGGCCTGCGCCTCCGCTCCTGCGGCGAAAATCCCCAGGCGGCGGACTCCCTGGGCATCAACGTGTATGTGATGCGGTATGCCGGTACCACCATCTCCGGCGCACTGGCGGGTCTGGGCGGCTTCGTCTACGCTCTGACCACCGCAGGCTGTTCCGCCAACGGCGACGTGGCTGGCTTCGGCTTCCTGGCCCTGGCCGTTATGATCTTCGGCAACTGGAAGCCGCTGAATATCGCCGGCGCCGCTCTGCTGTTCGGCCTGTTCAAGTACATCGCCGCCTCCTACTCCAGCATCGAGGTGCTGAGCAATTTGGGCATCAGCTCCTACTTCTACCGTCTGCTGCCCTACCTGGTCACCCTGATCGTCCTGGCCTTCACTTCCAAGAAGTCCAGAGCGCCCAAGGCAGAGGGCATCCCCTACGACAAGGGACAGCGGTAAAAACGCCCGCCAACGGCGACCCATCAGAGGGGAGGCTGCACAAAAGCGCAGCCTCCCCTATTTCGTTGGATTCTGTGCATTCTTTCACAGGAAAACGGTTCCGTCCTCCTTTTTTTGTTGAAATTGGAGGGCAATGATTTTCTTCCTTCCTCTGGCAAAGTGTGCTATACTATCAGGCTGAACGCAATGGGCAAGCCGGGAAGCAAAGCACTTGACCAGTCACGGCTTGCCCCAATTTTGGGAGGAATGAATGATATGGTTTCCGTTTTGCTGTCACTCTCTGTTGCCGCTCTGGCAGGACTGCTGATGACCCGGCTGTTTAAGCCCCTGAAGCTGCCCTCTGTCACCGCTTATCTGATCGCCGGTGTCCTCATCGGCCCCTACTGCCTGGGCCGCCTGGGCATCACCGGGCTGGGCTTTCCCACCATGGACAGCGTGGAGGAGCTGAGCGTCATCTCCGACGTGGCCCTGGGCTTTATCGCCTTTTCCGTCGGCAACGAGTTCCGGCTGTCCCAGCTGAAAAAGACGGGCAAGCAGGCCTTTGTCATCGGCATCGTACAGGCGTTGACGGCGGCCCTGTTCGTGGACGCCGCTCTGCTGGCCATCAGCTTTGCCACCGACGGAGCGCTGACTCCGGCTCAGGCCATCACCCTGGGCGCTATCGCCACCGCCACCGCACCGGCGGCCACCCTGATGGTGGTGCGGCAGTACAAGGCAAAGGGTCCCCTGGTGGACCTGCTGCTGCCCATCGTGGCCCTGGACGACGCCGTGGGCCTGGTGGTGTTTGCGGTGAGCTTCGGCGTTGCCCGTGGGCTGGTGACCGGCACGGTGGACCTCGTCTCCATCATCGTCAACCCCCTGCTGGAGATCGTCCTGTCCCTGGTTCTGGGAGCCGTCATGGGCTGGCTGCTGACCCAGATCGAGAAGTTGTTCAACTCCAACACGAACCGGCTGAATATGTCCATCGCCTTTGTGCTGTTGACCACCGCCCTCTCCATGCTGGAGTTCCAGGTTGGCCCGGTAACCATCGGCTTCTCGTCCCTGCTGGTGTGCATGATGCTGGGCACTGTTTTCTGCAATCTCTGCCCCCTGTCCGGGGAGATCATGAACAAGACGGACGGCTGGACCAGCCCCCTGTTTGCCGCCTTCTTCGTCATCTCCGGTGCAGAACTGGAGCTGGGGGTGTTCACCGACATCACCATCGTGCTCATCGGCCTGGTGTACATCATCACCCGGTCCGCCGGAAAGTATCTGGGGGCGTTCTTCTCTGCCAGGGGCACCCATTGCAGCGATACCATCTGCAAGTACCTGGGCATCACCCTTCTGCCCCAGGCGGGGGTCGCCCTGGGAATGTGCGTGACCGCTCAGCAGCTGGGGGAGCAGGGCAGCCTGATCCGCAACATCACCCTCTTTGCCGTGCTGATCTATGAGCTGGTGGGTCCGCTGCTGACCAAGGAGTCTCTGAAGCGCGCCGGGGAGATCCAGCCCATGAGCGACGAGGTGAAGAACCGCCGCCAGGCCAAGCTGGAGGCCGCCAAAACCACCCCCTACGAGCGATACAAAAAGTGACGTGAGGCCTGCACTCTGAACAGACGGGGTAGGCTGGTCTGACCGCAAAAAAAGGAGCGCTTTCTATGTACGAGATCGATATGAACGACTGCCTGGAGCGGTTCCAGGCCCTGCTGGCCATCGACAGCACCACCGGGCAATTCCGTGAGGTTCAAAACTGCGTCGTTGCCCAGCTGGAGGCGCTGGGCTGTCCGGTCCATGTCACCCACAAGGGAGGTGTCCTGGCCGACCTTGGGGGCGAGGGGGACCCCCTGGTCATCACCGCCCACCTGGACGACATCGGCCTGATGGTGCGCCACGTGAACGCCGACGGCACCCTGAACGTCTGCCCGGTGGGCGGGCTGTACCCCTTCTATTCCGTGGGGGAGAACGTCCGTGTCCACACCCGGGACGGGGCAGTGTACACCGGCACTGTCTGCCGCACCCCCAACTCCGTCCACGTGACCGAGGAGGAGCTGCGCCAGGCGGCGGGAGATTTCCGGAAGAACGTCTGCGTGGTCCTGGACGAGCCGGTGTCCTCCGCTGCAGAGACAAGGGCCCTGGGGGTGGAGACCGGGGACGTGATCGCTCTGGAGCCCCGGCTCACCCTGTCCAACGGCTATGTCAAGTCCCGCTTCGTGGACGACAAGGCCTGCGCCGCCGTGCTCCTGGGATGTATCAAATATCTGAAGGACAACGGCCTGATGCCACGGCGGAAGGTGCTGGCCTACTTCTCCATGTATGAGGAGATCGGCCACGGCACCTCCTGGCTGCCGGAGGGGGTGCGGGACATCCTGGCCATCGACATCGCCCCCACCGGCCCGGAACAGAACTCCGACGAGCGGAAGGTGTCCATCTTTGCCAAGGACTCCCGGTATCCCTACCACTGGGAGATGACCAGCGAGCTGCGCCGGGCGGCCATCGACAACGGAGTGGACTATGTCATGGACATCTTCACCCCCCACTACGGCACCGACGCCAACGTCTCCCTGGTGGCCGGGCACGACGTCCGCCACGCCGCCATCGGCCCCGGCACCGCCAACAGCCACGGCTACGAGCGCACCCACCTGGACGGCCTGAAAAACACCGGGGCGCTGGTGCTGAGCTATATCCTCTGATGTTGAAACATCGCCGCACAGACCTGTTACGTGGCCTGTGCGGTGATTTTTGCCTGTTTGGAAGGGACGGGCATAATTTGTGCTCCGCCGGGCAAACTTCCTCCACAGAAGGGAGCGAATGTGGATGGAAACGAAGAAACAGGGCAGCCGGACCTTTGCCCTGACCTGCCCCCCCTCGGTGGCGGGCTGGGGCAGCGTGGTGGGCAAAAAGGAGGGCCAGGGCCCGCTGGGGCGGTGCTTTGGCTCTGTCTCCCAGGACAGCTATTTCGGGGAGAAGACCTGGGAGCGGGCGGAGAGCGTCATGCAGGAGCAGGCCCTGGCCCAGGCTTTGGAGCAGGCGGGACAGCCTGCCGGGGCGCTGGACGCCCTCTTTGGAGGCGACCTGATGAACCAGTGCATCGCCACCTCCTACGCCGCCCGGAGCACCGGCGTCCCCTTTTTCGGACTCTATGGGGCCTGCTCCACCATGGCGGAGAGCCTGGCCCTGGCGGCCCTGCTGCTGGACGGGGGCTTTGGGGAGTGGACGGGGGCGGTGGCCTCCAGCCACTTCTGCACGGCGGAGCGGCAGTACCGGACGCCTCTGGAATACGGGGGCCAGCGGACCCCCACCGCCCAGTGGACCGCCACCGCCGCCGGGGCGGTGGTGCTGGCGAAAAATGGTCCGGGGCCGTATGTCACCCACGTCACCGTGGGCCGTGTTCGGGACCGGGGCATTAAGGACGCCAACAATATGGGGGCGGCTATGGCACCTGCCGCCTACGACACCATCGTAAAGGACACGGGGCGCTCCTCCGGCTTCTACGACCTCATCGTCACCGGCGACCTGGGTAAGCTGGGCCAGGCCCTGGTGGTGAAGCTGTTCGACCAGGACGGGGTGGAGCTGTCCAACTACAACGACTGCGGGCTGATGCTCTACGACCTGGAGGACCAGGACGTCCATTGTGGCGGCTCCGGCTGCGGCTGCTCCGCCGCCGTGCTCACAGGGCTGCTGCTGGAGGGGCTGCGCTCGGGACAGTGGCAGAACATCCTGTTCTGCGGCACCGGGGCCCTCCACTCTCCCACCGCTCTGGGCCAGGGGGAGAGCATCCCGGGCATCTGCCACGCCGTAGCCCTGTCCGCCCGGCGCTGAGAGGAGGTTTCCCATGACTGACGTGATCTACAACTGCATCAAGGCGTTTCTCGCCGGAGGGCTGATCTGTCTGGTGGGTCAGGCGCTCATCGACCGCACCAGCCTGACCCCTGCCCGTATCCTGACCGCCTTCGTGGTGGCGGGGGTGATTTTGGAGGCGGTGGGACTGTACGGCCCCTTCGCCGATTGGGCCGGGGCGGGGGCCTCTGTGCCTCTCACCGGCTTCGGTTCCAACCTGGCCCGGGGCGTCCGGGAGGCGGTGGCGTCCGACGGCGTCCTGGGGGCCTTCACAGGAGGCACCGCCGCCGCTGCGGGAGGCATCGCCGCCGCCGTCCTGTTCGGCTGGCTGGCCGCCGTGGCCTTCCAGCCGGAGGATAAGAGCTGAGAGACGGGAGATTCCTAATAAAAATCTTCCGAAAAGGACCGAAACTGCCCAAAAATCCCCTTGCAATTTCTACCTGTCCGTGCTATACTGCAATTGTATCAAGATAGTATCAACCTGAGAGTGGGGCTTGCCCCGCTCTTTCTTTTGAGCAAAATGAGGGATACCTGTGAAAAAAGTGACCGAAGTGGCCGCCGAGCTGGCCAGACCTCTGGCGGAGGCGGCGGGCTGCTCCTTGTGGGATGTGGAGTACGTCCGGGAGGCGGGCACCTGGTTCCTACGGGTGTATATCGACTGCCGGGGGGGCGTGAACATCAACCAGTGCGAGGCGGTGAGCCGACCCCTCAGCGACGCACTGGATGAGCTGGACCCCATCGAGGGGAGCTATGTGCTGGAGGTCTCCTCCGCCGGAGCGGATCGGCCGCTGAAAAAGCCCGCCCATTTCCGGGCCTTTCTGGGCCATGAGGTGGAGCTGCGGCTGTACCGCCCACTGGAGGGACGCAAGGACTTCCGGGGTCTGCTGTCCGGCTACAGCGACGGGGGAGACGTGACCCTGACAATGGCCGACGGCAGCGAGCAGACCTTTGCCAAAAAGGACGTAGCCCTGGTTCGGCTCTATGTAGAGTTTTAAGGAGTGATTCAACGTGGCCAAACGAGTACCGAAGAAGAAGAGCCCCACCCCGGAGGAGGACGCTCAGGAGTTTTTCCTGGCGCTGGATCAGCTGGAAAAGGAGCGGGGCATCAAGAAGGAATATATGCTGGAGAAGATCACCCAGGCCCTGATCTCCGCCTACAAGCGGGACCATGAGGGGGCGGAGGAGAACATCGTCATCCAGGCCGACCCGGAGAAAAACCTCCTCCGGATGATCATCCGCAGAGACGTGGTGGAGACGGCGGATAACCCCTACACCGAGATTTCTCTGGAGGACGCCCAGAAGTCCCTGCCTCAGGTGCAGCTGGGCGACGTGGTCTCCAGCGAGGTCAAGACCAAGAACTTTGGCCGCATCGCCGCCCAGACCGCCCGGCAGGTCATTATCCAGGGCATCCGGGAGGCGGAGCGGAGCATGGTCTACGATGCCTTTACCACCAAGACCCAGGAGCTGCTCACCGGCACCGTCACCCGGGTAGACCCCCGCACCGGGGCGCTCCACGTCCGTATCACATCGGGCAAGGAGTACACCGACGCATTGCTCACCGTCGGCGAGCAGGTGAAGGGAGAGACCTACCGGGAGGGCGACCGCATCAAGGTCTACGTGGTGGAGGTCCGCCGGGACACCCGGGGCACCAAGGTGCTCATCTCCCGCACCCACTACGGCCTGGTGCGTCGGCTGTTCGAGCTGGAGGTGCCTGAAATTTTCGACGGCGTGGTGGAGATCAAGTCCATCGCACGGGAGGCGGGCAGCCGCACCAAGATGGCGGTCTGGTCCAACAACCCGGACGTGGACCCCATCGGCGCCTGCGTGGGCACCCGGGGGGCCAGAGTGAACGCCATCGTGAGTGAGCTCCACGGAGAAAAGGTGGACATCATCAAGTACAGCGAGGACCCTGTGGAATATGTGGCCGCCGCCCTCTCTCCCGCCGACGTCATCAGTGTGGAGACCCTGGAGGAGGGCCGGAGCTGCCGGGTCATCGTCCCCGACGACCAGCTCAGCCTGGCCATCGGCAAGGAGGGCCAGAACGCCCGCCTAGCCGCCAAGCTCACCGGCTACAAGATCGACATCAAGAGCGTCTCCGGCGCTGCCCAGGCGGAGGCCGAGGCAGACGCCCTCTTTGCCGACGAGGAGTCGGAGGACGGGGAGACGGAGACCGCCGAGACGCCCGAGGTATTCTGAGCAGTTCCATAACCGACTGTCAAAGGAGGGTATCTCATGCCAAAAAAGATTCCCATGCGGCAGTGTCTCGGCTGCCGGGAGATGAAGCCCAAGCGGGAGCTCATCCGTGCGGTCCGCTCCCCGGAGGGGGAGATCTCCCTGGACTTCCGGGGAAAGAAGCCCGGACGGGGGGCCTATGTCTGCCCTGACCCGGCGTGCCTTGCCAAGGTGCGCAAGAGCAAGGGGCTGGAGCGGGCCTTCGGCGTCCCGGTACCCCCCGAGGTCTACGACGCACTGGCGGAACAGATGGAGGGAGCGCATGAGTGAGTCTCTCAGCTTTCTGGGTCTCGCCAGGCGGGCGGGTCGTCTGGTGAGCGGCGAGGACGCCGTCCAGGAGGCGGCGGAGGCGGGCAAAATCCGCCTGCTGATTTTGGCCTCCGACGCCGGGGACAAGACCGTCCGCCACACGGAGCACCAGTCCGGCGGCAAGCTGCCCATCGCCTATCTGGCCAGCGACAAGGCCGCTCTGGGCGCTGCCCTGGGCTGGCAGAGCTGCGCTGTCGCCGCTATCACCGACTTGGGCATGGCCTTGGCCTACGCCAAAAAGCTGGCGGAGGCAGACCCACGGCACCAGCCGGTGCTGGACGCCCTCACCGAGACAGATCGGCGCATCCAGGCACGCAAGGTGCGCAAGCCGGGAAAGGCACATCGCTAGTGCCGGGCTGTTCGGCTCGCTGCCTCCCCTGAAAGGGGAGGGGGACCGGCGCAAGCCGGTGGAGGGGTGCGCAGCAGGCATTATCGAGATACGCCAATTATTTCGGCGAATGCGTTTATCCTCAACCATTTGCGGCTTTCGAGCCGCCCTGCGGGCGGCACCCCTCAGTCAGCTTACGCTGACAGCTCCCCTTTCAGGGGAGCCAGATCAATGCGCATTACTGACATTTTCTCTATTCGTTTTCCCTTCGAAAATTGCAAGTGCAAGTTGAACACATCCGCGAAAAATTTTTAATAGAGT
>JAJQEM010000057.1:10340-10979 GCA_021201635.1 Clostridiales bacterium | reverse complement strand
CTCTATTAAAAATTTTTCGCGGATGTGTTCAACTTGCACTTGCAATTTTCGGAGAAAATTCAACGGACGATTTGTAAAAGTTGTGAGAATAATACTGCACTCATGACGATCACGACCCGTACAGCTCCCGGGTGATGGCCTGGCCCGCCGGGGTGCCGGCGATGCCGCCCATGGCGGTCTCCCGGAGGGCGGTGGGCAGGCTTCGGCCCACGTGATACATGGCGTCCAGCACCTGGTCTGGGGGAATGGGGCAGGTCATGCCCGCCAGGGCCAGGTCGGCGGAGAGCAGGGCGTTCACCGCCTGAGAGGCGTTCCGCTGGGCGCAGGGGATCTGCACCAGCCCGGCAATGGGGTCGCAGACCAGGCCCATGACGTTTATCATGGCATGGCTCATGGCGGTGAGGCTCTGCTCCGGGGCGCCGTCCATGAGGTAGACCGCTCCGGGGGGGGGGGGCGGGGGCGCCCGGCCCCCCCCCCCCCCCCGCGCCCCCCCCGCGCCCCCGACCGGGGGGGGGGGGGGGGGGGGGGGGGGGCCGCCCCCCCCCCCGGGGGGGGGGGGGCCCCGGCGGGGGGGGGCGGGGGGGGTGGAGCGGGGGGCGCGCGGGGGGGGGGGGGGGGGGGTGCGCCGGGGGGGGGGGG
>JAJQEM010000057.1:0-10330 GCA_021201635.1 Clostridiales bacterium | reverse complement strand
CCGTGCCCATTCTCGTTTATCTGGCCTGGCCTTTGGGGGGTTGGCTTGTGCGCGGGGGGGCGGCCTCTGCTGAACCCGGCCCGGGGGGGGGCTTGGGCCGCCGCCGCCCCGCACTCCGCCTGACAGCCCCCCTCTGCCCCGGAGACGGTGGCGTTCTGGGTGATGACCGCCCCCACGCCGCTGGCGATGATGAGGGCCTCCAGCACCTTCCGGTGGGGGATGTCCCGCTCCTCCTCCAGAGTGAGCAGGACGGCGGGGACGATGCCGCAGGACCCGGCGGTGGGCATGGCACAGATGCGGCCCATAGAGGCGTTGCATTCGCTGCACGACAGGGCCCGGGCCATGACCCGGTTGAGCATGGGGCCGCAGAGGGTCTCGCCGCTGGCGGCGTAGCCGGCCTGGGCCTGGGCGATACCGGTGATGAGGGTGGGCTGGCCGGTGTGACCCGGCTGGGGAGTCTCCAGGGCGGCGGCGGCGGAGCGGGCCACAATGGTGTACCGCAGCTCCATCCGCTCAAAAATTTTCTCCTCGCTCTGGCCGCTCAGCTCCTGCTCCTCGGCGCAGATGGCCTTCCAGAGGGGCCAGTCCCGCTCCCGGCACAAGGCGAGCATACTGTCAAAATGAGAATACATATCGTTCACGCCTCCGACGGGTTGAGGATGATGGCGTTCTGTACGCCCCGAAGCTGGATGAGGGTGTCCCGGATGTCGGCGGGGATGGCGGAGTCCGTCTCAATGACGGAGCAGGCCACGCCCCCCTTCCGCTTCCGGCCACAGCGGAGGACGCCGATGTTGATGTTGACATAGGCCAGCTCGGCGCAGATGCGGCTGAGCATACCAGGCCGGTCCTCATAGATGACCAGCAGGGTGGGAAAATCCAATGTCACGTCGGTCTCGATGCCGTCGAAGCTGGTGACCAGCACCCGGCCACCCCCCACCGAGCTGCCCACGATTCG
This sequence comes from Clostridiales bacterium, assembly GCA_021201635.1. Classification (GTDB taxonomy): domain Bacteria; phylum Bacillota; class Clostridia; order Oscillospirales; family Oscillospiraceae; genus Onthomonas. The sequence goes on along the minus strand of JAJQEM010000057.1, from coordinate 9,375 downwards.
GGTGTGGCTCCCGTCCTGGAGGGTGAAGTCCATGACCACCGAGTTCTCATGGGCGTCCCCCAGGTCGGTGGGGTAAAAATCGTAGGTGATGCCCCGCTCCTGAGCCACCTGGAAGGAGCGCTTCATCTCCTCGTCCTCCTGCCGGATGCCCAGGACGCCGGCCACCAGAGCCAGGTCGGTGCCGTGGCCGTGGTAGGTCCGGGCGAAGGAGCCGTGGAGACCGAAGGAGACATGGGTAAAGGGCTGGCTGAGAAAGAGGGTGGCCAGACGGCTCAGACGGGCGGCTCCCGCCGTGTGAGAGCTGGAGGGGCCGACCATAATGGGCCCGGCCACCTCGAACATACTGACGATCATGAGATACCTCCGCAATTGACAGCTCCCTGTCCGCAAACGGTGGAAGTACATTACCCGGACAGGGGCGATCCCTATGGGTATATTATACCGATTTTTTCCGTCAGCACAAGAGCTTTTGCCAATTCCTCCCGAAAAGGGAAACAGCCCTCTGCACTCGATACCGAGACAGAGGGCTGCTTTGTCGCCTTTTATGGACCGGGGTGGCTTACCGCTTGGCCAGCTTTTCCAGGATGGTGGAGATCTCCTCCAGCTCCTTGTCCGCATCCCCGGACTGGACCGCCGCATGGACGCAGTGGTGGACATGGGACTTGAGCACCTCGGCGTTGGCCCGGGACAGGATGGACTGGGTGGCCATGATCTGGTTGGAGATGTCGATGCAGTACCGATCCTCGTCGATCATCCGCAGGATACCGTCCAGCTGGCCCCGGGCGGTTTTCAGCAGCCGGGCGATCTGCTCTCGATCGGCGGTCATCAGGCCACCGAGACCACTTCGTACCCGGCGGCGGTGACGGCGTCGGACAGGACTTTGTCTTCCACGGGGGCGGACAGGGTGCAGGTGGCGGTTTTGGTCTCCAGATCGACGGTGCAGGATGCCACGCCGTCCACGGCGGAGAGGGCCTTTTCCACGTTTGCCTTGCAGTGGATGCACATCATGCCGTTTACAGTCAGCGTTTTCGTCATAACAGAATCTTCTCCTTTTGCCTCAAGCGAGGTGAATTTTGTATCGACACGCCGGGAGGCGGTGTCTTCCGGGAGGGGCTTGGGCTGGAACAGCCGCAGGCGCAGGGCGTTGGAGACTACGCAGAAGGAGCTCAGGCTCATGGCTGCAGCGCCGAACATGGGATTCAGCTGCCAGCCCAGCAGGGGGTAGAACACCCCGGCGGCCAGAGGGATTCCCAGGCAGTTGTAGCAGAAGGCCCAGAACAGGTTCTCCTTGATGTCCTTGATGACCTTCCGGGAGAGCTGGATGGCGGTGGAGGCGTCCCGCAGGTCGGACTTCACCAGCACCACGTCGGCGGACTCGATGGCCACGTCGGTTCCTGCGCCGATGGCGATGCCCACATCCGCCCGGGCCAGGGCGGGGGCGTCGTTGATGCCGTCGCCCACCATGGCGACCTTCCGGCCCTCAGACTGGAGCTGGGCCACCTGCCGCTCCTTGTCCTGGGGCAGCACATCGGAGATGACCTGGTCGATGCCCAGAGGGGCGGCCACCGCCCGGGCAGTCCTGGCGTTGTCCCCGGTGAGCATGACCACCTGGATGCCCTGCTCCTGCAGGGCGTGGATGGCGCTGGGACTGCTCTTCTTCACCGGGTCGGCGGCGGCGATAGCGCCCAGATAGCGTCCGTCCTCCGCAAAATAGAGAGGGGTCTTTCCGGCGCTGGCCAACGCATCCGCCTGGGCAGCGTCCACGGAGATTCCCAGCTGCTCCATCAGGCGGCGGTTGCCTGCGGCGTAGGTATGGCTGCCGATGCGCCCCTCGAGCCCCAGGCCGGGCAGGGCCTGGAAGTCGGCGACAGGAGAGAGGGAGAGTCCCTCCTCCCGTGCCCGGGCGGTGACGGCGTCCGCCAGGGGATGCTCCGAGGCGGTCTCCAGCGAGGCGGCCAGGCGAAGCAGCTCCTCCCCGGTGCGTCCGGGGGCGGGAATTAAATCTGTGACCTTTGGCTTGCCCTGGGTGATGGTGCCCGTCTTGTCCAGGACGACGGTGTCGATTTTGTGGAGGGTCTCCAGGCTCTCGGCGGACTTAAAGAGGATGCCCAGCTCGGCTCCCTTGCCGGTGCCCACCATAATGGCCACGGGGGTGGCCAGCCCCAGAGCGCAGGGACAGGAGATGACCACCACCGCCATGGCGGGGGTCAGGGCGGAGACCACCGAGCCGGTGACGATGAGCCAGACGATAAAGGTCACCAGGGCGATGGACAGCACCGTGGGGACGAAGATGCCCGCCACCTTGTCCGCCAGCTTGGCGATGGGGGCCTTGGAGGCGGAGGCGTCCTGCACCAGATGGATGATCTGGGCCAGGGTGGTGTCCTCCCCCACCCGGGAGGCGGTGAAGGTGAAGCTGCCGTTGCCGTTGACCGTGCCGCCGGAGACCCTGTCCCCGGGGTGCTTTTCGGCGGGGATGGGCTCGCCGGTGAGGGCGGACTCGTCTACCGAGGTGCTGCCGGTGGCGACCACCCCGTCCACCGGGATGGCCTGGCCGGGACGGACCACCACCTGGTCGCCTACGGCCACCTCCTCGATGGGGATCTCCGTCTCCTCCCCGTCCCGGAGAACGTGGGCGGTCTTGGGCTGGAGGTTCATCAGCTTTTTCAGAGCGTCGGAGGCCTTGCCCTTGCTCCGGGTCTCCAGATACTTGCCCACGTCGATGAGGGTCAAAATCATCCCGGCAGACTCGATATAGAGATGGTTCATGTGGTACTCCTCGGCGGTCTCCAGGTCGCCGTGGCCCAGAGCGTAGCCGACGACAAAGAGGGAGTACACCGAGTAGATCATCCCGGCGGCAGCGCCGATGGCGATAAGGGAGTCCATGCTGGGCGCCTTCCGCCGGAAGGCCTGAAAGCCGTTGATGAAGTATTTGTCGTTTAGGTACAGGATGGGCAGCACCAGGACTACCTGGGCCAGGGAGTACACCATGGAGTTCTCCACTCCCAGAAGTACATCAGGGAGGGGGAAACTCATCATATGTCCCATACTCAGATAGAACAGGGGGACCATAAAGACGATAGACCAGATGAGCCGGTGCTTCATGCTCCTGATCTCCTGCTCCACCGGGTCCTCGGCGGGAGCGGGGGCGGCCTGCCGCTTGCCCCCTGTGGGGGAGGCCCCATAGCCTGCGCCCGCCACGGCCTGGCAGATGTCGGCAACTGTGAGCCGATTCTCGTCAAATTCCACCGACATGGAGTTGGCCAGGAGGTTGACGCTGGCGGTCTGTACGCCCTCCAGTCCGTTTACCGCCTTCTCCACATGGGCGCTGCACGCAGCGCAGCTCATCCCGGTGACAGAAAAAGACTGCTTCATATCCATTTCCTTTCCATTACCCTATAGCACCCCACCCCAGGGGGGTGTCTACGGACAGTGTAGCATATCGGATACCTCCTGTCAAGAGACGGGAAAGAAAATTCTCTGACCAGGTTGAGAGTACACTACATCAGATTCCGCCAGGTCAGCCGCTCCGCCTCGCTGAGGTGCTGCACCTGGGCCACCAGCTCTCCGTTGGCGGCGGCGTATTCCGGGGTCTCCTGCCATTGGAGCAGCTCCAGCACCTCGTAAAAGCCGGTGTTCACCTCGTCGGTGTAGTCGTGGCGGAGCACCACATAGAGATAGGAGGCGGCGGCCTCCCACTCGTCCTTCGCCGCCCGGGTCAGCTCCTCCGCACCGTCCCAGTCCCCGGTCTCCGCCAGGGCCTCGGCGTGTTCCAGCTGGGAGGCGAGCCGTCCGGAGATGTCCTCCAGCAGGGAGATGTTCCACAGCCCCGCCCCAAAGAGCAGCAGCAGGATACAAAACGAAATCGAAAGCCGTTTCATAGCGCCCCCTCCTTTCGGGACAGATAGACTCCCATGTTCTCGTCCACCGTCATCAGATAGACCTCCTTCGCCGACGGAACCCCTTGCCGGGACAGTTCCTTTTCCAGCCAGGCCAGATTCAGCCCCCGGCGACGGAGATTCTCCCGGCGGACGTGCCCGTCCTCGATGACTGTCAGGGGCAGACCCGGCTCCTCCGGGGCTAGGGAGAGCTGCCGGGTGGTGGCGGGCTGCTGGTCGGCATAGAGCAGCACGGAGACCCGGCCGCTGGTCTCCAGAATGGCGTACCGCACCAGAGACAGATCGGTGACCCCCTGAAGCCGCAGCTCCTCCAGCAGCTCCTCCGGGGTCATGCGGTTCTTTGTCAGCTCTCGCTGGAGGATGCTGCCCTTCTCCACGAGGATGCTGGGCCGTCCGCAGAGGAGCAGGCGGAGCCTGCGGCTCTTGACGGTGAGGACGGAGAGGATCATGGTCAGACACAGCAGGGTGATGATGGGCACCACCCCAAAGAGCAGAGGGATGCCGAAGTCCTGCATGGGGACGGCGGCCAGGTCGGAGATGAGCATGGCCAGCACCAGCTCGGTGGGCTCCAGCTCTCCCACCTGCTTCTTTCCCATCACCCGGATCCCGGCGATGATGAGCAGATACAGGACGACCGTTCGGATAAAAGCCACGTTCATATGCATTTTCTCCCGTATATCATGAATAAAAATACAAAAAGTCAGCTTACCTTACAAATTTTCACCGTTATTGTGGACAACCGACGAAAAAATATGCGGGGTGGTTTTGGACAAACCGCAGAAACATTTTTTCTTTGCTTGTAAGCCGGGTCGAATTGTGGTATGCTGTCACTGCTGTAAATCTGCGAAGGAGACGCCCCGGGAGGCACCTTCTTTGGGAACGAATAAACCAAGAGAGTCAGCCGAACGTCAAGGTACCCCCTTGCGCGGGGGATGGCTCTCTTTTTTACAAACGGCACAACGGCGTGCCTGTGGGCTTCACCGCCCAGAGCGGAAAGGTGGATTTGATGCATGAAAGCGACGCTGATCCTGGAAAACGGCGCAGTCTTTGAGGGAGAGAGCATCGGCAGCACGGAGGACGTGGTCTGCGAGATGGTGTTCAACACCTCTATGGTGGGCTATCAGGAGATCCTCACCGACCCGTCCTATGCGGGGCAGGGGGTGGTGATGACCTACCCCCTCATCGGCAACTATGGCACCAACGATGAGGACGACGAGTCGGAGCACCCCTGGGCGGAGGCGCTGATCATCCGGCACCTGGCTCCCCGGGGCAGCAATTTCCGCTGCACCAGCACCCTGAACGACTATCTGATCCGCCACGGCATCACCGGTATTCAGGACATCGACACCCGGGCACTGACCCGTATCCTCCGTATCCAGGGGGTCATGAACGGGGTCATCACCTGTCAGGAGAACTACGACCTGGACGCACTCATGGAGCAGATGCACGCCTACCGGGTCCAGGGCACGGTGGAGCGGGTCTCCTGCAGGGAGGTCACCCACATCCCCGGCGACGGCCCCCGGATCGCCCTCTACGACTTCGGCGAGAAGCGGAACATGGCAAACCGCCTGCTCTATTACGGCTGCGACCTGACCATCTACCCCGCCCACACCCCGGCGGAGACGGTGCTGGCGGAGGGCTATGACGGCATCATGCTCTCCAACGGCCCCGGCGACCCGGCGGACTGCGTGGATATTATCCCCCAGGTGCGCAGGCTCTATGAGTCCGGGACGCCCATCTTTGCCGTCTGCCTGGGCCACCAGCTCATGGCCCTGGCCACCGGCGCCAGGAGCCGGAAGATGCGCTTCGGCCACCGGGGGGCCAACCATCCCGTAAAGGATCTGGCCCGGAACCAGTGCTATATCACCAGCCAGAACCACGGCTATGTCATCGAGGCGGAGTCCATCGACCCGGAGATCGCCGAGATCAGCCACGTCAACGTCAACGACGGCAGCCTGGAGGGCCTGCGGTACAAGCAGAAGCCCGTCTTTACCGTCCAGTTCCACCCGGAGGCCTCCCCCGGCCCGGTGGACACGGACTATCTGTTCCGGTCGTTCCTGGACGTGGTAGAGCAGCAGAAGAAGGAGGCGGAGTGAGATGCCAAAGGACGCAACACTGAAAAAGGTACTGGTCATCGGCTCCGGCCCCATCGTCATTGGACAGGCGGCGGAGTTTGACTACGCCGGGACCCAGGCCTGCCGTGCCCTGAAGGAGGAGGGCCTGGAGGTGGTGCTGGTCAACTCCAACCCTGCCACCATTATGACCGACAAGGACGTGGCCGACCACGTCTATATCGAGCCGCTGAACGTCTACACCCTGGCGGCGGTCATTGAAAAGGAGCGCCCGGACGCCCTGCTCCCCACCCTGGGCGGGCAGATCGGCCTGAACCTGGCCATGAATCTGACGGAGGACGGCACGCTGGAGAAATACGGCGTCCGCCTTCTGGGTACCAGCGCCGACTCCATCCGCAAGGCGGAGGATCGCCAGGGCTTCAAGGACACCATGGAGTCCATCGGCCAGCCCTGCATCGTCTCCAAGGTGGTGACCACGGTGGAGGACGCCGTGGACTTCACCAATGAGATCGGCTACCCCGTCATCGTCCGCCCCGCCTACACCCTGGGTGGCACCGGCGGCGGCATCGCCTATGACGAGGTCATGCTTCGGGAGATCGCAGACCGGGGCATCTCCCTCTCCCGGGTGGGAGAGGTGCTCATCGAGCGGTGCATCTCCGGCTGGAAGGAGATCGAGTTCGAGGTCATGCGTGACTCGGCGGGCAACGTCATCACCATCTGCTCTATGGAGAACCTGGACCCGGTGGGGGTCCACACGGGCGACTCCATCGTCATCGCCCCCACCCAGACCCTGGCCAACAAGGAGTATCAGATGCTGCGGACGGCGGCCCTGGACATCATCTCCGCCCTGGAGATCGAGGGGGGCTGCAACTGCCAGTTCGCCCTGAATCCGGAGTCCTACGAGTACGCCGTCATCGAGGTCAACCCCCGGGTTTCCCGCTCCTCCGCCCTGGCCTCCAAGGCCACCGGCTACCCCATCGCCAAGGTGGCCGCCAAGATCGCCCTGGGCTACACCCTGGACGAGATCCCCAACGCCGTCACCGGCAAGACCACCGCCTGCTTTGAGCCCGCCCTGGACTACTGCGTCATGAAGCTGCCACGGCTGCCCTTTGACAAGTTCACCACCGCCAGCCGCACCCTGGGCACCCAGATGAAGGCCACCGGCGAGGTCATGGCCATCGGCAACAGCTTTGCCAACGCCCTGCTCAAGGCCATCCGCTCCCTGGAGCTGAACGTCCACTCCCTGAAGCTGCCCAAGCTCCAGGCCATGAGCACCAAAAAGATCTGGGACAAGCTCTCCGACATCGACGACGAGCGCATCTTTGTGGTGGCGGAGGCCCTGCGCCGGGGCATCACCCCGGAGGAGATCAACCGGATCACCAAGATCGACATCTGGTTCATCGACCGGATCGGCACCATCGTCAAGCTGGAGAACCGCCTCTCCCGGGGTATTCCGGACGCAAAAACCCTCCGCTTTGCCAAGGAGGTGGGCTTCGCCGACTCCTTTATTGCGGAGCTGTGCGGCGTCACCCGGGTGGACATCCGGGAGCTGCGGCGGAAATACGGCATCCAGCCCACCTATAAAATGGTGGACACCTGCGCCGCCGAGTTCGACGCCCAAACCCCCTATTACTACTCCACCTACGACATCGAAAACGAGTCCATCCCCGTGGACAACGGCAAGCGGAAGGTGCTGGTGCTGGGCTCCGGCCCCATCCGTATCGGACAGGGCATCGAGTTCGACTACTGCTCCATCCACTCCGTCTGGGCGCTGAAACGTCTGGGCTGCGAGACGATCATCGTCAACAACAACCCGGAGACCGTCTCTACCGACTTTGACATCGCCGACCGGCTCTACTTTGAGCCGCTGACCCCGGAGGATGTGGAGCAGATCGTGGAGCTGGAGAAGCCCTGGGGCGCTGTGGTCCAGTTCGGCGGCCAGACCGCCATCAAGCTGGCCAAGACCCTGGCGGACATGGGACTGCCCATCCTGGGCACCAGCGCCGACGGGGTGGACGCCGCCGAGGACCGGGAGCGATTCGACGAGATCCTGAACCTCTGCGGCATCCCCCGGGCGGCGGGCCACACCATCTACACCACTGAGGAGGCCATTGCCGCCGCCAACCAGGTGGGCTACCCCGTCCTGGTGCGTCCCTCCTACGTCCTGGGGGGACAGGGGATGGAGATCGCCTACAACGACGACAACATCCGGGACTTTATGCGCATCATCAACATGACCGCCCAGGAGCATCCCATTCTGGTGGACAAGTACCTCATGGGCCGGGAGGTGGAGGTGGACGGCGTCTTTGACGGGGAGGACATCCTCATCCCCGGCATTATGGAGCACGTGGAGCGGGCAGGCATCCACTCCGGAGACTCCATCTCTGTCTATCCCCCCCTGAACGTGGCGGAAAAGCACAAGCAGACCATCCTCCGCTACACCCGGGACCTGGCAAAGCACCTGGGGGTCATCGGCCTCATCAACGTCCAGTTCATCATCTACCACGACGAGGTCTATATCATCGAGGCCAACCCCCGATCCTCCCGCACCATCCCCTACATCTCCAAGGTGACGGGGGTGCCCATCATCGATCTGGCCACCAAGGTCATGCTGGGGGCTAAATTGAAGGAGCTGGGCTATGGGGTGGACATCTACCCGGAGGGGCGGTACTACGCCGTGAAAATGCCGGTGTTCTCCTTTGAAAAGCTCACCGACGTGGACACTAACCTGGGGCCGGAGATGAAGTCCACCGGCGAGTGCCTGGGTCTGGCGGACAGCTTTCCCCAGGCCCTGCTCAAGGCGTTCAAGGGCGCCAACATGAAGGTGCCCAAAAAGGGCAGCCGTGTCATCCTGACGGTAAAGGACGAGGACAAGGCGGAGACCCTGGAGCTGGCTCGGGAGATGGTGGAGCTGGGCATGGAGCTGTACGCCACCCAGGGCACCTATGACTATCTGACCGAGCGGGACGTGCCGGTCCACTTCATTCAGCGCCTGGGCCACGGACACCCCAACATTCTGGACATGATCCAGTCCGGGGTGGTGGACATGATTTTGAACACCCCCCGCCGCACCCAGCGGGAGGACGGGGACGGCTGGCGCATCCGCCGGGCCGCCGTGGAGCACTCCGTCCTCTGCCTGACCAGTACGGACACCTGCCGGGCCATCCTCACCGCCCGGAAGGAGGGCCACAGCGAGCAGATCGTCCCGGTGGACATCACCCGGCTGTAAGGCTCAAATATAGCGCAAATTGCCCCCTGAGGCGGCCTGAAAAGCTGCCTTAGGGGGCTTCCGTCTCAGAAATTTTACAATTCCGGGGTAGACAAACAGCCCTTCGTATGCTACAGTAGCCCCCGGACGGCCCCAGAGGCGTCCCAATTTTCGAATCGAACAGGAGTTATTTTATTAT
>JAJQEM010000006.1 GCA_021201635.1 Clostridiales bacterium | reverse complement strand
ACTCTATTAAAAATTTTTCGCGGATGTGTTCAACTTGCACTTGCAATTTTCGATCGGAAAAGAAAGCGTGATGGGATATGAAATACAATTTTGTGGCCATTGAGAAGAAGTGGCAGGACAAGTGGCTGGAGACCAAGGCCTTCCGGGCGGTGACAGGGGACACCACCCGGCCCAAGTGGTATGGTTTGGTGGAGTTCCCCTATCCCTCCGGGGCGGGGCTCCACGTGGGACATCCCCGGCCCTACACCGCCATGGACGTGATCGCCCGGAAGAAGCGGATGGACGGGTACAACGTGCTGTTCCCCATCGGGTATGACGCCTTCGGACTGCCCACGGAGAACTTTGCCATCAAGAACCATATGCACCCCGCCGTCATTACGAAGCGGAACATTGAGAACTTCACCCGGCAGCTGCACATGCTGGGCTACTCCTTCGACTGGGACCGGCTCATCGACACCACCGACCCCAAGTATTACAAGTGGACACAGTGGATCTTCCTCCAGCTGTTCAAGCATGGCCTGGCCTATAAGACCACCATGCCGGTGAACTGGTGTACCTCCTGTAAGTGCGTCCTCGCCAACGAGGAGGTAGTGGAGGGCGTCTGTGAGCGGTGCGGCTCCCCGGTGGTCCGCAAGGAGAAGAGCCAGTGGATGCTCAAGATCACCAACTATGCCCAGAAGCTCATCGACGGCCTGGACGACGTGGACTATATCGAGCGGGTCAAGACCCAGCAGAAGAACTGGATCGGCCGCTCCACCGGCGCTGAGGTCAACTTCCAGACCACCGAGGGGGATGTGCTCACCGTCTACACCACCCGCTGTGACACCCTGTTCGGCGCCACCTACATGGTCATCGCCCCGGAGCACGCCTATGTGACCAAGTGGAAGGACAAGCTGACCAACTATGACGAGGTGGAGGCCTATGTGAAGAAAGCCGCCTCCAAGTCCGACTTTGAGCGCACCGAGCTGGCCCACGACAAGACCGGCGTCCAGCTGGAGGGCGTCCGGGCCATCAACCCGGTGAACAACCAGGAGATCCCCATCTTTATCTCTGACTACGTCCTCGCCACCTACGGCACGGGAGCGATCATGGCCGTCCCCGCCCACGACACCCGTGACTGGGAGTTTGCCCAGGTCTTCGGTCTGCCTGTCATCCAGGTAGTGGCCAGCAGTGACGGCGCCCTGGTGGACCTCTCCAAGGGGGCCTTTACCGACGTGGCCACCGGGGTCATGGTCAACTCCGGCTTTATCACCGGCATGACGGTGGAGCAGGCAAAGCAGGCCATGATCGACCACCTGGAAAAGGAGGGCATCGGCCACGCCAAGGTGAACTACAAGCTCCGTGACTGGGTGTTCTCCCGTCAGCGGTACTGGGGCGAGCCCATCCCCATCGTCAAGTGCGACAAGTGCGGCTATGTCCCCCTGCCGGAGGACCAGCTGCCCCTCATCCTCCCGGAGGTGGAGAGCTACGAGACCACCGACGACGGGGAGAGCCCTCTCTCCGCCATGACCGACTGGGTGAACACCACCTGCCCCTGCTGCGGCGGCCCCGCCAAGCGGGAGACGGACACCATGCCCCAGTGGGCGGGCTCCAGCTGGTACTTCCTGCGGTATATGGACCCGGACAACGACGACGCCCTGGCCTCTCAGGAGGCTCTGGACTACTGGGGCCAGGTGGACTGGTACAACGGCGGCATGGAGCACACCACCCTCCACCTGCTCTACAGCCGGTTCTGGAACAACTTCCTCCACGACATTGGGGCCATCCCCCACGCAGAGCCCTACGCCAAGCGCACCAGCCACGGCATGATCCTGGGCCGGAACCCCCACTATGTGGGCAACTTCGACACCCAGGAGGAGAAGGACGCCATGCTGGCCAAGTATGGTAATCAGGCCCTCCGGCCCTCCGTCAAGATGTCCAAGAGCCTGGGCAACGTGGTCAATCCGGACGACGTCATCCGGGAGTACGGCGCAGACACCATGCGGCTGTACATCATGTTCATCGGCGACTTTGAAAAGACCGCCACCTGGTCGGACGAGGCCGTCCGGGGCTGCAAGCGGTTCCTGGATCGGGTGTGGAACCTCCAGGAGAAGGCAACGGCGGACGAGGACTACTCCGCCGCCAACGTGGCCGCCGTCCACAAGGCCATCAAGAAGGTCAACGAGGACATCGAGGCCATGAAGTTCAACACCGCCATCGCCACCCTCATGGCACTGACCAACGACTTCTATGCCAACGGCTGCTCCAAGGGCGATCTGAAGGCCCTGATTCTCATGCTGTCCCCCTTTGCCTCTCACATCTGCGAGGAGATGTGGGAGAACCTGGGCTGGGAGAGCGAGGGCATGGTCTGCCAGCAGCCCTGGCCGGCGTACGATGAGAGCAAGACCGTCGCCGCCACCGTGGAGGTGGCCGTCCAGGTGGGAGGCAAGCTCCGGGCCAGCATTCAGATGCCTGCCGCCAGCAGCGACGACGAGGCGGTCTCCGCAGCTCTGGCCGACAGCCGTATCCAGAAGCAGGCCGAGGGCAAGACCCTGGTCAAGCAGATCGTGGTGCGGGGCAAGGACAAGAACATCAAGCTGGTCAACCTGATCTTCCGCCCGGGGAAATGAGCCGGTCTGTCGCCTCTGTTTATGAAAATTGCCCATCCCGCTCTTGACAACGGGGGGGCAGATGGTGTAAAGTATCTCCAGTAGCCCCTAAGTGGGGGTGGTATGCCCTTGTACACAATCTCCCTGGGCATGAATCGGAGGGAGGGAAAATAAAATGGCAGAAGTCCACGTTCGAGAGAACGAATCGCTGGATAGCGCTCTGAAGCGTTTCAAGCGCAGCTGCGCCAAGTCCGGCGTCCTCGCCGAGGTGCGCAAGCGTGAGCATTACGAGAGCCCCAGCGTCAAGCGGCGCAAGAAGTCCGAAGCTGCTCGGAAGAATCGCAAAAAGTTCTATTGATGATTCTGACCCCCTGTATCGTATGGTACAGGGGGTTCTGTTTTAGCTTTTGCCTGAGAGAAAGGGGGAGCTGCTCAGAGCGGACGACCAGGGTGCGATCTCATCCCAGGCGGCCACGGCCCACCGGATGCCCAGCCCGCCTGCCAGCTCCAGCTTGTGGCAGAGACTGTCCCCGTCGTCAAAGAGGACGAAGTGGACGCCCTGGCCGTCCCGATAGGTGAAATACCGGGCGCACAGCTCCCGGGACCAGTAGACCGGGGCGTGGGTGCGGCTGCGCAGATCGGCCAGCGCCTGGCGGGAGAGGGCCCTTCCCTGACCGGAGGGAGCGGGGAGCAGAAAATCCTCTCTCACAGGCTGAAGGGCCAGGACGGTCCGCTCCGCCCCGTACCGCTCCGCCGCCTCCTTCAGCCGCAGCTCCAGACTGCCACCGGAGAGGGCGGAGGGGATGAGGATGCCTGCCTGCTCTGCCGCTCCGCCCCAGCACTCCGGCAGCAGCAGGAGCAACCCCGCCGGGTGGAGGGCCTGACTCAGCCGCCGGACCAGGGGGAGAAGAGGGCGCTGCATCGGCTCCCAGTCCGCCAGCACCCCGGCGGCTCCCCGGGCCTGACATTCCCGCACCACCTGGCGGCAGAAATGGCTCGGATCCCCCTCCGGAACGGCGGAGACGGCGGTCAGCCCCAGCAGTCCGCCCCGGAGGGGGAACGAACCCTGGGAGCGGAGCAGCTCCGGCCCCGGCCCCACACGGTAGGACATCAGTGCCGGGGCAAAGGGTGCGGGGAGCCGGGGCAGGTTCTCGTGGTTGACAATACAGAAAAAACGGGACATGGACTGGCCTCCCTCTTGTGACTGCCTGAAAAAAATGCTATACTGGCCAATGACAAACAGCAGTTCTCAGAAGGAATCTTATGCACCCTACAGGGAGGAAATGACATGGCAGTCCCTCAGATACCGGACTATATCGTCTCCAGCGTCTATGCGCTGACTCCCCAATGGCTGGCGGAGCGGGGAAAAAACCTGGTGCTGGCGGATCTGGACAACACCCTGGCCCGATATGGGGAGCCCTGCCCCTCGGAAAAGCTGAAGCAGTGGCGGGACGAGCTGGCGGCGGCGGGGATACAGGTGTTCCTCCTGTCCAACGGCAGAAAGCCCCGGCGCTCCCGGGCGTTTGCCGAGGCGTTTCAGATCGACTACATCGGCCATGCGGGAAAGCCCCGGCGCAGGAGCTTTGACCTGGCCCTGGAGCGCACCGGTGCGTCCCGGGAGACGGCGGTGATGGTGGGAGATCAGATCTTCACCGACGTGTGGGGGGCCCACAATGCGGGCATTACCGCCGTGCTGGTTCAGCCCATCGCACTGGACACCGCCTTTCGCCGCCTACGCTACTGGGTGGAGACCCCCTTCCGGCGGGCCTGTCCACATCCGGAGGAAGAGAAATGACCGCCCGGTTCGGGGTGGCGGGAAATTCGGAGACCTTCACCGCCACCGTCAGCCGCTCCAGCGCAGACGCTCCCGGCTGGCTGGGGCGCATCGGGCTGGACTGGTACGAGTACCAGTGCGGCAGAGGCGTCCGGGTCAGCCGGGAGACCGCCCGGCTCATCGGAGACAACGCCCGCCAGGCGAACATTGGCCTCTCCATCCACGCCCCATATTTCATCAGCCTCTCCAATCCCAGCCCGGAGGCGTTGGAGAAGAACGCCCGCTATGTGCTCTCCTCCTGTCAGGCGGCTGCCTGGATGGGGGCGGAGCGCATCGTCGTCCACTCCGGGGCGCTCATGGGCCGGAGCAGGGAGGAGGCGCTGGAGATTGCCAAGGCCTCTCTCCGGTCTGTTCTCCACGCCTGCGACGAGACGGGCTTCGACACTATGACCCTCTGCCCGGAGACCATGGGCAAAATAAATCAGCTGGGGGACCTGGACGAGGTGCTGGAGCTGTGCCGCCTGGACGAGCGGCTGCTCCCCTGTGTGGACTTCGGCCACCTGTACGCTCGGAGTCTGGGAGAGCTGAACGGCCCGGAGGCCTGCCGCCGGATGCTGGATCGGATGGCGGACGCACTGGGAGAGGATCGGGCCGGGCGGTTTCACAGCCACTTCTCCAAGATCGAGTTCACCCCCGGGGGAGGGGAGAAGCGCCACCTCCGGTTCCGGGACGAGGGCTGGGGGCCGGAATTTGAGCCGCTGGCGGAGGAGATTGCCCGGCGGGGCTGGAGCCCCGTCATCATCTGCGAGTCGGCGGGCACCCAGAGCGAGGACGCTCTGACCATGAAAGCGCAATATCAACAGATCATGATAAAAGGAAGGAACGGAACATGAATCATTTGAAGCAAATTGCAGACAAGCTGCCGGAGTACGGCCTGGACGCCCTGGTCATCACCAGCGCCCCGGGGGAGTATTACGCCATCGGTTTTATGGGCGAGGGCCTGGTGCTGGTCACCCGTGGGAAAAGCTACTACGAGACGGACTCCCGGTATATCGAGGCGGTGCGCAATCAGGTGACCGGGTGCGAGGTCGCCATGCGGACAGCCAACAGCCACGCCCAGTGGGCCGCCGGAAAGGTGCAGGAGCTGGGGCTTGTGCGTATCGGCGTAGAGGATCAGTACCTGAGCCTCCGGGACTACGCCGATCTCCAAAAGGCGTTTCCCCAGGGGACGGAGTTCGTCCCCGCCGGGGCGCTGCTCTCCCAGCTACGTGCCTCCAAGGACGAGGAGGAGATGGGATATCTCCGTCAGGCCCAGGCCATCACTGACCGGACATTTACGGAGATTTTGAACGACATCCGCCCCGGCGTCACCGAGCAGGAAATCGCCGCTAAAATCACCTACTACCACATGAAGTTCGGGGCATCCAAAAGCTCCTTCGATCCCATCGTGGCCTCCGGTCCCAACGGCTCCATGCCCCACGCCATCCCCGGCGGACGGCAGTTCCAGCAGGGGGACTTTGTGACCATGGACTTCGGCTGCATTTTCCAGGGCTACTGCTCCGACATGACCCGGACGGTGGCGGTGGGGGAGCCGAGCGACGAGATGCGCCGGGTCTATGACACGGTGCTGAAGGCCCAGCTCACCTGCATCGCCATGGCAAAGGCCGGGGTGGTGGGCGCAGACGTCCACAACGCCGCCGAGGACGTTTTGGCCCAGGCGGGCTACGCCGGAAAGATGGGCCACGGCTTTGGCCACAGCCTGGGCATCGAGATCCACGAGAACCCCGGCTTCCGTCCCGCCAACCATGACCCCATGCCCCTGGGGGCGGTGGTCTCCGCCGAGCCGGGCATCTACCTCCCCGGACAGTTCGGCGTCCGCATCGAGGACGTGATCCGGCTGGAGGAGGACGGCTGTCAGGTGCTGACCCGCTCCCCCAAGGAGCTGATCGTCCTGTAAGGGACAGACTGTGGGACGAAATTCCCCTGATGTTCCGGGAAAATTGTCCCAAAAGAGGCGTAATTTCGTAAAAATTCCCTTGACGGGGGTTGAGATAGCTGTTATAATTTCCAACTGTGCAGGTCTGCGGCAGATGGGTTCGTGCGCCCTTTTTTGGGTGCAGCGGGCTGCCTGCCGGGACACCATTGGAGGGAACCGGCGTGAACGGGCAGGAAAAAACGGCGGCTATCGTAGCCGGAGTGAAGCAGACCCGAAAGGCAGTCCAGAGCGGGAACGCTGTCCTGGCTCTGCTGGCCGAAAACGCAGACCCGGCTCTGACCCAGCCCCTGGAGGAGCTGTGTCGGACGAAGTGCGTCCCTGTCCAGTGGGTGCGCTCCATGGAGGAGCTGGGCAAGACTTGCCACCTCTCTGTCGGCGCCGCAGCAGCGGCGGTGTTGAGAGGATAGACCGATTTTAGCGGGGAAACGGCTCTGCCGCCTCGTTAAAATATATTTTGAAGAACGAAGGAAAGGAGGAAACTGATTCATGCCTACTTTTAATCAGCTCGTGCGGAAGGGCCGCAAGACCTCTGTCTACAAGTCCAACAGCCCCGCCCTGCAGAAAGGCAAGGACACTCTGAAGGACAAGGAGACCGATCTCCCCTCTCCCCAGAAGCGTGGCGTCTGCACCGCTGTCCGTACCGCCACCCCTAAGAAGCCCAACTCGGCTCTGCGGAAGATCGCCCGTGTGCGTCTGTCCAACGGCTATGAGGTCACGGCTTATATCCCCGGTGTCGGCCACAACCTGCAGGAGCACTCTGTGGTCATGATCCGCGGCGGCCGTGTCAAGGACCTGCCCGGCGTGCGTTACCACATCATCCGTGGCACTCTGGATACCCAGGGCGTGAACGGCCGTATGCAGGCCCGTTCCAAGTATGGTGCAAAGCGGCCCAAGGCCAAGAAGAAGTAATTCGCACCTACTCACTCAAAAATGCTGCGCATGAGCGCAAGGCGTATGCCTTGCTCGAAGACGCTTATTCATAGATTTGGGTAAGAGCTTCGGCAGGCACTGGACAGGGGGGCACCCTGTCTGCACGGAGGCAAAACGCCTCCGAGTACCGATGAAATCATCTTATTATGAAGGAGGGAAGTTAAAGTGCCC
Organism: Clostridiales bacterium; assembly: GCA_021201635.1. Classification (GTDB taxonomy): domain Bacteria; phylum Bacillota; class Clostridia; order Oscillospirales; family Oscillospiraceae; genus Onthomonas. The sequence goes on along the minus strand of JAJQEM010000006.1, from coordinate 3,675 downwards.
AGAAGAGGAAATGTACCCAAGCGGGAAGTCCTTCCGGATCCCGTATACAACTCCACCCTGGTGACCAAGCTCGTCAACAGCATCATGCTCGACGGCAAGAAGGGCGTCGCCCAGAAGGTCGTCTACGGCGCTTTCGACATCGTCCAGGAAAAAACCGGCAAGGAGCCCATGGAGGTTTTCCACGCCGCAATGGAGAACATTATGCCCAGCCTCGAGATCAAGTCCCGTCGTGTGGGCGGCGCCACCTATCAGGTGCCTATGGAAGTCCGTCCTGCCCGTCGACAGACCCTGGGTCTGCGCTGGCTGACCCAGTACTCCCGCAGCCGCAGCGAGCGCACCATGAAGGAGCGGCTGGCCGCAGAGCTGATGGACGCTGCCAACAACACCGGCAACGCCGTCAAGAAGCGTGAGGACGTCCACAAGATGGCCGAGGCCAACAAGGCGTTTGCTCACTATCGCTGGTGATCGGCGCCATTCAGTCGTTTCAATTAAGGAGCATATCACATGCCTAGAAAAGCTTCTCTGGAAAAAACCAGAAATATCGGCATCATGGCTCATATCGACGCAGGCAAGACCACTACCACCGAGCGTATCCTCTACTACACCGGCGTGAACCACAAGATCGGTGAGACCCACGAGGGTACCGCTACCATGGACTGGATGGTGCAGGAGCAGGAGCGGGGCATCACCATCACCTCCGCCGCCACCACCTGCTTCTGGAAGGGCCACCGGATCAACATCATCGACACCCCGGGCCATGTGGACTTCACCGTGGAGGTGGAGCGCTCTCTCCGGGTGCTGGACGGCTCTGTCACCGTGATGTGTGCCAAGGGCGGCGTGGAGCCTCAGTCTGAGACCGTTTGGCGTCAGGCGGATCACTATCATGTCCCCCGCATGGTGTACGTCAACAAGATGGACATCATGGGCGCCAACTTCTACCACGTTCTGGACATGATCCATGAGCGTCTGAAGGCCAACGCCGTGCCCATTCAGCTCCCCATCGGCTCCGAGGCCGACTTCCGGGGCATCATAGACCTGGTGGAGATGAACGCCGACATCTATTACGACGAGATGGGCACGGATATGCGTGTGGAGCCCGTCCCCGAGAACATGATGGAGCTGGCCCAGAAGTACCGCACTCAGCTGCTGGACAGCGTGGCCGATCTGGACGAGGACATCATGATGATGGTCCTGGAGGAGGAGGATGTCCCCTCCGATATGATCCGGGCCGCTATCCGCAAGGGCACCATCGAGAACAAAATGGTCCCCGTGACCTGCGGCACCTCCTACCGGAACAAGGGTGTTCAGAAGCTGCTGGATGCCATTGTGGACTATATGCCCGCCCCCACCGACATCCCCCCCATCCAGGGTGTGAACCCGGTGACCGATGAGGAGGAGGATCGCCCGTCCTCCGACGACGAGCCCTTCTCCGCTCTGGCCTTCAAGATCACGACCGACCCCTATGTGGGCCGCCTGACCTTCTTCCGGGTCTATTCCGGCACCCTGACCTCCGGCGCTGCGGTGCAGAACAGCACCAAGGGCAAGCGGGAGCGGATGGGCCGCATCCTCCAGATGCACGCCAACCACCGGGAGGACATCGAGCAGGTCTATTCCGGCGACATCGCCGCCGCCGTGGGCCTGAAGAACACCACCACCGGCGACACCCTGTGTGACGCCGAGCATCCCATTATCCTGGAGTCCATGGAGTTCCCCGACCCCGTCATCCGGGTGGCCATCGAGCCCAAGACCAAGGCCGGTCAGGAGAAGATGACTGTCGCCCTGGTGAAGCTGGCGGAGGAGGATCCCACCTTCAAGACCTATACCGACGACGAGACCGGCCAGACCATCATTGCCGGCATGGGCGAGCTGCATCTGCAGATCATTGTGGACCGGCTGCTCCGTGAGTTCAAGGTGGAGGCCAACGTGGGTGCGCCGCAGGTGGCCTACAAGGAGACCATCCGCAAGAAGGTGGACCAGGAGACCAAGTACAAGCGGCAGAGCGGCGGCTCCGGCCAGTATGGCCACGTAAAGATCATCGTGGAGCCCAACGAGTCCGGCAAGGGCTACGAGTTCGTCAACGCCGTGGTGGGCGGCTCCATCCCCAAGGAGTTTATCCCCGCTGTGGACGCCGGTATCCAGGGCGCCCTCCAGGCCGGCGTGCTGGCCGGGTTCCCTGTGGTGGACGTGAAGGTCACCCTGTACGACGGCTCCTATCACGAGGTGGACTCCTCTGAAATGGCCTTCAAGATCGCCGGCTCCATGGCCTTCAAGGAGGCCATGCGCAAGGCCGACCCGGTGCTCCAGGAGCCCATCATGAAGGTCTGCGTCACCGCCCCCGACGAGTACACCGGCGACGTCATCGGCGACCTGAACAGCCGCCGCGGCATGATCCAAGGCATGGAGCCCCGGAACGGCGCCACCCAGGTGGACGCCAACGTGCCTCTGGCCGAGATGTTCGGCTACGCCACCGACCTGCGCTCCCGCACCCAGGGCCGTGGACAGTACACCATGGAGCCCAGCCACTATGTGGACGTGCCCAAGTCCATCGCCGAGAAGATCATCGCCGGACGGGGACACAAGGGCTAAAAATATCGCCCAAAAGAAAAAAGTGTTGCATTTCCCGGCGCTCTAGGTTACAATGACCGTATAGTGTGCCACAAACTGCAACCACTATCTATCATCTGAATTTGTCCAACGAGGAGGAAATTCAAAATGGCTAAGCAAAAGTTCGACCGCTCCAAGCCCCACGTCAACATCGGCACCATCGGCCACGTTGACCACGGCAAGACCACCCTGACCGCCGCCATCACCAAGTATCTGGCGTTCTCCGGCAAGGCCAAGTACGAGTCCTATGACATGATCGACAAGGCTCCCGAGGAGAAGGAGCGCGGCATCACCATCAACACCGCTCACGTGGAGTATGAGACCGAGGCTCGTCACTATGCCCACGTCGACTGCCCGGGCCATGCTGACTATATCAAGAACATGATCACCGGTGCTGCCCAGATGGACGGCGCTATCCTGGTCATCGCCGCCACCGACGGCGTTATGGCTCAGACCCGTGAGCACCTGCTGCTGGCCCGTCAGGTCGGCGTGCCCTATATCGTCGTGTTCCTGAACAAGTGCGATCAGGTGGACGACGAGGAGCTGCTGGAGCTGGTGGAGATGGAGGTCCGTGAGACTCTGGACTTCTACGAGTTCCCCGGCGACGACACCCCCATCATCAAGGGCTCCGCTCTGAACGCTCTGACCAGCGAGTCCACCGATCCCGACGCTCCCGAGTATGCCTGCATCAAGGAGCTGATGGACGCCGTTGACGATTATATCCCCACTCCCGACCGTAAGGCCGACCTGCCCTTCCTGATGCCCGTCGAGGACGTGTTCACCATCACCGGTCGTGGCACCGTGGCCACCGGCCGTGTGGAGCGTGGCACCGTGAAGATGGGCGAGTCCGTCGACATCGTGGGCCTGGAGGAGGAGAAGAAGACCTCCGTCGTCACCGGCCTGGAGATGTTCCGCAAGCTGCTTGACTTCGCTGAGGCTGGCGACAACATCGGCGTTCTGCTCCGTGGCATCGCCCGTACTGACATTGAGCGTGGCCAGGTCCTGTGCAAGCCCGGCTCCATCCATCCCCACACCAAGTTCAAGGGCCAGGTTTACGTCCTGAAGAAGGAC
>JAJQEM010000016.1 GCA_021201635.1 Clostridiales bacterium | reverse complement strand
ATTCAATCGCTATGGATTTTTTAGGTGTTCAACTTCATTTTACAATCGACCAATGTTTTTTCTCACAAAAAAGAGGTTTCCATTTCCCCCTGAAATCAACTCTCTGCCGACATCCGCCGCTGTACTACAGCACCCAGAACACAGGAGAGAGCAAATACGGCGGACAAAATAACCCGGCCGGAGGAACTGTCTCCCCAGAGCTCTCCCAGGGCCAGCCCGGACAGATAGCCCGCCAGGGCGACGAGGGAGAACACCGCCTTGCCCCACAGCACCGGCAGGAGGATGATCGCCGCCGCCAGCCAAAACAGGCCTCCCGCCGCCCAGGACAGGGTGGCGAGATCGGGGAGCAGGTATCGGGAGACGCCGTAGACGGCGGCCAGGATGACCGCCAGCAGTGCCAGGGTCACAGCCCGCACCTGGGGATGGCTCCACACGCCGCTCCCCTTGCCGGTATAGGCGGGATTCCAGAAGGAGATGGGCCGGGAGGTACGTCTGCCCATTCTGCGGTGCCGATAGCTGGAGATGCCGGAGTAGGGGAGAGGGGCACGCCCCTGTTTCCTGCGCCGTCCGCCGGTGTAGTGCTGCTTCGGCTCGGAGAGAGGGACGGTGCGGCGGAGGTCAGAGCGCTCCCCGTGGTAGGCCTCCCCGCCGCCCTGCTGCCGGAGGTCGGGCCGCTTCCGCTTCCGCAGGGTCTGCCGCAGGCGGACCAGCCCGCCGACCAGGAGCAGCGTCAGGGCCAGCGCCAGACAGGCCACCCCAAAGGCCAGACGGGGATTGCTCTCTATCAGTGCAATCAGCTCCACAGCGTTCACCTCCACAGGACGGTCCCCGGACGGGGACGGGTTTTCCTGCCGTTATCATACCATGTTCCGGGAGAAATGGCAATCGGATTCCCCTTGCGGCCCTGACAGAGCGGGACCGACGATTTTGCGATTTTACGGTTACAGATTCCTTGTCTTTCCGCCCTGCTTATGGTATCATGAGAAAAAGAAAACGACAGGAGGGCCGGGCATATGGGACAGAGCGAGTATGAATTTATCCACTATGAGACCATGCGGCATTTGCAGTGCTTCATCACCTGCATCAGCTTCCGAAACGCCCATATCCACCGGGCCTGGGAGCTGGGGCTGGTGCTGGAGGGCAGCGCCCGCATCCGTATGCGGGAAGAGTCCTTCCAGGTGGGGCCGGGAGATCTGATGCTGTTCAACCCCAACCAGTCCCATGAGATCACCAGCCTGACCGACCAGCCGGTGAAAATCCTCATCATCCAGGCCGCCGTCCACTTCTGCGGGGACTATATGCCCGCTCTGCGCCGGGTGGAGTTTGAACAGGTGCGGGTGAGCGAGGCGGTCAGCGCCCCGGTGCTGGCGGTGCTGACCCGGCGGATGACGGACACCGCCCGCTCCTTCTGGAGCGGAGAACCGTACAGCCCCCTCTACTGCGTGGCCCAGGTGTGTCTGCTGTTCCGGGATCTGCTCCTCCGGGTGCCCTATCGCACCATCAGCGATGCGGAGTATGCCTCCCGGAAGAAAAAGGCGGACCGGATCGACCGCATCACCGGCTATATTGAGGAGCACTACTATGAGCCCCTCCGGCTGTCCGACCTGGCCCGGGCGGAGGGAGTCACCACCGCCTACCTGTCCCATTTTCTGCGGGACAATCTGAACATCACCTTTCAGGACTATCTGAATATTACCCGGTTTGAAAAGGCACTCCAGCTCATCGGCGATCCGGGGCTGAGCCTGCTGGACATCTGCATGGAGTGCGGCTTTTCCGACAGCAGGTATCTCAACAAGCTATTTGTCCAGCGGTTCGGCTGTTCCGCCCGGGAGTACCGGGCACGGCTGGCCCAGGAGGACAGGCCCGCCGGGGTGGAGCGGGACGGACACATCCCGGCGTCCGAGCGGATCATGTCCCGGGAGGAAGCACAGGCCTGGCTGGAGGCCAGAGAGTGGGGAACGGAGAAAACATGAAAATACTGATCGTAGACGACGAGCGGGTCATCGTAAAGGGCCTGCGGTTCAATCTGGAAAATGAGGGCTACCAGGTGGTGGCCGGATACAACGGACAGCAGGCGGTGGAGCTGGCCCGGCAGGAGCGGCCCGACCTGATTTTGATGGACGTGATGATGCCGGGGATGAGCGGGATGGACGCCTGTATCCAGATACGGGAGTTCTCTGACGTGCCGATCATCATGCTCACCGCCAAGGGCGAGGACATGGACAAGATCATGGGCTTCGAGTGCGGGACGGACGACTATGTGACCAAGCCCTTCAACGTGCTGGAGCTGAAGGCCCGGGTGAAGGCCCTGCTCCGCCGATCCTCCGCAAACGGCGCCGGAGCGAAGGGCCGCTACCGGGACCCGGAGGACACCATCTCCGCCGGGCACATCCTTCTGGACCGGGTCTCCCGGGACGTGCAGCGGGAGGGCATCTCGGTGGAGCTGACCGCCAAGGAGTTCGACCTGCTGGAGCTGCTCATGAGCCACCCCGGCCGGGTGTTCAGCCGGGAAAAGCTGCTGGACCAGGTCTGGGGTTATGAGTACCAGGGGGACTACCGGACGGTGGACGTGCACATCCGGCGGCTGCGGGAGAAGGTGGAGCTGGTGCCCGCCTCCCCTCAGTATATCCTCACCAAATGGGGTGTGGGATACTATTTTGCGGCGAACAAATAACCGGAAAGAGCCGTATGCACAGGAAAGGAGGCGCTCGCCGTGGAGCCGGAACAGAAAAAGACGACAAACCGGGGGCGGGTGCCTCTGATTCACAGCCTGCAATTCAAGTTCGCCGTCAGCTATATCCTCATTATCGCCGCCATCCTGGCGGTGGTGAACACCTATCCCCTCATCGCCTCCCAGGAGATGGTCTTTCAGACGAAGCAGACCGCTCTCCAGAGCGAGGCGTCAGTCATCGCCTCCAACCTGGCGGGGCTGGAGACGCTGACGGAGGACGGGGTGGCCCGGGTGATGGAGGTCATCGAGGACTCCGCCCTGACCCGGGTGCTGGTGACGGACGGCTCCGGCCTGGTGCTCTTTGACAGCGCCCAGGGGGCCGACGAGGACGCCTATGGCCGGTACGCCCTGCTCCAGGAGGTCGTCCTGGCTCTCCAGGGGCAGGACGTGTTCCAGTCCGCCTATCAGGACGGGGCGTTTCGCTCCGAGGCCGCTACCCCGGTGGTCTACCGGAACAGCACCATCGGGGCGGTCTATCTCTATGAGTATGACAGCCAGCAGGGGGCGCTGCTCCAGGGGCTGGGGGGCAATATCCGCAGCCTGTCCCTGGTGATTTGCGCTGTGGCCCTGCTGGTGAGTTTGGTGCTGGCCCGCACCATGACCCGGCGGATCAGCGGACTGCTCTCCGCCATCCAGAACCTCCGGGAAGGGGAGTATAACCACCGGGTAGAGATCCGGGGCAAGGATGAGCTGGCCCAACTGGTGGAGGAGTACAACGAGCTGACTCAGCGGCTCCAGACCACCGACGAGGTGCGGCGGCGGTTCGTGGCCGACGCCTCCCACGAGCTGAAGACCCCTCTGGCCTCCATCCAGCTCCTCTCCGACTCCATCCTCCAGAGCGAGGACATGGACACGGAAACCATGCGGGACTTTGTGGCGGACATTGGCGCAGAGGCGGGGCGGCTGAACCGCATCACCGAGGACCTGCTGGCCCTGACCCGGATGGACGGCGGGCGCGCCCCCAAGCGGCAGCGGGTGGAGCTGGACCGGACGGCGGAGGACGTGCTCCATATGCTCACCCCCCTGGCGGAGAGCCGGGGCGTCACCTTCGAGGCCGACTTCCAGCCGGACTGCGTTGTCCTGGCGGGAGAGGACGACATTTACCAGGTCCTCTATAACCTGGTGGAAAACGCCATCAAGTACAACTGTCCGGAGGGACTGGTCCGGGTGGTCTTGGGCCACGAGGATGGGAAGGTGTTCCTCCGGGTGGAGGACACGGGCATTGGCATCCCGGAGGAGGAGCGGGAGAAGGTCTTTGACCGGTTCTACCGGGTGGACAAGGCCCGTTCCCGGGAGGCGGGAGGCACCGGACTGGGTCTGTCCATCGTCCGGGACACCGTCCACCTCTATGGCGGCTGGCTCAGCGTCGGCCCCCGGGCGGGGGGCGGCACCTGGTTCCAGGCCACCTTTCCGGAGATCGACCCGGAGGAGCCAAAGGAGGAGACGCCATGAGAGGACGGCTTTGTATCCTGCTGGCGACGCTGCTGGCCGTGTCCGCCGCCCTCACCGGCTGCACGGCGGCGGAGACGGAGGAGAAAGGTCTCTGCATCTACTATGCCGCCGGAGACCAGGAGACCTACGGACAGGCAGCGGTGGACTGGGAGAGCTGGGCGGAGGGCTCGGAGGCGTCCGCCGTGGACGAAGTATTTGACCGGATGTTGGAGGAGCCTGAGACGGACGGCCTGTCCCAGGCCCTGCCCGACGGCGTCCGGCTGTGGAGCTGGACGTTGGAGGATGGGGTGTTGACCCTGAACCTCAGCGAGGACTACAACGGCCTGTCCGGCATCTCCCTGACGGTGGCCACCACCTGTCTGGTGCTGACCATGACCCAGCTGGAGGGGGTGGAGAGCCTGAGCATCATGGTGGACGGCCAGGCCCTCCCGGAGGGCAGCCAGGTCCCCCTGACCCGGGAGGACGTCCTGCTCACCGGGGAGATTCAGGACCCGGCGACGGCGGGCTTTCAGCTCTACTTTCCCCTGTCCGACTGGTCCGGCCTGGGGACGGAGTACCGGGAGACGGAGCTGTACGACATCTCTCTGACCGACCAGATCGACACGGTGATCGCCATGCTGGCCGCAGGCCCCGGCACGGACGGGATGGCGTCCCCCTTCGCCGGCCTGGAGACCTATCTGGACAGCCAGATGGTGGACGACGTGTGCGTCCTCACCCTGACCGAGAGCTGGGCGGCGGCGCTCTCCGCCCGAGAGCTGAGCCGCCAGGCTCTGGTGAACTCCCTGTGTGAGCTGGAGCAGGTGGAGGCGGTGGCCTTCAACTGGGACGGCGAGGGGAAGGAGAGCCTGGAGGGCACCTGGTATGCGGACTACGGATGAGGACACAAAAACAAGATACACAAAAAAGCACCTGACCCTCTTAAATACAGGGTCAGGTGCTTTTGACAGACGGGAAAATGGAAGCTCACTCCCGCTCCTCCATGGGCACATAGTCCCGGCGGGGACGGATGGCCTTGTAGGCGGGGCGGATGATGCGGTTGCCGTTGATGAGCTCCTCCAGACGGTGGGCACTCCAGCCGGAGATGCGGGCCACGGCGAAGATAGGGGTGAACAGCTCCTCCGGGATGCCCAGCATCTGATAAACGAAGCCGGAGTAGAAGTCCACGTTGGCGCTGACACCCTTGTACATCTTGCGCTTGCCGCTGATGATCTCCGGGGCCAGCCGCTCCACATCGGCGTAGAGCTGATACTCCTGCTCCATGCCCTTCTCGGTGGCCAGCATATGGACAAAGTTCTTGAAGATCCGGGCCCGGGGGTCGGACTTGGAGTAGATGGCGTGGCCCACGCCGTAGATCAGGCCGGAGTGGTCGAAGGCCTCTCCCTGGAGGATCTTGTTCAGGTAGGCCCGGATTTCGCCCTCGTCGGACCAGTCTTTGACCTCCCGCTTGATCTCGTCGAACATATGGCAGACCTTGATGTTGGCGCCGCCGTGCTTGGGGCCCTTCAGAGAGCCCAGGGCCGCCGCAATAGCGGAATAGGTGTCGGTGCCAGAGGAGGTGACCACATGGGTGGTGAAGGAGGAGTTGTTGCCGCCGCCGTGCTCTGCGTGGACCACCAGGGCCATGTCCAGCACCCGGGCCTCGGTCTGGGTGTAGCTGGCGTCAGGGCGGAGCATCTGGAGGATGTTCTCCGCCGTGGACAGCTCGGGCACCGGGTCGTGGATGAAGAAGCGGGAGCTGTCGTTGCGATAGTAGTCGTAGGCCTGATAGCCGTACAGGGCCAGCTGGGGGAAGATGGCAATGAGCTGGACGCATTGGCGCAGGACGTTGGGGAGAGAGGTGTCGTCCGGCTTGTTGTCGTAGGAGTACATGGTCAGCACGCTCCGGGCCATGGAGTTCATGATGTCGGTGCTGGGGGCCTTCATAATGATGTCCCGGACGAAGGAGTTGGGGAGAGAGCGGTAGCTGGCCAGCAGGGCCCGGAACTCCTCCAGCTCCCGGGCGTTGGGCAGCGCCCCGAAGAGGAGCAGGTAGGTGATCTCCTCAAATCCGTAACGTCCGTCGTGCAAAAAGCCCTTCACCAGGTCGTCGATGTTGTAGCCCTGATAGAACAGGGAGCCGTCGCGGGGCTGATCGTCCGGCGTGCGGGCCTGAATTTCAGAAATTTTGGTCAGCCCGGTGAGCACGCCCTTGCCGTTGAGATCCCGCAGGCCCCGGTTGACCTTGTTGTCGATGTAAAGCTGTCTGTCGATCACGCAGTCCCGGGTGCAGAGGTCAGATAACGCCTGGATCTGGGGGGTGATCTCCGAATAATCTCGTTTGCCTGTCATGGTAGCCTCCTGACTGGGAACAGCGTGGTTCCCGGGAGGGGTCGGCAGACTCCTCCCGTCGTTTTTGGGATAGATCGATCACTTTTCTCGTCAGTCGCAGAAGCTCAGCGCAGTCATCCTCGCCCACGTCCTCCAGCAGCTCGCTCACCTGCCGGAGGAGACGCTGATACCTGGCTGTGATCGCAGCCCGCCCCTGCTCTGTCAGGTAGACCTGTACCACCCGAACGTCTCTGGCAGAGGAGACCCGTTTGACCATTCCTTTTCCTTCCAGATTTTTCAGGGCGTTGGACACCCGGCCGGAGCCAACGTCCAAAGCCTCCCGCAGCTCTCCTGCGGTGGCTCCGTCGTGCTCTGTGGCCAGATAGCGGAGCAGGGCCCCCTCTCCCCGGGTGACCTGCTCGGCGTGTTCCTGAGCCAGTCCGTGCATGGACCGGGTCACCAGCTGGATCAGCTCCTCGGCCTGGGCCTGAGCGTCCATGAACATCACCTCGAAACAGCCTGCCTGACGGCCTGAAATCTCATCGTGTGAGATAATTATAAACCCCATGTAGTCACTTGTCAATCGGTTGCGCATCGAGTTTTTTCGTGATTTAGTGCGATTTTGGACAAATGCGCTAAAGTGTGGAGAGGGATGCCCCTCCATTTCTCTGCGTTGACATCAAATCTCCCCTGTGATAAAATGACCCTGTCGCTTCCGGGGGATTGATGGAATTGGCAGACATGCGAGATTTAGGTTCTCGTGGAGCGATCCGTGAGGGTTCGAGTCCCTTATCCCCCATGCAAAAGCCCCGCCGGGACGGTTTTATGACCGTTCCGGCGGGGCAATTGTTATATTCGGGAAAAAGGCTTACCGCAGCACAGCACCGCAGTCCTGCTCCAGCTGGGACAGGACGGACTGGATGTCGGCGTCCGCCTCGGCGTCGGTGAGGGTGTGATCCTCCGCCCGCAGGCGCAGGGAGAAGGCAACCGACTTCTTGCCCTCAGGGATGGGCTTGCCGGTGTAGATGTCAAACAGCTTGACCTCCTTCACCAGACCCTTGCCGCCCTTGGAGATGCTGTCCGTCAGGCTGGCCACAGGCACGTCGGTGTCGCAGACCACGGCGATGCCCCGCTCCACGGCGGGGAACTTGGGCAGAGGCAGATAGGTGATCTCCTCCTTCTGGGCCGCCAGCAGCAGGGCGAAATCCAGCTGTGCGGCGAACATGGGCGGCTCCACGCCATAGTTCTCGTTTACCAGGGGATGGACCTGGCCCAGCACGCCTACCAGCTTGCCGTTCACCGTCAGAGTGGCGCAGCGTCCGGGGTGGAAGGTGGGATCGTTGCGCTCTGCGGCAAACCGGGCGTTCTCAATGCCCAGGGACTCCAGCACCGTCTCCACGGCCCCCTTGAAGGAGAAGAAGTCCAGGTTGCCGCCGTAGCCGCCGAGACAGAGCATCTTCCGCTCGTTGGCCAGCTCCTGCCCCTCCTGAGGGAGATAGATCCGGGCCAGCTCATAGAGCCGGGCGGAGGGGTTCCGGTGGCTGTAATTCCGGGCCAGGGTCTCCAGTAGGGAGGGGATGGCGGTGGTGCGCATGATAGAGGTGTCCTCGCCCAGGGGGTTGAGGATGGTGATGGACTTGCGCCGGGGGTCGTCCTCCGCCATGCGAATTTTATTGTAGTAGTTAGGGGAGATAAAGGAGTAGGTCAAAATCTCGCTGTAGCCCAGGCCTCGGCAGATCTGGCCCACGTAGTTGGAGGTCTTCTGACTCCGGTTCAGGCCGCCCCGGGTGGTCTCTCCCCGCATGAGGGTGGTGGGCAGGTTGTTGTAGCCGTAGAACCGGGCCACCTCCTCGGCGATGTCGGAGTAGTGGGACACGTCGCCCCGCCAGGAGGGGACATAGATGGTGTCCCCGTCCAGGGTGAAGCCCAGGGCCAGGAGGGTCTTGCGCATATCCTCCTCCGGGATGTCGGTGCCCAGCAGACCGTTGACCTTGTCCGGCTCCAGCTTGAGGGAGGTGGGGGTGAAGTCCTGGGCCACCACGTCGATGACCCCGTCCAGCACCTCGCCGCAGCCCAGCAGCTCCACCAGCTCGCAGGCTCGCTCCACGGCGGGAAGGGTGTTCATGGGGTCCAGCCCCTTCTCGTACCGTCCGGAGGCCTCGGTGCGCATACCCAGGGCGGTGGCGGTCTTGCGGATGGAGACGCCGTTGAAGTTGGCGGACTCGAAGAAAACGGAGGTGGTCTTGTCGGTGATCTCGGAGTTCTCGCCGCCCATGACGCCGGCGATGCAGATGGGCTTCTTCTCGTCGGCGATGACCAGCATGGTGTCCTTCAGCTTCCGGGCCTTGCCGTCCAGGGTGGTCATGTCCTCGCCGGGATAGGCCCGGCGGACGTTGATATGATGGCCCTCCACACAGGCGAAGTCAAAGGAGTGCATGGGCTGGCCGTACTCGATCATGACATAGTTGGTGATGTCCACGATATTGTTGATGGGCCGGACGCCGGAGGCCCGGAGCCGCTCCCGCATCCACTTGGGGGAGGGGCCGATCTTCACGTTGCGCACCAGACGCCCGCAGTACCGGGGGCAGAGGTCCGGGTCCAGGATGTCCACGTCGGCGTAGTCCACGATGGTGTCGCCGCAGCCCTTCACCACCGGCTCATGGAGCATCAGCTCCTTGCCGAAGGTGACGGCGACCTCTCTGGCCAGACCGATGACCCCCAGGCAGTCCGGGCGGTTGGGCGTGATCTCAAACTCCACCATGTGGTCGTCCAGACCCAGCACGGCGGGGATGTCGTCTCCCGGCTGGCAGTCCTCGTTGAGGATGAAAATGCCGTCCTCGATGCAGTTGGGGAACTCCTTCTGCTGGGCGTGGATGTCCGCCGGAGTGAGCACCGTCCCGTCCCCGGTGTGGTAGCAGATCATGTCTCCGGCGTGGATGTTCTGACAGTCGGTGGTGACCTCCACCTCGCCCTTGCCTGCGTCGACGGTCAGGGCATAGGTGCTATAGGCCACCGTCTGGCAGGAGAGCACCTTTGCAGCCACGATCTTGCCGTAGATGCGGTGCCCGGGCTGGATGTCCTCCGGGATGGAGGGCTTTTCCCCGGGGAGGACGTGGTAATCCCCCAGAATGGCGGCGGGCTTGACCACGCCATAGGGGAAGTCCCGGGTGTCCAGGCCCAGCTCGGTCAGAGAGCAGAGCATACCGTTGGACAGCACCCCACGGAGCTTGCCCTTGGTGATCTTGTGGCCCCCGGGGAGGAGGGAGTTGTGCTTAGCCACGGGGACCAGATCGCCCTCGTGGACGTTCCAGGCCCCGGTGCAGATCTGGATGGGCTCGCCCTGGCCCACGTCCATCTCCAGCACCCACATATGGTCAGAGTTGGGGCGCCGCTCCATGGAGAGGATACGGCCCACCACCACGTTTTTGAACTCAGCGCCGTGGTCCTCCACCGTCTCCACCTTGGAGCCGGAGATGGTCATGGCCTCGGCAAACGCCTTGTCGCTGACAGAGCCGCAGTCCACGAACTCATTCAGCCATTTACGGGAAAGTCTCATATATACTCATGCTCCTATCGTGTTTTGTCGGGAGCCTCTCTGTTCAGGTTCTCTCCGTGTGGCAATCAGAACTGTTTCAGGAACCGCACGTCGTTCTCGAACACCAGCCGCAGGTCCTTGATGCCGAAGCGCCGCATGGCCAGGCGCTCCACGCCCATGCCGAAGGCCCAGCCGGAGTAGACGTCGGTGTCGATGCCGCAGCCCTCCAGCACCTTGGGGTGGATCATGCCGGCCCCCAGCAGCTCGATCCAGCCCTCACCCTTGCAGACGGAGCAGCCCTTGCCCTTGCACTCAAAGCACTGCATATCCACCTCGCAGGAGGGCTCGGTGAAGGGGAAGTGGTGGGGGCGGAACCGGGTGACGGCGTCGGGGCCGTAGAGGGCCTTGACCACCTCGTTCAGGGTGCCCTTCAGGTCGGCCATGGTGATGCCCTTGTCCACCACCATGCCCTCGATCTGGTGGAACATGGGGGAGTGGGTGGCGTCCGCCTCGTCCTTCCGGAAGACCCGGCCAGGGGCGATCATGCGGATGGGGGGCTGCTTCTGCTCCATGACCCGGATCTGCATGGGAGAGGTCTGGGAGCGGAGGAGGACGGCGTCGTTCTTGGGGTCGTCGTGGCCCTCGGTGATATAGAAGGTGTCCGTCCACTCACGGCCCGGGTGGCCCTCCTCGGTGTTCAGCCGGGTGAAGTTGTAGGCGGCCAGCTCGATCTCCGGGCCGTCGGCCACCTCGAAGCCCATGCCGGTGAATACGTCGGTGATCTCGTCCACCACCTTGGTCAGGGGGTGGATGTGGCCCAGCTCGGTGCGCTCGCCGGGGATGGTCACGTCCACCGTCTCGGCGGCGAGGCGCACCTCCATGGCGGAGGCGGCCAGGGCCTTTTTCTGGGTGGCGATGGCGTCGGTGAGGGCGGTGCGCACCTCGTTGGCCATCTGACCCATCACCGGGCGCTCCTCGGCGGGGAGCTTGCCGGTCTGCTTCAACAGGGCGGTCAGCTCGCCCTTCTTGCCCAGGTACTTGACCCGGACGGCGTCCAGGGCGGAGTCTACGTCCGTGCTGCGGATGGCCTCCAGCGCCTCCTCCCGGATCTTTGCCAGTTGCTCTTTCATGTGCATGTGTGACAACTCCTTGTTTGGAATGGAAATATGAAATACGAAAATTGCAAGTGCAAGTTGAACACATCCGCGAAAAATTTTTAATAGA
>JAJQEM010000131.1 GCA_021201635.1 Clostridiales bacterium | reverse complement strand
GCGCCTACGATACTTGGCTGGAGACGGCCCGGGAAAATCGGTAGTGCCAACACAAAAAAACCGGCCAGCTTAAACTGGCCGGTTTTTTCTTGTGCTTTAAAGGGTTTACTCGTCGTCCATCCCCTGAACCTCCAGCAGATCCAGGGCAGCCTGGCCCCGCAGAGTCAGAGCCATGCTCCCGCGGACGGGGCAGTCTGCATAGGCGTCGTAGGAGAAATTGGTCAGGGGCAGATCGTAGTCCAGACTGATGAGCCGCTTCTGCCACAGGGCGTTGATCATGGCGGCATATTCCGCCTCGGTGTAGGTCTGCTCCTCCCGGTAGACGGGGAGCCTGTTTTCCTGCCGATGACAGACCGGAAGGAAGGAAAACTCCCCCAGCCGAAGGAGCAGGGCGATCTCGCCGGGGGTGAGCACCAGCTGCGTCCCTCCTGCACAGCCGGAGCAGCTCTCACATCCTCCGGGAGGACAGCCGTTCATTTGTGATTCCATAGAAGCCTCCATATGAAAAACCGCTCCCCGTTTTGGACAGGGAGCGGTTTTGATTATTTGACCAGGGCGAAGGAAAACTCTGCGGTGACGCTGAGCTTGCCGTTCACATAGCCCTTGGCGGCGCACCAGTAGAAGGGGCCCTTGCTCTTGGTGATGGTGCTCTCGCTCTCCAGAGTGTCCCCGGGCTTCACCGGGCTCTTGAAGCGCACCTTGTCCAGGCTGGTGAACATGGGGGTGCTGCCCTTCAGCTCCGGGTTGCTGGCCAGCAGCACTGCCGCACCCTGGGCCATCATCTCACAGAGGATGACACCGGGCACTACGGGATTGCCCGGAAAATGCCCTTTGAGGAAGAACTCCTCGCCGGAGACGTGGTACTTGGCGTGGGCCACGCCGTCGATGACCTCGGCCTCCTGCACCAGGAGCATATTGTCCCGATGGGGGAGGATCTGTTTAATCTCTTCCTGATTCATTCTGTCCTTCCTCCTTTACTCCGCCAGCTTTTTGAAGGCGATGCAGCCGTTGTGACCGCCAAAGCCCAGAGAGGTGGAGAGGGCGGCGTCCAACGGAACCTTACGGGCCTGGTTGGGTACCACGTCCAGATCGCACTCCGGGTCGGGGACCTGATAGCCCACCGTGGGAGGCACCACTCCGTTGGCCAGGGCCAGGACGGAAATCACCGCCTCGGTGGCACCCACAGCACCCAGCATATGGCCGGTTGCGCCCTTGGTGGAGGAGACCATGATCTTGTAGGCGTCCTCCTGACCGAAGGCCCGCTTCAGGGCCAGGGTCTCGATCTTGTCGTTCATGGGGGTGGAGGTACCGTGGGCGTTGACATAGACCCGGGCGGGGTCGTACTCGCCCACACCGGCCAGAGCCTGGGCAATGGCGTCGCCGCCGCCCTTTCCCTCCGGATCGGGGGCGGTGATGTGATGGGCGTCGCAGGTGGTGCCATAGCCACAGAGCTCACAGTAGATGTGAGCGCCCCGGGCCTTGGCGTGCTCATACTCCTCCAGGATGAGGGCGGCAGCGCCCTCACCCATGACGAAGCCGTCCCGCTCCTTGTCGAAGGGGATAGAGGCACGATCCGGGTCGGTGGCGGAGCTGAGCGCCTGGCAGTTGATAAAGCCGGCAGTGCTCACCGGGGTGATGGCCGCCTCAGCGCCGCCGGCCACCATGGCGTCGGCATAGCCGTGGAGGATGTTCCGATAGGCTTCGCCGATGGCGTGGGTGGAGGAGGCACAGGCGGAGGCAATGCTCAGGCAGGAGCCCTTGCAGTGGTGCTTGATGGCTACAAATCCGGCCCCGGCGTTGCCCATCATATTGGTGATGGTGTAGGGGGAGACCCGGCGGGGCCCCTTGGCCATGATCTTCTTCTGCTCCTCCACCATGGTGTTCATGCCACCGATGCCGGAGGAGAAATAGCAGCCCATCCGCTTGGGGTCGATGGTGCCCTCGATGCCGGAGGCGGCAAAGGCCTGGTCGGCGGCGGCGATGGCGTACTGGATATAGAGGTCGTGGCGGCGGACCTCGCTGCGCTCCATGTAGAGCAGGGGGTCAAAATCCTTCACTTCTGCCGCCAGAGTCGCCTTAAAGTCCGTCAGGTCAAATCGGGTGATCCGGGCAATGCCGTGTTTCCCGGCCAGCAGGTTGGCCCACATGGTGGGCACATCGTTACCGACAGCATTGACCGCACCCAGTCCGGTCACAACAACTCGTCTCATACACATTTCCCTTTCATAATAGACGGCCTGATATAAGACTCGAGGCCAAATGGGGGAAAGCGGCTCACATGCCGATGCCGCCGTCCACCCGGATCACCTCGCCGGTGATATACTTTGCCTTGTCGCTGGCCAGGAAGGCCACGCACTCGGCGATGTCCTCCGGCTTGCCCATGTGACCCATGGGGACGGTGGAGAGCAGGCCCTTCAGGGCGTCCTGATCCATAGAGGCGGTCATAGGCGTCTCGATGGCGCCGGGGGCTACGGCGTTGCAGGTGATGCCCCGGGTAGCCAGCTCCCGGGCCACCGTCTTGGTCAGGGCGATGACGCCGCCTTTGGCGGCTGTGTAGTTAGCCTGGGCCGCATTGCCGATGAGACCGGAGACGGAGGAGATGTTGACGATCCGTCCGGCCTTCTTCTTCATAAAGTTGCGATAGCAGGCCTTTATGGTGTTGAACATACTTTTGAGGTTGATGTTCAGCACCATGTCCCACTCCTGCTCGGTCATGGCCAGGAGCACGTGGTCACGGGTGATACCGGCGTTGTTCACCAGAATATCCACCCCGCCAAACTCCTTGACGACGGCCTTCACCGTCTCCTGGACGGCATCATAGTTGGACACATCGCAGCGGCGGAAAGCGGCGGTGACGCCGTGAGCCTGGGCGATGGCGTCAGCGGCCTGAATGCCGTTTTCCTCGGGGCACAGATCCAGCAGAACGACGCTGGCCCCCTCCCGGGCCAGGGTGTCTGCGATGGCATAGCCGATGCCCCGAGCCGCTCCGGTGACCAGAGCTACCTTTCCCTGTAAATCAGCCATTGGTTACCTCCTCAATGGTGGTGCGGAGAGAGTCCGCACTGTCGACGTTGCAGCATTTGACGGACGGGTCGATCTTGCCGATCAGACCGGTGAGGGTGTTGCCGGGGCCTACCTCGATAAAGGTGTCAAAGCCGTCGGCGATCATGTTTTGTACGATGGTCTGCCAGCGCACTGGACTGATGACCTGGCGGGCCAGCAGATCGGCGTAGCCCTCCGGCCCCTCATAGGGCTTGCCGGTGACGTTAGAGTAGAGGGCGTACTTAGGGGCCTGAAAGGTGTAGCCCTTCAGCTCCTCTGCCAGCCCCTCGCTGGCCGAGGCCATAAAGGGGGAGTGGAAGGCTCCAGCTACCCGCAGGGGGATGGCCCGTCCGCCCGCCGCCTTGACAGCAGCCTTGAAGCCGCCCATAGAGGCGGACAGCCCGGCGCACACGGTCTGGGCGGGGGAGTTGTAGTTTACGGGGTAGACCTGGTCGAACTGACCGGCCAGCTCCTCCACCTTCTCCGGGGGAAGCTTGACCACGGCTACCATGCCGGTGTCTGCCACGTCGGAGGCCTCCTGCATCAGCTCACCCCGGCGGCAGACCAGACGGAAGCTGTCCTCCACGGAGAGGGCGCCGGAGAAGGCCAGAGCGCCAATTTCACCCACGGAGAACCCTGCCAAGGCAGCGGGCTGGATACCCGCCTCGGTCAGGGCGGCGGCAGCAGCCACCTCTACGGCGAACATATCCGGCTGGGTGTTGGAGGTGACAGTCAGCTCCTCCTTGGTGCCGGAAAAGCACTGGGCGCTGGTGCCCGGACGGATGCTGTCACACAGGTCGAACACCGCCTTTGCGGCGGGGCTGGCCTGGGCCAGGGAGGCGCCCATACCGGGATACTGTGCGCCCTGACCGGAAAATACAAATGCGATCTTGCTCATAAAACCTCCAAAATGGACGGAACAACAGGAAAAACTGCCGCCGTCAGGACGGCGGCAGTCAAAAGCCCTATGTTCCAGATGCAAACAGTGGAAGCTCAGGCCATCCGACTCTCAGCGGAGCCGGATGGGGACGACCAAAATTACTCAGCCAGCTTCTTCTCGATGAAAGCCACCAGCTCACCGACGGTGGAGACCTTCTCGTCCAGATCCAGCTCGGAGTCCAGCTCCTCCTCCAGCTCCATGACCATCTCAACGGTCTCCAGGGAGTCGATGCCCAGGCTCTCGAAGGTGGTGTCGGAAGTGATCTCGGAAGCGTCCCGGCCAGTGTGGTCAGCCAGAACCTCGGCAACCTTTGCAAAAATGTCCATGATTGAGTCCTCCTAAAAAGAATCATCTTTAAATATATCTGAAAGCCGCAGCATCGGCTTATCAGTGGAAGTGGGCCCGTCAGTCCTTTCCCCTGCCCTTGTCGCCCTCGATGAGGGTCTCCAGGAAGATCTGGTTCAGCTTCTCCACCCCCTTGATGAGGGCGGCCTTCTCCTCCTGGGTAAATTCAGTGGTCAGGCGGTTAAAGAGCTGACGGTGATAGTAGCGGTGGTAGGCGTAGGCCAGCCTGCCCTGGCGGGTCAGCCGCACCCGAATGGAGCGCCCGTCCTGAACGCTGCGCTCCTTGCTGACGAAGCCCCGACGAGCCAGCTTGTTCACAGCTACGCTGGCGGTGGGGCGGGCCACGTGGATGGCGTCGGCGATCTCGCTGACCGAAATGCCGTCCTCCCCGCCGTTGCCCACCACCTGGATTAGGTGGAACTCGCCGGTGGAGAGCCCCAGATGGGTGCAGGAGCGGATGCTCTGCTCCTCCATACTCAGGATGTTCAGATACGCCTCGTCCAGAAGCTCGTTCAGCCGGGCCGCAAAGTCGTCCATAGACCGAATCCCCTCCCGGCGCCGCAAAACAGTTAAACAAACTAACTATTTACCCAATAATACCCAAGGTGTTCCCGATTGTCAAGGGGTTTGGGGGAAAAAGAGACAAAAAATGAGACAGACATTTTTCCCGCCTTGATCTTGTGGGACGCCAGAGCAAATCTGTCCAAATCTGTAACATCCAGACCCGTTTGTCCGGTTGACAAACAGGGGTGGAATCCCTATAATAGCCTTACAATAAAACAGCCTTATCAAGAGTGGCGGAGGGATTGGCCCGATGAAGCCCGGCAACCTGCCCTGTCAGCAGACGTGCTGGTGGGTAAGGTGCCAAGTCCAGCGGTTTTTCGTAAAGATGAGGACAGCGTGCTCTCTGCTGCGTATCCGCATGGGTGCGCAGTTTTTTGTTCAAAGAGTCACACGGGGCTGGGATGTTGTAAAAAGATCACACAAAAACAGAAAGGAAACACAACACCATGAGCAACCGTATTTTTACCTCCGAATCTGTCACCGAGGGGCATCCGGACAAGGTCTGCGACCAGATCTCGGATGCCGTCCTGGACGCCATGCTGGCCCAGGACCCCATGAGCCGGGTAGCCTGCGAGACGGCTACCACCACCGGCATGGTGATGGTCATGGGGGAGATCACCTCCAAGGCCCAGGTTGACATCCCTGCCATCGTCCGGAAGACGGTGGCCGACATCGGCTATAACAAACCGGAGTACGGCTTTGACGCCCAGACCTGCGCTGTATTCACTACTCTGGACAAGCAGTCCCCCGACATCGCCATGGGGGTGGATCAGTCCTACGAGGCCCAGGGGGGCCAGGAGGACGAGGCTGACCGCATCGGCGCAGGGGACCAGGGCATGATGTTCGGCTATGCCTGCCGGGAGACCCAGGAGCTGATGCCCGCGCCCCTGGCCCTGGCCCACAATCTGACCCGGGCTCTGGCCGCCCAGCGCCAGAGCGGTGCCCTCCCTTGGCTCCGCCCCGACGGAAAAAGCCAGGTCACGGTGGCCTATGACGAGAACGGCAACGTGGAGTGGTGCCCCGCCATTGTGGTCTCCACCCAGCACGACCCGGACATCAGCATCCAGGACCTGCGGGAGGCGGTGATCGAGGAGATCATCCGGCCCAACCTGCCCCGGCGGCATATCCGTCCGGAGACAAAATTTTATGTAAACCCGACTGGGCGCTTTGTGGTGGGCGGCCCTGTGGGTGATTCAGGGTTGACCGGACGGAAGATCATTGTGGATACCTACGGCGGTGCGGCGGCCCACGGCGGCGGTTGCTTCTCCGGCAAGGACCCCACCAAGGTAGACCGCTCTGCCGCCTACATGGCCCGGCATGCTGCCAAGAACCTGGTGGCCGCCGGACTGGCGGACCGCTGCCAGATCGAGCTGGCCTATGCCATCGGCGTGGCCCGTCCGGTGTCCGTCCTGGTGGACAGCTTCGGCACCGGCAGGGTCAGCGACGAGCGGCTGTCCCAGCTGGTGCAGCAGGTATTCGACCTGCGGCCCGCCTCCATCATCCGTACCCTGGACCTTCGGCGGCCCATCTATAAGCAGACCGCCGCCTATGGGCACTTTGGCCGCCCCGACCTGGATCTCCCCTGGGAGCGTCTGGACAAGGTGGAGGAGCTGAAGGCGGCCCTTTGAGCGCTTTCCTTTGATACGGATACGAATGGCCCGGCAGGATGTCCTGCCGGGCCATTTGGGTCGTCAGACGAAACCCCGGATTCATACGAAACTGGAACGGGAGCCGCCCGACAAACTGACGTCGACCGATCCCACAAAAATACCTACATTGCCAGCGTCCCGTGTTCGTCCTCCAGCAGCAGGAGAATTTTTTCCTCCGTCCCGGTCATGGCGTTGACGTAGACGATGACGTGGCTGCCCTCCTCCGTCTCGCAGAGGAACTCCCAGCAGAGGCGCTCATACTCTCCCTGGCTGGGCACCACCGCCTGGCGGGTGGAGAGAACGCTTAAATTGTCCGACACCATCTCCCGGGCCTCCTCCCGGGAGACGGCGGGAGATTCCAGCGTCCGCTCCCGGTGGTTGGTGAGATAGCCCTGGGCCTCAAAGCCCAGCAAGCTGCCGTCCGCCAGGGAGACGGACACCTTTACCAGATCGGGATAGCAGTACGCCCCGTCCTGGAGAGCGCAGAAGTTCACCGTCAGAATGTTGCTCCGGAGAGAGTAGTAGCTCTCTCCCATCTCCCCGTAGCCCAGCCGCTCCAGCGCAGCCTGGGCGGCCTCTACCCCCTGCTCGGGGGATAAATTTTGCTCTGCCGGGGTGCCCTGGGCCACCAGAGAGAGGAGTTTTCCCCCCTGCCGGGTGACAGAGACGGTTCTCCGCCCGAGATCCGTTTCACCGGAGAGAGTGTAGGTGGGAATATCTCCCTCCACGGCACCCTCCACCGTTAGAGCCTCGCCCCCCAGCAGCTCCTGAGTGATGGATAACGCCTCCTCCTCAGAGACCTCTTCCAGTCCTTCCAGGGCCAGGGGCGTTTTGCCTGTCAGGTGCTGGGAGAAGGGGCCGTCATAGATCAGACTGGGCAGCTCCGGGAAGTCCGCCTCCACCGACTGAAATCCGGAGACCGTCTCCCCCGCATCCTCCGCCGTGGCGGACAGCCGGGCCTGGGCGGTCTCCACGTCGTCGATGGAGAAGCTGCCGTCAAACAGCTCCAGCTCCAGCTCGTCCAGCTGTTGAGAGAGGGTCCGGGCTGCCTGGGAGAGCTGGCTCCAGTTGTCCCGCTCCTCCTCCGTCCACGTCCCCTCCAGGGCGGCGGAGCGGGAGAGCGCCTGGGCATAGTCCCCCACCGTGGCCAGAAATGCGGCGGTCTGCTCCAGCTCCACGTTGGCCATGGGGAGCTGCCCCAGGGCCATCTGAGCGGCGGTGGCCTGGGCGGAGATCTCACTGCACAGGGAGCAGAACATGGGGGCAGAGGTGACATACTGACCCTTTTGCAGGGCGGCGTCCATCCGGTCCAGACTGGCAGTCACCTCGGAAAAGGCGTGGAGATAGGCGTTGGCGACGGTGCGCTGGAGCTGGTCTGCCCGGCAGTGCTCCTGAATGGCGACGCCGCAGACGATGACCAGGACGGCGGCAAAAAAGGAGACGGCACGGATGCGCCCCCGGCGGCTGAACGGATTGGACATGGGACGGTTCCTCCTCTGATTTTTTCTCCCTGTCAGTATGGGAGAAAACAGGGGAATCATGCCGGGAATTTGTGGTCACCCTTGCAATTTTCACCCGCACCGGATATAATGAGCCAGACACATTTCACGGAGGTCTTTCCATGTCAAAATATGAATCGGAGATCAGCCGCCGCAGGACCTTTGCCATCATCTCCCACCCGGACGCAGGCAAGACGACGCTGACGGAAAAGCTCCTGCTCTACGGCGGGGCCATCAACCAGGCGGGGGTGGTCAAGGGCAAGCGGAACGCCCGGGCCGCCACCTCGGACTGGATGGAAATTGAAAAGCAGCGGGGCATCTCGGTGACCAGCTCGGTGATGCAGTTCCAGTACCAGGGCTTCTGCATCAACATCCTGGACACCCCGGGCCACCAGGACTTCTCCGAGGACACCTACCGCACCCTCATGGCGGCGGACTCCGCCGTCATGGTCATCAACGCCGCCAAGGGCATGGAGGCTCAGACCAGAAAGCTGTTCAAGGTCTGCGCCATGCGGCACATCCCCATCTTCACCTTCATCAACAAGATGGACCGGGAGGCCCGGGACCCCTTCGACCTGTGCGAGGAGATCGAGCACGAGCTGGGCATCGACACCTGCCCGGTGAACTGGCCCATCGGCTGCGGCAAGGAGTTCCAGGGGGTCTATGACCGGCAAAAGGGCCAGGTGCTCCACTTCACTGCCCACGGCAGCGCCCGGGCCGCCGACAGCGAGGAGATCGCCCTGGACGACCCACGGCTGCCCCAGGTCATCGGGGAGAGCCGCTGCCAGGAGCTGCGAGATGCTCTGGAGCTGCTGGACGGTGCGGGGGAGTCCCTGGATCTGGAGACCGTCCGCCGGGGGGAGCTGTCCCCGGTGTTCTTCGGCTCCGCCCTGACCAGCTTCGGCGTAGAGGCGTTTCTGGAGGAGTTCCTCCGCATGACCACTCCGCCCCTGTCCCGGTCTGCGGGAGACACGGTGGTGGACTCCTTCTCCGACTCGTTCTCTGGCTTTGTCTTTAAAATTCAGGCCAATATGAACAAGGCCCACCGGGACCGCATCGCCTTTGTCCGGGTGTGCTCCGGCCGGTTCGACGCCGACCGGGAGGTCTATCTGGTCCAACAGGATCGAAAGGTAAAGCTGTCCCGCCCCCAGCAGCTCATGGCCGCCGAGCGGGAGATCATCGAGGAGGCCTATGCCGGGGACATCATTGGCGTATTCGACCCGGGTATCTTCTCCATTGGAGACACCATCTGCGAGCCGGGGATGAAGTGCCGCTTTGACCCCATCCCCACCTTTGCCCCAGAGCACTTCCGCCGGGTGCGCCCGAAGGACACCCTGAAACGGAAGCAGTTCATCAAGGGCACCGAGCAGATCGCCCAAGAGGGCGCTATCCAGATCTTCAAGATCCCCTACACCGGCATGGAGGAGGTCATTGTGGGCGTGGTGGGCACCCTGCAATTCGACGTGTTCGAGTACCGGCTGAAAAACGAGTACCGGGTGGATCTGGTGATGGAAAATCTGCCCTATGAGTACGTCCGCTGGATCGACCACAGCCCGGTGGAGGACCTGGACGAGCTGATTTTGGGCAACGGACAGGACGTGAAGCTGGTGGAGGACTATCAGGAGAACAAGCTGCTGCTCTTCTCCGCTCCCTGGTCCATCAAGTGGGTGCTGGACAAAAACAAAGGCCTGGAGCTGTCCGAGTTCGGCGGGGCCAGGCTGGATTAAGAGACAGCGTTTGCTGTACAAATAGTACAAATATATGAATATGACAAGGCCCCGGAACGTGGAGAGGAAATCACGTTCCGGGGCCTGCCTCATGCGACATAATCGGTCACTCCAGATAATCCTCTGGATCTACCGGGGTGCCGTCGATGCGTATCTCGAAGTGACAGTGGGTGCCGGTGGAGTTACCGGTGGAGCCGGCTTTGGCAATCACGTCCCCCTGCTCCACCTCATCTCCCACAGAGACGCAGAGGGAGGAATTGTGGGCGTAATAGGTGACGGTGCCGTCCCCGTGGTCGATCTTCACCAGATAACCGTAGCCGCCGCTGTTCCACTGGGCGTAGATGACGGTGCCCGCCTTGGCGGCTACGATGTCGCTGCCGTAGGAGGCGGCGATGTCGATGCCCTTGTGATAGGAGGAGCCGCCCACCACGCTGCGGCGGCCAAAGTGAGAGGAGATGCGGCCAACAGCGGGCCAGATGTACTCCGAGCGCTCCTTAGTGCCCACGGTGACGACCTCATCCACCGGCTTGACGGTGATTTCAATATCCACCGTGACCGTCTCCTGGGCCTCTCCGTTGAGACAGGTGGTCTGGGTGGTGACCTCCTTCAGACCGTTGGAGCCCTCGGTGACGATGGGGTCCTCGTCCTCATACATGGTATCGTCCTCCACCTGAACGGCGGAACAGCGGATGACAATCTCACGGACCGTCTGCTCCACCGTGACCACGTTCAGCTCCTGAACCAGGGTGTCCGCCGCTGCGGCCAGATCGGAAGGCTCCCACAGGGAGACGATGCCATGGCAGAGCTGGAGCTGTTCGGCGTCGGCCAGGGAGACGGAGATGGTGTTCTCCGTGATGTAGAGCTCCACAGCCGCCTGCACCAGCTCGGTCAGGGCTTCCTCCGTGTCGGCGGTGACCAACACGTCTCCGTCCAGCAGGAGATAGTAGCAATCCTGGGTCAGAAGGGCGGACAGACCGCCCACATCCTCCACACAGTCCCGCTGAGAGAGAGTCAGCGACAGGGAGGGGGCGGATATGCTGTCCTCTGTGAGCTCCAGTGCCCCGGCGGGGCGGACAGACAGGGCCAGACACAGGGCCAGGACCAGGAAGAGACCCGCCCCCAGTGCGACCAGTGGCCGACGGAGGACGGCGGGCAAATGCGCCATAGGTAACATCCCTCTCTCATACTCGCAAAAGAAAATCGTCAGGCACTTTCCTGCGAGAAGCAGTCTCAAAGGTTACAACTAGTTACGGAAAATACTACCAGATTTTTACCGCCCTGTCAACACTTTTCCTGAATTTTCCAAGAAAAACAGCAAAAATTCCGTCGAAAACAGCAAATCGACGGAAGCTCTGACTGTCACAAAGCAGCTTTTGACGGGCATATATCGAAACAAAAAGACCTGGCAGGGCGGTTGGAGCGGTTCCCGGCTTGAGCGGGCGCAGGCCCTTCGTCCTCCTGCTCGGCTAGGACGTCCCGACTAAAAATTTCTTCAGGACCTATTGACAACTTTCCTTGTTAGTGCTATCTAAAAATGACAAGAATCCTTGGTCGATTGTAAAATGAAGTTGAACACCTAAAAAATCCATAGCGATTGAAT
>JAJQEM010000026.1 GCA_021201635.1 Clostridiales bacterium | reverse complement strand
TTTGGACTATAGCCGCACTTTTTGTAAACTCAAAAAGTAAATGCTGTTGCCCTGCAAAATGCCCCATTTCCCATTGACAAACGGGAAAAAGCTGTTAAAATAGAACGGCATGGCTCCTGTAAGGGAGTCTGACTTCTCTTGCCCTTTTCGGCAGGAAAGGGCCATATAGTCCATAAGGAGGTGCAAACATGGCAAAGATCGCTGACAAGTACGAGGCTCTGTATATCATCGACGCCACTCTGGCCGAGGATGCTATCGCTGCCATCGTCGCAAAGTTCCAGGCTCTGGTAGAGCAGAACGGCACGCTGATCGAGGTCAGTGAGTGGGGGAAGCGTCATCTGGCGTATCCCATCGACCACAAGACAGAGGGCTATTACGTCCTCATGACCTTCGAGGCTCCCGCCGCATTCCCCGCTGAGCTGAACCGTAACTTCAACATCACCGACGGCGTGATCCGCTCCATGATCGTTGATCTCAACGCATAAGGAGGCGCATCATGCTCAATCACATTATTCTCATGGGTCGTCTCACCCGGGACCCTGAGCTGCGTCGGACTCAGTCCGGAGTGGCCGTGGCGTCCTTCTCCCTGGCCGTTGACCGGGATTTTGCGGACAAGTCCACCGGCACCCGGGCCACCGATTTCATCGACATCGTCGCCTGGCGGGGGACTGCGGAGTTTGTGAGCAAGTACTTCTCCAAGGGCCGTATGGCCGTGGTGGAGGGTCGGCTCCAGATCCGTGACTGGCAGGACCGGGACGGCAACAAACGCCGCAGTGCCGAGGTAGTGGCGGATAACATCTACTTTGGCGACTCCAGACGGGACAGTGACGGCGGCAGCTACGGCAACCGCAGCACCAGCTCCTACGGCGGCTCCTATGGCGGCAACAGCAGCAACAGCTACGCCCCCGCCGCTCCTCAGAACAACAGCTACAGCGCACCGTCCGCCCCTGTGGTGTCTGAGTTCGCAGAGCTCAGCGACGACGACGGCGAGCTACCGTTCTGAGCAGACCCAATGAAGAACAGCCTTCCCACCCGGCAGACCGCCGGGGCTGGGGAGTAAACGGACGTCGGTAAAAGTTACGTCCCATCTCAGTGAAAGGAGACCTCGATCATGGCTTTCGATAAGACTCGCAGCCGCAAGCGCAGAAAGGTCTGTGCTTTCTGCGCCGACAAGGCGGAGAGCATTGACTACAAGGATACCGGCAAGCTCCGCCGCTATCTCTCCGAGCGGGGCAAGATTCTTCCCCGCCGGACCACCGGCACCTGCGCCAAGCATCAGCGTGAGCTGACCACCGCTATCAAGCGTGCCCGTCAGATCGCCCTGCTGCCCTACGTCAATGATTGATTGACGCAATGACACGGACAATGCCCGCACAGCCAAACGGCTGTGCGGGCATTTTGTCTGTTATCCTCTGCCCTCCAGCGCCGCCTCTCCGGCGCAACATTCAGAATTTGTCAGAATATGGGGGAAGAGACAAAAACAGCCCCTGACGGGCCTGCCGTCAGGGGGATAACGTCTGTTGCAATAGCTGATTGCCCGTCAGTGGCTGGCCTCATAGGTGGCCAGGGCGGAGACTGCAGCGGACAGCTTGCTGTAGTTGGTGACCAGTGCCTTGGCAGAACTGCTCAGGCTGCTGTAGGCCGCCTGCGCCCACTCGATGCGCTTGGACATGACGTTGTAGTTGCTGGAGGTGATGTCTCCGGCGGCCTCGATCTCGTCGATGGCGTCCACCACGGCGGCGGCGATGTCCTCATAGCTCTGGCTGCTGGTGCTGCTGCTCTCGGTGCCGTCCAGCTTGTAGACGATGATGGCGCAGGTGTCGGTGATATTCTCGTAGATCGTCTTGGCGGTCTCAATGGGCAGATTGACGCAGCCGTGGGAGCCGTTGGTCTTGTAGATGGTGCCACCAAAGACGGTGCGCCAGGAGGCGTCGTGGAGGCCCACGTTGCCGCTGAAGGGCATCCAGTAACTGACGGGGGAGGAGTAGTTCTCGCCCACCAGGGTGCCGTAGCGCTCCTTATAGGTCATGCTGTATGTACCGGTGGGAGTGGCGTCGTTCTTGCCGGTGACCACATCAGACTCGATAATCAGCTCCCCGTCCTTGTAGAAATAGAGGTGTTGAGCGGTCAGGTTGATCTCCACATAGGTGTTCCCGAAGTCGCCGCTGGCCCCCTCCCCCAGGACGGCGGCCTCCTGGTACCACACCGGCTCCATAGAGCCGCTCTGCTTGTTCTCAATGGCCTCGATGAGCTCCTGGGCGGTGGTGTCGTCGTCCATCCACCAGCCGTAGTCGCCCCCCTCCACCGTGATGGTCTCGCCGTAGGAGGTGACAAATTCCCGGTTGGAGAAGATGGTGGCGTAGTTATACCGGAGATTGGACACCCAGGTGGTCACCTGGCTCTCGTCCAGGGTGACGGTGCCGTCGTCGTTGAAGGTGAGCCAGCTCTGAAGGGTGGAGCCGTCGATGGTCAGGGTCTCGTCCCCCATCTGGTAGGTGATGACGATGCCCAGATACTCGTTGAGAGCCCGGGCCTCGGCGATCAGGTCGGCGTCGTCGGAGGTGACGGCGGGCTCCACATAGCAGCCCAGCTCCTCCAGGTCCAGCTCGGTCTGCAGGGAGCCTACCGCCTCCACAATGGCGGGGAGGAGGATGTCCTGGTCCACCAGATTGCCCTCCACCTCCTCTATAATGGTCACGCCGCCCAGCTCGGCGTCGTAGTTGGAGATGTAGGCGTCCTTGGGGGCGGTGGAAGAGGAACTGTCCATGCACCGCAGGCTGGTGATGGCCTCGGTGAGCTTGGCGGTGTCATAGGAGAACATCTCGTCCACCGTCATGGTGCTGGTCCGGTAGCCCAGCAGGGCCATGGGCCAGGTCCAGGCGTTCTGCTCAGCCAGCAGGTCGTCCACCTCGCTGCCCAGATTCAGGGCCAGGTCGATTTCCTCGCCGGTGATGGTCTCGGTGACGCTGTCCCGCTCGATGAGGGTCAGGGTGTAGGACTCCTGGCTGTCCTCCAGTGCCCGCTCCGCCTGGGAGACGGTCATGCCGGAGACGTCGATGCCGTTGATGGTGGAGCCGGGGAGGAACATCTCCTCATACCGCTTGGCGATACCGGCATAAATGCCTGCGACAATGAGCAGCAGGCCCAGAATGACAGAGAGCAGCACAAGCACCCAGGACCCGGTCCGGTGTTTGGGAGGGGTTGAGGTTCCGGCAGGCATAACAGCACTTCCTTTCCAATGGGCAGAACTGCCCGAAGATCCATAACAGAGGGTGTCTATCATCATAGCACAGAACCGGGCCAGCGTCAAATTCAGGATGAAAAATTCAAAAAGGATTCAGAATTGGGCGAGAAATGGAGCAGCTTTCCGGTTGACAACCGCCCCGGAGACGGATAAGATAGGGTACAAATAAGCGGCAGACCGCCGGAGGAAGGAGGGACAGGTCCCATGAAACAGGTTTTGCTTGCCATTGCAAAGTGGGGGATGAGCCTGCTGTATCTGCTGTTTCGGCCCCTCCGAATCAGAAACAAGGTGGTCATGCTCTCCCGGGAGTCGGACACACCTTCCATCGACTTTGCCCTTCTCCGCCAGGAGCTGGCCCGCATCGCCCCGGAGACGGAGGTGGTCATGCTCTGCCGGAAGCAGACCAGTCGGACGAATCCAATCACCTACTGCCTTTTCCTCATCCGCAACCTGTACCACATCGCCACCGCCTCCGTGGCGGTGACGGATACCTACTCCATCCCCCTGTGCGTCCTGCGCCACAAGCCGGAGCTGAAGATCGTCCAGATCTGGCACGCTGTGGGGGCGGTGAAGCGGTTCTCCTACCAGTGTCTGGACTGGCCGGGGGGACATTCCTCGGCCATGGCGAAACAGATGGCCATGCACCGGAACTATGACTACATCCTCTGTGCCAGCCAGGCCACCCGGCACATCTATGCCCAGGCCTTTGACACCCCGGAGGAGCGCATCCTGCCTCTGGGAATGCCCCGCATCGACTACATCCAGTGCCCCGACCCGGACATCCGGGAGCGGTATCTGGCTCAGCGGCCCCAGCTCCGGGGGAAAAAGCTGGCCCTGTATCTCCCCACCTTCCGGGATGGGGTGGACGAGGGCGTCCGGACCATGGTGGAGGCGGCGTCCGGTCAGC
This sequence comes from Clostridiales bacterium, assembly GCA_021201635.1. GTDB lineage: Bacteria > Bacillota > Clostridia > Oscillospirales > Oscillospiraceae > Onthomonas. Next base: position 7,220 of record JAJQEM010000026.1, on the reverse strand, counting down.
CGGATGTGGCCCTGCTGGTCAAGCCCCACCCTCTTTCCCGGTTTGAGCTGCCGGAGGAGAACCGGACGGCCTGGGGCCGGTCTACCTACGATCTGATGAAGGTGTGCGACGTGGTGGTCACTGACTACTCCGCCGCCTCCCTGGAGGCCAGCCTGCTCCACAAGCCGGTGTACTTCTACCTGTATGACAAGGAGCGGTATGTGGAGACCCAGGGGCTGAACATCGACCCGGAGGCCGAGCTGCCTCTGGCCTGCTTCCGCCGGGCGGACCAGCTGCTGGAGGCGGTGGCCCTGGGCGGGTATGACCTGGCTGCCCTGGAGGGCTTCCGGAGCAGATACATCGAGACGGCGGAGCGGGATAACACCGCTGACATCGCAGCGTTCCTCTGCACGCTCCTCCCAGAGCGCTTCCAGCCGACGACCACCCGGAGAGAGCGGGAGGTCAGCACCCCATAGAAAAAGATCAGACGGGAAAGAGAGCCGACGCTCTCTTTCCCGCTTTCCCTGTGAAACCCGACAAATGCGGGAAAGCATTGCATCGTGGGGAATTTTGTGTTATGATAATGCGTGTTTTCATGGATACCGATCACGGAGGCATACAGTTATGAAAAAAGTAATCACCTATGGCACCTATGATCTGCTCCACTATGGACATATCAACCTGCTCAGACGGGCCAAGGCCCTGGGGGACTATCTGATCGTGGCCCTCTCTACCGATGAGTTTAACTGGGACGAGAAGGAGAAAAAGTGCTATTTCAGCTATGAGCAGCGCAAGCAGCTGCTGGAAGCGGTGCGTTATGTAGACCTGGTCATCCCCGAGACCTGCTGGGAGCAGAAGGCCTCCGATGTCAAGGAGTTCCGTGTGGATACCTTTGTCATGGGAGACGACTGGAAGGGCCAGTTTGACTTCCTCAGCGATTTGTGCCAGGTGGTCTATCTGCCCCGCACTCCGGAGATCTCATCCACCCAGATCAAGCAGGATCTGGGCCGATAAGAGAAGATAGAAAGGCGAGGGCGAGATGGGCTCTGAGGCGAGTATGCGGCGCAGGCAGCAGAACCTGAGCTGGCTGCTGTATCTGGCGTCGGCGGTTTTCTGGGTAATGAATTGCTCCCGAACCAAACGGATCGCAATGGTGGGGTATACCTTTACCTCGGTGATCGTATTCCCCGGGATGCTGTTTCTCATGGGCCGGGAGTCCAGAGGGAAAAACCGGCAGGAGCTGGTCTCCTCCGGCATTGGGATGATCCTCCTGGGCTTTGCCCAAAAGGTGCTGCTGTTCTGGAGCGAGACCCTGGCGGGGCGGGCCCCGGCGTTTTATCCCTTTTCCACCACAGGCGCCCCCTGGCTGTTCCTGGTGGGTGGCGTCTGCCTGATTTTGGCGGGCGTCATTCCTCAGAGAGATTGGATGAAAAAATGGCTCCTGCCCCTGACGGTGGCTATCGGGCTGGCGGCGGGATTGGTTAAGCCCATCACCAACTTCCTGTGTCTGTCCCGTCTGGCAGTGTATCTGCCTTTCTTTGTGCTGGGCCGCACCATGGAGACGGGAAAGCTGGCCCGCTGGTGCCGGTCGAAGTGGAGCAAGCTGCCCTCCCTGCTGCTGGTAGGCGGATGGGCCGTGGTCTGCGTCCTGCTTCGGGGCTATTGGAAAAGCCTGCGCACCCTCATCGACGGAAATACCTGGTATGACGGTGTGACGGGCATCCCTGCGACCTGGGTGGGCGTCCTGGCCCGGCTGGCCTTTTATGTGCTGGCGGCGGGGCTGATCTGTGCGACCTGGACCCTGACCCCAGACTGGAAGGTGCCACTGTTTACCGACCAGGGAAAGCGGTGGAAGTCCGGCTATTTCTGGTTCTCCCCTCTGGTCTATGTGCTGGTGCTGCCCATGGGCGGCACGATCGCCTTGAAGGGCGCTGCAGTTTCGCTGGCGCTGTGCGCCCTGGTCGGGCTGGCGGCGCCCAGCCGACTGGCAAACTGGCTTCCCCGCCTGTGCCTGAATATGATGGACCGGCTGGACGGGAAGAGACGTCCGGCCCGTGCCCTGGGACAGAAGCGCTTCTGGCAGCGGCACCGGTGGGGCCTGGAGATGACCGCCCTGTTCACCGTCCTCTTCCTGGTGGTGGCGGTGGCCTATGTCTACCCCTTCACCTCAAACGGGATCTCTCTGGTCTGGTCTGTCGACGGCCTGGACCAGCAGATCCCCGGTATGCTCTACTTCAAAGAGTATGTCATGAGCGGACTGAACAGCCTGCTGGAGACAGGCGTTCTCCGCTTCCCTCAGTGGGATTTCACCCTGGGCTATGGGATGTCCCCGCTGGACGTGATCCGGCGGGAGCCGTTTATGCTGCTCAGTCTCCTGGGCAATGAGGAGACCATGGAGCTCATTGCGGACATCACGGTGATGCTCCGGCTGTATGTCTGCGGCCTGGTGTTTATCTGGTTCTGCGCTACCCTGGGCAAGCGGGAGAAGCTCCCCATCCTGGCGGGGGCACTGGCCTATATCTGCTCCGGCTATGCCATCTTTGTCGCCGCCCGGCAGCCTTTTTTCACCACTGTCCTGATGACCTATGGGGTGATGACCCTCATTGGGGCGGAGCGGTTCATCCAGCAGCGGAAGTGCGGCGTGTTCGTGCTGACAGTTTTTTTGCAGTGCCTCTCCGGCTATTACTCCGCCTATGTCAACGGCGTGATACTGGCGATCTACCTGCTCATCCGGCTGTTCTGCCTCCACGGGAAAAAGGTGTGGAAGGTCGTCTCTGAGATTTTGAAGCTCATCGGCCTTTACGCCTGGGGGTTGGCCATGGCGGCCTGCTCCTTCCTGCCCGGGATACTGAGCTTTTTGGGCTCTGCCCGGAACGGCGGGGGAAACGAATTTAGCACCTATTACACCAACGGTTACTATTCCGGCCTGCTGGACGGGCTGAACCTGGAATTCAGCTCGGTCGGCTCCTGGACCCATATCAGCATGGCTTCCCTGGCCTGGCTGGCCTGCATCCTGCTGTTCCGGCGGAAGCGGAAGGAGCTTCGTCCCTTAAAGGCAGGTCTAATTGTCTGTTCTGTGGGCATCTGTCTGCCGATTTTCGGCCTGGCCACCAACGGCTTCTCCTATGTCTGCAACCGATGGGGCTTTGCCTTTTGCCTGCTGGTGGCCTACATCCTGGTGGAAATGCTTCCGGATCTGGCGACGCTGACCCGGCGGGATCGACTGGTGCTGACAGTGAGCACTGTGGCCTATTGTGCCGTCTGCGCCACTCAGGAGGACACCACTAAGCTGGTAGTCTTTGGCCTTCTGACCATGGCAGTGACCATGCTGGTGCTGATCCTTCTGGATGAGACAGAGCTGGGGCAGGGACAGCGAATAGGCGTCCTGACGCTGGTCACGATCTATACGGTCATGCTCAATATCTCCAGCACACTGCTGCCCAGCGGCGGCGATTACGTCTCCCAGTTCCTGGCCACCGGCGAGGTGTATGACACCATGAGCGGTCAGATGGACGAGGCGCTGTCAACAGAGACGCTTTCGGAGGATGACTCCTTCTACCGGGTCGACCAGGACTCCCCGGAGTACAACCAGGCCAGTGCGCTGGATTTTTACGGCACCAACACCTATTACAGCATCATCCCGTCTGGGATCAGCGAGTTTTTTGCAGATGTCTGCCTCAGCAGTCAGTCCCACACCTTCTGCGTTCGGAACCTGGATGAGCGATCTGCGCTGATGGATCTGGCCTCCGTCAAGTACTATGTCACGGATAAGACAACCCGGATCCCCTATGGCTTTGAGGCGGTGGAGTCGGTAGAGGGCGAGGACGGCACGGTGACGGTGTATGAAAACCGGAATGCCTTGCCTCTGGGCTATACCTACACCAGCTACATCACCCAGGAGGAGTATGAGGCCATGACCCCCCTGGAGCGGCAGCAGGTGATGCTGGAGAGCGCCGTCATTGGCGGAGACACCGACCTGCTGGAGCATGACGAGGACACCTACACAGAGGAGCGGACTGAGGTCAAGGTGAAATCCAGCGACGGCGTGACCCTGGACCGGGAGACCAAGACGCTCACTGTGGAGGGCGATAACAGCAGGATCAAGCTGTCATTTGAGGGAAAGGCCAACTGTGAGACCTATCTGGTCATCGAGGGTCTGGAATACGCCAGCGAGACCTCCTCCGCCACCTGTGAGATCTACTGCAAGGCGACGGGCTACAGCGAATTGGCCACCCTCCGGGGAAGGACCCAGAGCTACTACTTTGAAAAGGACGCTGTGGTATTCCACCTGGGCTACAGCGAGGAGAGCCAGTCCAGCTGCACCCTGATTTTTGAGACCTCTTTGAATGCAGTCTATGACGACATCTATGTGGTCTGTATCCCCATGGATGAGACAGACAGCCAGGTGGATGCCCTCCGAGAGGTGACCATGGAGAACGTGGTGGAGGACGGAGACCGGATCACCGGGACGATCGCAACGGAGGAGAGCCGTCTGCTGACCTTCTCCATTCCCTATGCCGAGGGCTGGAGCGTCTATGTCAACGGCCAGGAGGCCGAGCTGCTCCAGGTCAACGTTATGTACTGCGGCATTCTGCTGGAGCCGGGAGAATATGAGATCGAGCTGCGGTATGAGCACCCGGGCCAGTCCACAGGACTGCTGATCTCTGCGGTGGCGGTGATCGCCATCCTGCCGGTGGCCCTGGTGTCTGGGGCAGTGAAGCGGCGGAGACCGCCCAAACCGAAAAACAATCCGACAGGGAGCGGCACGCCCTGACAAATGCCGATCCTGCTGTCGAAAAGAGAGAAAAATAAGATGTGGAGGTAATGCGCAATGATCCCCTTTAATCGTCCGCCCTACACGGGCAAAGAGCTGGACTACATGGCCCAGGCAGTGCTGGTCAATCACAAGCTGTGCGGCGACGGCCCGTTTACAAAGCAGTGCCATGCTCTGCTGGAGCGGCAGACGGGGAGCCCCAGGGTGCTGCTGACCACCTCCGGATCCGACGCCCTGGAGATGGCCGCCCTGCTGTGCGACCTCAAACCGGGAGATGAGGTCATTATGCCCTCCTATACCTTCTGCTCCACCGCCAACGCCTTCGTCCTTACGGGGGCGGTCCCGGTGTTCGTGGACGTCCGTCCGGACACCATGAACATCGACGAGACCAAGATCGAGGCCGCCATCACCGTCCGGACCCGGGTCATCTGTGCCGTCCACTATGCGGGCATCGGCTGTGAGATGGACACCATTATGGACATCGCCCGCCGCCACGGCCTGCTGGTGGTAGAGGACGCCGCCCAAGGGGTCATGGCCAGCTACAAAGGCCGGGCTCTGGGGAGCATCGGCGACTTCGGCTGCTACTCCTTCCACGAGACGAAAAACTACTCCATGGGAGAGGGCGGCGCCGTCCTGGTGAACCGTCCGGAGCTTGTGGAAAAGGCGGAGACCATCCGGGAGAAGGGCACCAACCGCTCCCGCTTCCTACGGGGACAGATGGACAAGTATACCTGGGTGGAGTACGGCTCCTCCTATCTCCCCAGCGACACCAACGCCGCCCATCTGCTGGCCCAGCTGGAGGTGGCCGACGAGATCAACCGGGACCGGTTGGCCTCCTGGCACTACTATGAGGAGGGGCTGGCCCCTCTGCAGGATGCGGGGAAGCTCCGCTTCCTGGAGCCTCCTGCGGAGTGCGCCCACAACGCCCATATGTTCGCCATCCGTGTGAAGGACCTGGAGGAGCGGACCGCCCTGACCGCCTTCCTCAAGGAGCGGGACATCATCGTCTCCTTCCACTATGTTCCCCTGCACAGCTCCCCTGCCGGACAGAAGTTTGGCCGGTTCCACGGGGAGAACGTCTATACCGACCGGGAGAGCGACCGGCTCACCCGTCTGCCCATGTACTACGGCCTGAGCCGTCAGGAGCAGGACCAGGTAATCGACGCCATTTTTGACTTCTTCGGCCAGAAGCGGCAAGAAAAGGAGAGCTGAGATGGAAGAAGCTGCGGGAGCAAGCATCTCTCAAAGGGAACAGGAGCGGCGGCTGGGGCTGATGCTCTCCTGCCTGCTAGGAGTCCTGCTGTTCTTTATGGCCTTTGCGTCCACCTACCACCTGCTGGCTGAGGTGGACGCCAGTGATCTGACGGTCCACCTGGACTGGGTGAAAGTGGAGCGTGCTGACGGCGCTGCTCACGGGCAAGGAGCGGCTGTGGCACGCCTGCGTCTGGCTGGTGAACCGGCTGGGTGTGAGCATGGTCTATGCCGGATGTCTTGTGACGGCCGGCGCCGTCGAGGCGGCCTATGTCATCTACAACCTTCTGTTCAAGGAGATGCTCCGCTGGCTTGACCAGAGGCTGATCCCCTTCGCATCCCTGACTCTATGCCTGGTGTCGGCGATTTATATGCCCTGGTATACGGTGCACATCTATCGGGCACACGGATCCCCCAATATCTGGCACAATCCCACCCAGTTGATGGTGCGCCCCTTTGCCCTGATCGCCTTTTGGATGACGGTGCGCATCTATCGTCGCCTGCGAAAAGGGGAGGGCTGGCCCAAACGGGCCTTTGAGAGCAAAGGGGAGATCGTGGCCTATGCCTTTGTCCTGATGCTGACGGTATGGGCAAAGCCCTGTTTTGCCCAAGCGTTTATCCCGGGGCTGGCCATCCTGATGATCGTGGATCTGGTCCGGAGCCGGGGAAAGGCGTTCCCCTTCTGTTTCAGGGTGGCCTGTGCGTACATCCCGGCAGTGGCACTGATGCTGATGAACTTCGTCTCCAACTTCGGCTCAGACTCTGGAAACGGGATTGAAATTGCTTTCCTGGATGTGTGGACCCACAGCACGAGCAATATTCCCCTCTCCGTCTTATTGCTGTTCGCTTTCCCGCTGTTCGTATTCATTGTAGATTGGAGGCGGCTGCTCTCCAGCGTGGAGGGACAGCTCTCTCTGTCCAACCTGGCAGTTGCTGTGGTGATGAAAGCGACCCTGGCAGAGACCGGGAGCCGCCGGTACCACGGCAATCTGACCTGGAGCTATGGCCTGGCAGCGGTTTTCATCTGGTTCCTCGCCATGCGGAGCTTTTTGGAGCTGATGTTCGGCAACCGTCTGACCGGGAGAAAATACACGGTAGTGGCTGTGGTGGGCTGGACGCTGCTGGCCCTGCATCTGTTCACCGGCGTCCTCTATTATATTAAAACGAAAATTGCAAGTGCAAGTTGAACACATCCGCGAAAAATTTTTAATAGAGT
>JAJQEM010000149.1 GCA_021201635.1 Clostridiales bacterium | reverse complement strand
GCCCCAGCACCAGGGAATTGAACAGGTTGACCCCTAGGCCCACCCCCAGCCAGCTCCCCACCGGGGCGGCCAGAGCCAGGAACAGCCCTCCCGCCGCCGTCCGGCAGAGCAGGCGGAGCAGGGGGCGGGCGGCCCGGCGAAAGACCAGCAGGCCGCAGCTCAGGGCCAAAATAGGGACGAGCAGCTCTATTGTCACGGCAGATCATCTCCTCACGACGTTATTATATCGGAGTGAAACCGGAAAAATGTGCCAGAGCCCCCAGCGCATAACCGGACAGAGACGGGGCAGAATGATACCAGCAGACGGCGAGGCGGCGGAACGGTGGAAAGAACCGGGCCGTGGCACGCCGGGCCGGACGGGGGCAGGAGCCGCTGTCAGGTTCAGCGACCATCGCCCCCGTCTGTGAAATAGGCCACAGGAGCGCAGACAGAGAAGAGAGCTGTGCTCTGGGCTGCAAATCAGAGGGATGTTCCTGTTCCGTTGAGACGGCAGCCCCGGCCACCGGCGCAGTCATTCGCAGCCATCTGCGGGTGACTGCGCCTTGGATGTTTTTTGTGGGAATGGGAGCGCTCCTGAAAATCGGAGTCCCCTTTTTTCCGCATTTCTATTCTCTTTTTTTTCATGTTCTGCTATAATACTGTAAAATGGTTGGAAATGCCGTCCGGCCCATGGACGGCGCACAGGAAGGGAGGACGGCCATATGCTGCGAGTTGCGGTGGCGGAGGACGAACAGAGCTATCGGGAACAGACGGAGCGCTATCTGAACCGGTATGCCGAGACTCATTCCCAGCCGCTGGAGGTCGTTTTCTTCAGCAGCGGCGTGGAGCTGATCCAGAGCGAGGACAGAGGCTTTGACATCATGCTGCTGGACATCAAAATGCCGGATATGGACGGGATGAAGGCGGCGGAGCTGATCCGCCGGTACGATGAGCAGGTGGTTATCATCTTCATCACCCAGATGGCCCAGTTTGCCATCGACGGGTACTCCGTGGGGGCGCTGGACTTTCTGGTCAAGCCGGTGCAGTACGACACCTTTGCCCTGAAATTTGACCGGGCAGTGGAGCGGGCCAAGAACCGCATCGGCGGCGCAATCACCCTGAACCTCCCCGGCGGTATGCGGCGGCTGAACACCCGGGACATCTTTTATGTGGAAATTCAGAACCATATGCTCCACTATCACACCCGGAGCGGAGAGTACATCCTCCGGGGCACCATGCAGAGCGCCGAGCTGGAGCTGGCCCCCTATCACTTCGCCCGGTGCAATCACTGGTATCTGGTGAATCTGGCCCACGTCTCCGAGGTGAACCGGGACGTGGTGACGGTGGCAGGCAGCAAGCTGGAGATCAGCCGCCGGAACAAGGCGGCCTTCCTGGCGGCGGTGACCAGCTATGTGGGAGGCAACACATGACCCCGGCACTGACAGCCCTGGTCAGCGTCCTGCCGGAGTGCGTCCTCCGGTGGCTGATCTGCGTCATTTACCTCTGGCCCCTTCCCCGGTGGGAGCGGTTTGGCCTGGGAACGGCGGCCTGGCTGGCGGGGCAGCTGCTGCTGGAGTGGGGGCTTGTCCTGACGGTATCCACCGCACTGGCGGTGTACCTGTGGCCTCTGGTACTGGCCGTGGTGGGTTGGCTGATGGGGCTGACCTGTACCACGGCGAAGCCGGGGGTGGTGTTGTATTTCGCCATCTGGTCCTGCTGCTCCGGCTCCCTGCTCTATGAGATCTGGCAGATGCTCTGCCAGTACCTGCCCGGCCTCCAGGCGGAGACCTCCCTGGCCCAGATGGGGCTGTTGCTCCTGCTGGCGGCGGCGGTGTGCGTGGCCCTGGGGCTGACGGTGGACCGGTGGATGCCGGTCTATAAGAGCCTGCACGTGGGTCCCCGGCAGTTGACCTCCGCCATCCTCCTGTATCTGCTCTTTAGCGGACTGTGGACGGCGGCCTATCAGGGGGGCGAGCTGAACCCCCAGGGGACGATCGGCGTCCTGCTCCTGCTGTGCCAGATCTACTGCCTGACCATCCTCTACCTCCAGACCTCCCTGTTTCAGAAGAGTGCCATCCGCCACGAGCTGGAGACCATGAACCTGATGTGGCACCAGCAGGCGGCCCAGTACCAGCTCTCCAAGGAGAACATCGCCCTCATCAACCGCAAGTGCCACGACCTGAAGCATCAGGTGGCCGCCATGCGCACCATGGAGGGGAGCGAGCAGCGGGAGCAGTACATCCGGGAGATCGAGGACTCGGTGCGCATCTATGACGCCGCCGTCCGGACGAACAATGAGACCCTGGACACGGTGCTCACAGAGAAGAGCCTGCTGTGCGAGGCCAACGAGATCAGCATCAACTGCGTGGCCGACGGCTCCAGCCTGGGCTTTATGGACCCGGTGGATCTGTACACCGTCATGGGCAACGCCCTGGACAACGCCATCGAGGCGGTGCACAAATGCGGGACCAAGGAGCTGCGTGTCATCGACGTGCTGGTCCACGTGCGGCAGCGGTTCCTGGTCATCAGCGTCACCAACCCTCTCCAGGAGGAGCTGTCCTTCCGGGACGGACTTCCCGTCTCCGTCAAGCCCCAAAACGGCTACCACGGCTTTGGGCTGAAGAGCATCCGCCACACCGTCCGGAAGTACGGCGGGGAGATGACGGTGGCCGCCGAGGGCGGCTGCTTCTCCCTGCGCATCACCATCCCTCTGCCGGAGGATACACAGTGAGCGTGGCCGGATAATGCGCCCGGCGAAAAATAACCCGCCGATTTGAGTGGCGGCGTCCACAGCCTCCATCCGGGACAGAGACGTTCTGACCCGGGTGGAGCAGTTTTTGTGTCTGCACGTCCACAAAGGGGGGATTTCCTGCCTGTATTTTCCAGATGGCTGCTGCGGCGGGGAGCAGGGAAGCACCTGCGGACGGGAGGCCGGGAGACGCTAAAAATGGGGAAGGATGGGGAGCACGGGCGGTCCAAAATTGTGCTGTTTGTTAAAAAACAGGAAAATGAAGGATAACCGGTTGCAAAACAACATTTTGGATGCTAGAATAGACTTTGCTGAAAAAGATACAGCGTCCTGGGGCGGAGCTCACGGGACTTATGATACCCTGCGCAGATGAGAGGGACGCAGGCGGTTCAAGGGAGTGCATTTGCAGAGTATGCTTGACTTTATCAAGGATAAAAAAATGGCGATCCGACAGCTGGAGCTGGTGCTGGTAGATATTGTTATGATCCAGCTCTCCGCTTTCCTGACGCTGGTGATCCGGTATGAGCTGATTTTTGAAAATATCGAGCCGACCTTTGTCGTCTCGGTGCTGAAATATGCCCCCATCAATACCCTGGTGACCCTGGGGCTGTTCTGGTTCTTCCGGCTGTATCACAGCCTTTGGCGATATGCCAGCATCACCGAGTTGGGGAACATCGTTCTGGCCTGTCTGTCCTCCGCCCTGATACAGCTGGTGGCGCTGCCGGTGCTGGACTGGCCGGTGCCCCGGAGCTATTACATCCTCCAGCCCATCTTCCTCATCATTCTCGTCACGGTGGAGCGGTACTCCTACCGTTTTCTCCGCCGCTGGCGGAATCAGGGCCGGGGAGGGGCGGAGCATCGTGTCATGATTATCGGCGCAGGCGAGGCGGGGCAGATGCTGCTCCGGGAGCTTGAGGACACTCCCAACCTTCACTATCGCCCGGTGTGCATCATTGACGACGATTCCCGCCGCTGGGGCCGGTACATCCAGAATGTGAAGATCGTAGGTGGCCGGGACCGCATCCAGCGCACGGCCCGGAATATGGGCATCGACGTGATCATGATCGCCCTCCCCTCCATGAGCAAGCGCCAGCGGAGGGAGATCGTCGACCTGTGCCGGAACACCCGCTGCGAGGTGAAGATCCTCCCCGGCATGGCTCAGCTCATCCAGGGGGAGTACTTTGTGGGCCAGCTCCGTCCGGTGGACCTGGAGGACCTGCTGGGCCGGGACACCATTCAGGTGGATGTGAAGGCCATCGGCGACTATGTCCGGGGCAAGCGGGTGCTGGTCACCGGGGGCGGCGGCTCCATCGGCAGCGAGCTGTGTCGTCAAATCGCCTCTCACAGCCCGGAGTCTCTGGTCATCTTCGACATCTATGAGAACAACGCCTATGACATCCAGCAGGAGCTGCTCAAGCGGTATCCCGACCTGGAGCTCCACGTGGAGATCGGCTCCGTCCGGGACGAGGGACGGCTCAACGACATTTTTGACCCCCAGCTGGTCTACCACGCCGCTGCCCACAAGCACGTCCCCCTGATGGAGGAGAGCCCCAACGAGGCGGTGAAGAACAACGTCTTTGGCACCCTCAAGACGGTAGCCACGGCGGACAAATACCAGGTGGAGCGGTTCGTCCTCATCTCCACAGACAAGGCGGTGAACCCCACCAGCCTGATGGGAGCCACCAAGCGCATCTGTGAGATGATTATCCAGAGCTATAACGCCCACTCGGAGACCGACTATGTGGCGGTGCGCTTTGGCAACGTGCTGGGGAGCAACGGCAGCGTGGTGCCCCTGTTCCGCAAGCAGATCGCCGAGGGCGGCCCGGTGACGGTGACCCACCCGGAGGTGACCCGGTACTTTATGACCATCCCGGAGGCAGTCTCCCTGGTGCTCCAGGCGGGGGCTGCGGCCAAGGGCGGAGAGATCTTTGTCCTGGACATGGGGGAACCGGTGAAGATCGCCGATATGGCCCGCAAGCTCATCGAGCTGTCCGGTCTGAAGCCGGACGAGGACATCAAGATCGAGTACACCGGCCTCCGGCCGGGAGAAAAGCTCTATGAGGAGCTGCTTCTGGATGAGGAGGGCCTGACCAAGACGGGCAACGACCTGATCTACATTGGCAAGCCCATCTCCTTCGACGAGGAGGTGTTCGCCGAGCAGCTCCAGCGGCTGAAGAAGTCCGCCTACGCCGAGGACGGCAGCGTCTGGGAGATGGTGGAGGAGATCGTCCCCAACTACTGCAAGACGGAGAACGCCAAGCCCGCCCAGCGGGAAGCGGCAGCCGTCTGAGAACAGAGAACATACAAGCCCGGCTCCACAGAGATGTGGGGCCGGGCTTTTGCACTGGGTGAAACAGAAAAACCCTCCGAGGCTTATATCTCGGAGGGTTTCAAACATGACCCGTCGGGGATTCGAACCCCGGACACCCTGCTTAAAAGGCAGGTGCTCTGCCGACTGAGCTAACGGGTCATACACTGGGATGGCGGGACTCGAACCCACGGATGCGGGAGTCAAAGTCCCGTGCCTTACCACTTGGCGACATCCCACCATAAAAGAGCCGGACCGGCGGGATGCCGTTCCGGCTGGCCCTGCCATGCAGGTAAAAAGGGTGGATAGACGGATTCGAACCGTCGGCCTCCAGAGCCACAATCTGGCGCTCTAACCAGCTGAGCTATACCCACCATAAATTGCTGAAACGGAAAATGCGACACAAGCCACAGAGGGAGAGACAACGCCTCCGCCCAGGGGCCCGGCTAACTACGCCTGAAGGGATTCGAACCCCCGGCCCACTGCTTAGAAGGCAGTTGCTCTATCCGACTGAGCTACAGGCGCTTATGGAGCGGGTGATGGGAATCGAACCCACACGACCAGCTTGGAAGGCTGGGATTCTACCATTGAACTACACCCGCAAGCCGTTATCAGCTTGAATAGTCTATCACGACTGGGGGGTGTTGTCAAGAATTTTCTTCCCATTCCGGCGATTTTACCCGGGGGAAGGGGGACTCATCTCAGGGCCTTGTCGCAGTAGGCGCAGCACTCCACGCCGCCCACCGTCTTGACCAGAGGCGGCAGATAGCTCCCCTCTGTCTGAGTGATGCAGTTGGGGTTGGAGCAGACCGGCTTCGTGCCGATCTCCACCGGGTCGGGCTTTCGGTGACCCTGATTGGCCAGGCCCATGAGCAGGGCCATCCGGGCGTACATGCCGAACCGGGCCTGCTCGAAGTAGGCGGCCCTGGGGTCGTCGTCCACGTCCACGCTGATCTCGTCCACCCGGGGAAGGGGATGGAGCACCATCATCTTGGGCTTGGCCCGCTCCAGCTTCCGGCGGCTGAGGACGTAGACCCCCTTGTTGCGCTCGTACTCCAGGGGGTCGATGAACCGTTCCCGCTGGATGCGGGTCATATACAGCACGTCCAGCAGGGGAATGACCGCCTCCAGGCCTGTGACCTCGGTGTACCACATATGGTTCTCCTGCATAAAGGCCCGCATATAGTCCGGGATGGCCAGCTCCCGGGGGCTGATGAGGTAGAACTTGATGTCGTCGAATTTGGACAGGGCCTTGATGAGGGAGTGGACGGTGCGCCCGTTTTTCAGATCGCCGCAGAGACCGATGGAGATGCCGTCCACGCTACCCCGGAGCCGGGTGATGGTGGTCAGGTCGGCCATGGTCTGGGTGGGGTGCATATGCCCGCCGTCCCCGGCGTTAATCACCGGCACCTCAGAGTAGAGGCTGGCGGCCTTGGCGGCCCCCTCCCGGGGATTGCGCATGACGATCACATCGGAGTAGGCGGAGACCATCTTGATGGTGTCCTTCAGCGTCTCCCCCTTGGCGGTGGAGGAGGAGCGGGGGTCTGCAAAGCCAAATACCGTCCCGCCCAGCCGGAGCATGGCGGTCTGGAAGGAGAAATTGGTGCGGGTGGAGGGCTCAAAAAAAAGACTGGCCTCCAGCTTTCCCCGGCAGGCGTCCAGATAGTCCTCCGGATGATCCATGATCTGCTCTGCCCGGGCGTAGATGTCCTCCCACTCCTTGCGGCTCAGGTCGCCAAAATCAATGAGGTGTCGAAAGCTCAATGCCGTTGCCCCCTTGTGTGCGATTCTGTTGTGTCCTGTTTTACCGCTCTGCATTGTATCACGGACGGCGACAGGAGACAAGGACCCTCTGCCCAAAAAGTCAAATTTCGGCAGAAACCACGAATTTCAGCAGGGAAGGGGAACCAAAACTGCCCGGATGTATCAGAACGGGCAAATCCAGCCGGGCGGTATGTTTTTCGCCCGGGCGGCGCATCCTAGCAGGTGATAATATCTGAAGGGAGGCGCACAGATGGCGTTTATCTGGTATTTCCTGTTTTACTCCTGGCTGGGCTTTCTGATAGAGGTGGCCTTTGCCCGGCTGACCCATGGCAAGAAGCAAGACCGGAAGTGTATGCTCCTGCTGCCCCTGTGCCCGGTCTACGGCGTGGGGGCGGTGGGCATCCTGCTGCTGCCTCAGTGGGTGCAGGGGCGTCCTCTGGCACTGATCCTGGGGGCGGCCCTGGTATCCACCGGGGCGGAATATCTCCTCTCCTGGGCCTATGAGCGGGGCTGGGGGGTGTCCTTCTGGGACTACAGCGCCCTGCCCCTCCAAATCAACGGACGGGTCTGCCTGCCCTTTGCCCTGGTTTGGGGACTGCTGGGTCTGCCGTTGGTCTACCTGGTCCAGCCCACTGCGGAGTATGTGGGGAGCCTGCTGCCGGAGGGGGTGGTGGGGGCGCTGGGCTTGCTCTTTCTCATTGACCTGGCTCTGACGGGCCGGGTGCTCCGGGCCAGCCACACCACCGACGCCCTCCGCTGGTGGGCTACAGAGCCTCCAGCTGGCTGAGAACGGCCCGAATGTCCTCCTCCCTGGCCCCCTGCCTCCGGGCGAAGGAAACCGCCTGATTGACCGTCCAGCCACGGACCACCGGGGCCATGGGGTGGTGGATCAGGCTGGGGTCATACTGATTGAGCAGGGCGACGGCTTTCGGATTTTTCGCCAGCTCGTCGATGGTAACGGTCCCGTTTCTCAGATCCATAGTGCTGTCCTTTCCGGGCCTGGCCTTGACCTGCCCTGCCCTGTGCCGCTATAATAGTTGCCAGATAAGGATATGCAGGGAGGACTGAATTATGCTTGTGAAACCGTTTCTGGACCATACCCCCGCCATCCATCCCACCGTTCGGGGCGCAGAAAACGCCGTAGTCACGGGAGAGGTGACGCTGTCTGCCGGGGTGAGCCTGTGGTACGGGGCCGTCGTCCGGGGAGACGCCGCACCCATCACCGTAGGGGAGAACACCAACATCCAGGACAACGCCGTTCTCCACTGTGACACGGGAGTACCCTGTCAGGTGGGCCGGGACGTGAGCATTGGCCACGGGGCGGTGGTCCATTCCGTGCGGGTGGGGGACCGGTGCCTCATCGGGATGAACGCCACTCTGCTCTCCGGCTGCTCCCTGGGAGAGGGCTGCATCGTGGGAGGAGGGGCCGTGGTGCCCGGAAATCTCCACGCCCCGGCGGGGAGCCTGCTGGTGGGGGTCCCGGCCAGGGTGGTCCGTCCGGTGAAGCCCGAGGAGGCCGACCATATACTGCAAAACGGGGCGGACTACCTCCGCCTGGCAGAGGCCACCTTTCCGGCCTTTGGCGAATAAAAATGCCCCTCCCGGGCAGACTAACTCTGCCCAAAGGAGGGATAGACATGGATCGGATCAACGACAACATCCAGTGCAGCGTGGATACCTGCGCCTACCATGCAGGCGTTCAGGACTACTGCACGCTCCACACCATCAAGGTGGGCTGCTGTGACCCCCAGCCCACCAGCTGCGACTGCACCGAGTGCGCCTCATTCAAGGCGAAAAAGGGCTGCGGCTGCCGGTAACAGCGGCGAAACACGAAAAAAAGAGCGGCGCATCTCTTTCGAGGTGCGCCGCTCTCATTTGCTTGTCAGCGGTCAGAGAAGGGAAGGACTCAGGCCTTCTGCTTGGACTGACGGCTCAGGGTCTGGATGCCCTCAATGGCCAGGATGACGGCCAGCACCACCATCGCAGCGGCGAAGATGAGCTGGAACCAGTCGCCCCAGGCAGCGCCGCCGGCGCCAATCAGGACGATCTTGTTGTAGACGGTCATGACCAGGCTGGTCAGAGTGGCGATGAGCATGAAGCACATGGGAATGTAGAACATCTTGTTGTTCCGGCCAATGTTGCCCAGCCAGGCAGCCACGGCCAGCAGAGCCAAGCCGGCCAGCAGCTGGTTGGCAGCGCCGAACAGGCCCCAGATCTGGCTCAGGGACAGGCCGCCCAGGACGCAACCGATGACGACCATGATCAGAGTGCCGGTCAGAGGATAGGCCAGGAACTTGCGGATGCCGGTGGCGTCACGCCAGGAGGCCTCGCCCTCCTTCAGGAACAGCTCGGTGAACATGAAACGGCTCAGACGGGTGCCGGTGTCCAGGCTGGTCAGAGCGAAGACGGAGACGGCCAGGGTCAGCAGAGCGTAGACGGTGTTGTAGACGGAGGACTCCTCAGCGCCGAACATCAGAGCGATGCCGGAGGAGAAGGCCACGGCGGGGGAACCGAACTCGCCGTTGGTGTACTTGGTGAACACCATGCCAACAGCGATCAGAGCAATCAGGGCCAGGGCGGACTCGATGAGCATGGAGCCATAGCCGATGGGCTTGGCGTCAGCCTCGCTGGACAGCTGCTTGGAAGTGGTGCCGGTAGCGATCAGGCTGTGGAAGCCGGAGCAGGCGCCGCAGGCCACGGTGATGAACAGAGCGGGGAACAGGGTGCCGATGCTGGTGCTCCAGCCGGTGAAGGCGGGCAGCTCGAAGGTGGCGGTGCCGGCGAAAGCGGAGAAGAAGATGCCGATGACTGCCACGGCCATCATGGCGTACAGCAGGAAGCTGGACAGGTAGTCACGGGGCTGGAGCAAAATCCAGACGGGGACCAGAGAGGCGATGGTGATGTAGACGCCGATGAGCACGATCCAGGCGGTGCGGCTCAGGGCCAGGCCCACGTTCAGACCCACGAACAGGAAGGCGATGATGCACACGATGCCGATGACGGTGGCGACGTTGGTGCTCAGGCCGGCCCGGTTGGTCAGCAGACCATAGATGATAGCCAGGATGATGAACAGGACGGAGACCATAGCGGTGGTCTCGTTGCCGGTGACGGTCCCGGTGGTGATGCCCCAGTTATCGGAAGCGAAGGTGCCGGCCACCACGTTCACGAAGGAGGCGATCACGAGGATCAGAACCAGCAGGGCGAAGATGCTGAACAGGCGGGCAGCCCGCTTGCCCATGGTGTCGTGGATGATCTCACCCACGCTCTTGCCCTTGTGACGGACGGAGGCGAACAGGGAACCGAAGTCCTGGACGCCGCCGAAGAAGATGCCGCCGATGACGCACCACAGGAAAACGGGTACCCATCCGAATACGGCAGCCTGCACAGGCCCGTTGATGGGGCCGGCGCCGGCGATGGAGGAATAGTGGTGGCCCATCAGGACAGCCGGCTTGGCAGGCACGTAGTCAACGCCGTCTTCCATTTCATAGGCGGGAGTTTTGCGGGTCGGGTCAACGCCCCACTGCTTTGCCAGCCAGGAACCGTAGAACACGTAGCCGCAGACAAGGCAGATGATGCCCACAACGATAATCAGGATTGCAGTCATTCATATCTCTCCTAACTCAAAGGATTTTTTTCGGAGACCGTCGTCCTGTCGGCGAGCTCCTTTGTTATATTGCGAAAGAGCTTCCGCAGGGGCCGACCCAGCCGGTTACAGGCCAGCTTCCCTGTGGAGGTCTCCAATGCAGTCACCCGGTAATGGCTCCACCCGTTGAGGGTGAAGCGGTAGCTTTTATAATGGCGGAGCCGCTTCACCAGGGCCATGGCCTCCGGTGTGACGGTGTCCGCCAGCAGAACCAGCACCACATCGGTGCTGCGGTGGTAGGCGTGGGGCTTGACCCGGCTCAGGCCGGTCTCCCAGGCGGCGGCGTCCATCTGCTCCACATCCGGCGCATCCAGCCGGTCGGCGGTGGCAAAAAAGACGTACTCATGGGCCTCCGCCTCGGAGAGCTTGGCCGTCTTGACGAGAAAGAACTGCTCGTCATGGGAGTGGAACTCCGCCTCGGCGGAGAAGGGAGGCGTCACGTCCTCCCGCTTGATGTCGTAATATTGAGTGTAGGACTTGAGCAGCGCATCCAGCGCCTGATCGACCGTCATAGATGGTTCTCCGTTCTCTCGTATTTAATCGTCTGCCGGGGCATCCTCCGGCTTGCGGAATTGAGCGTGAGGAATCAGGGGGCGGAGCCGCTCCAGCAGCACCTTGCCCGCCCGTCCGTCCGGGACCTGTATCTTGGCCAGCTGGCCGTCCTCGCCGACAAGCATCAGATATTCTGTCTCCAGATTGCCTGCGCCGCAGCACAGCCGGGCGGGGGTGGCCTCAATGCGGCGATAGCAGTATCGCACGGCGCTGTAGGGGACGCAGCAGGTCTCCCCGCCCTCCCGGAAAAAGAGGTGAGACTGACCTACACGGAGCTTCCCGACGACCCAGCCGGACTGGTAATCCGCCTGTAGCTCCTCCGCCGGGGTGGAGATGGGGACAAGAGGGGTGATGTTCATACGTTCTTCGCTCCTCTCCGCAGCAAATACAGCGCTTGCAGGAATTATTGCAGTAAACAGATAAAGTAATTGTACCACGCTCAGGAAAAATTGCAAGAGTAAAGTCTTATTATAAGCAAAATACAATTCATAAAAAATTCGAAAATTGCAAGTGCAAGTTGAACACATCCGCGAAAAATTTTTAATAGAG
>JAJQEM010000143.1 GCA_021201635.1 Clostridiales bacterium | reverse complement strand
AATCGCTATGGATTTTTTAGGTGTTCAACTTCATTTTACAATCGACCAAGGGAAACCGGTATCGAAAACGTTCCTTTTGTTTCCATCCGAAATTTGACCACCGCCCCCCGATTCTGGGGGGCGGCTTTTTTGCACTGTGCCGAAAAGTGTGAACGGGCCGTTAAAATCAAACGCAAACGATTGGCAGCACACGTTTGATTTGCTATACTCTCTGCCAGACAACAGGAAAGGAGGCTGTGCCCTATGGAACTGGGGCAGAAAAAACGGACGAGTGTTTCTTTGGGCCAAAGGGCCGGGTAGACGTGGGTGGGCTCATCAAGCGCATCAACGACACCATGGAAAAGCAGGCCAACAGCGAGCTGCAGAGCCATGACATCACCTTTTTTCAGTTCAAAATGCTGCTGACCCTGCATTTTTTGAAGGACGGCACGGCAACGCTGAAGGAGCTGGAGCACTATTTCGGCGTGGCCCAGTCCACGGCGGCGGGGGTGGCCGTCCGGCTGGAGCGGAAGCAGCTCATCGAGAGCTTCCCGGACCCCAACGACCGGCGGGTAAAATGCGTCCGCATCACCGAGGCGGGCCGCACCCTCTGCGAAAACCACCGGGCGGCCATGGACCAGGGAGAGAGGGATATGCTCCGCTCCCTCAGCCCGGAGGAGCAGGAGCAGTTAAAGAGTCTGCTGCTCCGGGTCTATTGCGCCCTCTGCGACGCTCCCACCGGGGACAAAATTCCTCTGAAAGGATGAAGAAAGCATGCTGAAAACACTTATGGGACAGATTAAGCAGTATAAGCGTGACTCCATCATCTGCCCCATCTACACAGCCCTGGAGGTGCTGCTGGAGATTTTGATCCCCTTCATCACCGCAGCCATCATTGACCAGGGCATCGAGGCCGGGGACCTGCAAAAGGTGATCCTCTACGGCGTTGTGATGCTGGTGATGGCCTTTTTGAGCCTGTTCTGCGGGATTCAGGCGGGCAAATATGCTGCCGCGGCGTCCACCGGCTTTGCCTGCAACCTGCGGGACGCAATGTTTGAGAATATCCAGACCTTCTCCTTCTCCAACATTGACAAATTCTCCACCGCCGGTCTGGTGACCCGGATGACCACCGACGTGACCAACGTCCAGAACGCCTACCAGATGATCATCCGCATCGCCATCCGTTCCCCGCTGACGCTGATCTGCAGCATGTTCATGTGCTTCTATATCAGCCCCCGGCTCAGCGCCGTGTTCCTGGTGGCCCTGATCTTCCTGGGCGTCGTGCTGTTCTATATCGCCGGGCACGCCATGCCCCTGTTCCAGCAGGTGTTTGACAAGTACGACGGCGTGAACGCCAGCGTTCAGGAGAACGTCTCCGGCATCCGGGTGGTCAAGGCCTTCGTCCGGGAGGACTATGAGGACGACAAGTTCACCAAAGCGGCGGAGAAGCTCTACCATATGTTCGTCAGGGCCGAGTCCATCCTGGCCTTCAACAACCCGGTCATGATGCTGGTCATCTACGGCTGCATCATCGCCCTGTCCTGGTTCGGCGCCCAGTTCATCGTGGCGGGCACCATGACCACCGGCGAGCTGACCTCTCTGTTCAGCTACGTCATGAGCATGATGATGAGTCTGATGATGCTCTCCATGATCTTCGTCATGCTCTCCATGTCCATGGCCAGCGGCAAGCGGATCGCCGAGGTGCTCAACGAGAAGGCGGACATGACCAATCCCCAGGAGCCTGTGACCGAGATCCCCGACGGGCGCATCGACTTCGACCATGCCAGCTTCGCCTACCAGGCCAGCGGCTCCGGCGAGGACGTGCTCCACGACATTGATCTCCACATCCAGTCGGGGGAGACCGTCGGCATCATCGGCGGCACCAGCTGCGGCAAGTCCAGCCTGGTGAACCTGATCTCCCGGCTCTACGACGTGACCGACGGCTCCGTGAAGGTGGGCGGCCGGGACGTGCGGGAGTATGACATGGAGGCCCTGCGCAACCAGGTGGCCGTGGTGCTGCAAAACAACGTGCTGTTCTCCGGCACCATCCTGGACAATCTCCGCTGGGGCAAGGAGGACGCCACCGAGGAGGAGTGCCGGGAGGTCTGTGAGCAGGCCTGCGCCGACGAGTTCATCCAGCGGCTCCCCGACGGGTACAACACCTGGATCGAGCAGGGAGGCACCAACGTCTCCGGCGGCCAGAAGCAGCGGCTGTGCATCGCCCGGGCCATGCTGAAAAAGCCCCGTGTGCTCATCCTGGACGACTCCACCTCCGCCGTGGACACCGCCACCGACGCCAAGATCCGCCAGGCCTTTGCCCGGCACATCCCCGGCACCACCAAGCTCATCATCTCCCAGCGCATCTCCAGCGTCCAGGACGCCGACCGTATCCTGGTGCTGGAGGAGGGAAGGGTGAACGGATTCGACACCCACGAGAACCTGTTGAAGAACAACGCCATCTATCGGGAGATCTACGAGGCCCAGATGGAGGGCGGCGGCGACTTCGACCAGCCCGCCTGATGGGGAAAGGAGAGTGATTTTCTATGGCAAATACGGCAAATAACAGCCGCCCCGCCGGTAAGGGCGGCCCGGGCAGACGCCCCGTCTCCATGAAGATCGACCGGAATCAGCTCAAATCCCTGGGCCGGGTCATGGGTTACGTGACGAAGACCTACAAGGGCTGCTGCATTATCGTGGTGCTGTGCATCCTTATCACGGCCCTGACCACCCTGACCGCCACCCTGTTCATGCGGACGCTGATCGACGACTATATCGGCCCCCTGGTGGCTGCGGCCACCCCGGACTTCGCCCCTCTGGCCCAGGCGCTGATGCGGCTGGCCGCCATCCTGCTGGTAGGCGTGTGCTGCTCCTATGCCAGAAGCCGTATCATGGTCAACGTCAGCCAGGGCACCCTGAAGCGGCTGCGTATCGACCTGTTCACCAATATGGAGTCCCTGCCCATCAAGTACTTTGACACCCACGCCCACGGCGACATCATGTCGGTCTACACCAACGACGTGGACACCATGCGGCAGGTTATCAGCGAGAGCACCCCCCAGCTCATCAATTCGGTCATCACCCTGGTCTCCACCTTTGTCAGCATGATCGTCCTCAGTATCCCTCTGACCCTGGTGTCGGTGGCCATGGTGGCGGTGATGCTGCTGGTGAGCACCCGGCTCAGCGGCGTGTCCGGCAGCTACTTCACCCGGCAGCAGCATGACTTGGGCACCGTCAACGGCTATATCGAGGAGATGATGCAGGGCCAGAAGGTGGTCAAGGTCTTCTGCCACGAGGACAGGAGCCTGGAGCAGTTCCGGCAGCTGAACGACCAGCTCCGGGACAGCGCCAACAACGCCAACAGGATCGCCAACATCATGATGCCCATCAACAACAACCTGGGTCACATCAGTTATGTCCTCTGCGCTGTGGTGGGGGCGGTGCTGGCCCTGAACGGCAACTTTGGCCTGACCATCGGCACCCTGGTCTCCTTCCTGACTCTGAACAAGAGCTTCTCCCAGCCCATCGCCCAGATCTCCCAGCAGCTGGGCAGCATCGTCATGGCCTCCGCCGGCGCAGACCGGGCCTTCTCCCTGCTGGATGCCCAGCCGGAGGTGGACAACGGCTATGTGGAGCTGGTCAATGCCAAAGAGAACCCGGACGGCACTCTCACCGAGACCCCGGAAAAGACGGGCGTCTGGGCCTGGAAGCACTTCCACAAGGCGGACGGCACCACCACCTATGTGCGTCTGGAGGGCGACGTGACCTTCGACGGGGTGGATTTCGGATACGACGACGACAAGATGGTGCTCCACGACATCCGGATGTACGCCACCCCGGGCCAGAAGATCGCTTTCGTCGGCTCCACCGGCGCAGGCAAGACCACCATCACCAACCTGATCAACCGCTTCTATGACATCCAGGACGGCAAGATCCGGTATGACGGCATCAACATCAACAAGATCAAAAAGCCGGACCTCCGCCGGTCCCTGGGCATCGTCCTCCAGGACACCCACCTGTTCACCGGCACCGTCATGGACAACATCCGCTACGGGCGGCTGGACGCCACCGACGAGGAGTGCATCCAGGCGGCGAAGCTGGCCAACGCAGACGGCTTTATCCGCCGCCTGCCCGACGGATACGAGACCATGCTCACCGGGGACGGCAGCAATCTGTCCCAGGGCCAGCGGCAGCTGCTGGCCATCGCCCGGGCCGCCGTGGCCGATCCCCCGGTGCTGATCCTGGACGAGGCCACCTCCTCCATCGACACCCGGACGGAGCGGCTGGTGCAGGAGGGCATGGACGCCCTGATGAATGGGCGCACCTCCTTCGTCATCGCCCACCGGCTCTCCACCGTCCGCAACGCAGACTGCATCATGGTGCTGGAGCAGGGCCGCATTATCGAGCGGGGCACCCACGACCAGCTCATCGAGCAGAAGGGCAAATATTATCAGCTCTATACCGGCAACGCCATCACGGCGTAAGCCAGGAAAACAGAGACAGACCCGGCGGGGAGGCTTCTCCCTGCCGGGTCTGTTTGCGTCCTATTTCTCATGCACCTGCTTGCCGGTGAGGTGCTCAATGGTCAGGGCGATGAGCAGCGCCCGGTCGCCGTGCTTTTCCAGCGTCTGCGCCCACTCCTCCGCCACGGGATAGTATTTCATCCCCAGCCTGCTCAGCTGCCGCCGCTTCCGGTCCGGGTCGTCCACCAGATCCGCCCGGCCAAAGGCGATCACGGACACCAGCGTCCAGGCCCAGTCCCCCTCCTTTTGATAGCCTGTGTTCCAGGTGGTGAAGCACACCTTGTCACAGGCCCGGAGGGAGTCGAGCCGGTGTCCCGCCTTGGCCCCGTGGAGGTAAATTTTCCCGTCCTCCGGGTCGTAGTAGAAATTCATGGGGATGCCGTAGGGATAGCCGTCGTCGCCGTTCACCGACAGGACGCCCCGGCGCTCTGTCTCCAGCAGACGGATGCACTCCTCCCGGCTGACCGCCTGTTTTGACCGTCTCATCTCACGAAACATGGGTCAGCCCTCCTCATTCCCAGCTCTTCCACACGTCCGGGCAGTAGCCCACGGTGGACTGTTTGCCGTTGCGGACGATGGGGGTGCGTAGCAGACTGGGATCCTCCAGCAGATGCTCCAGCTTCTGGCTGTCCAGGGCCAGATAGGAGAGCATGGCGGCATCCGGGTGCTTTTCGTCGATGAGGGCGTCCAGCCCCACCGCCCGCACCACGGCGGTCAGCTCCCCCCGGCTCATGCCGTAGCGGAGCAGGTCGATATTCTGAAACTTTACCCGGCGCTCCTTGAAGTAGCGCTGGGCCTTTTTCGTGTCAAAGCACTTGGACTTGCCGAAGATCTGAATGTTCATCCCTGTCCCTCCTCCGGGACCAGCTCCCGCCGGAGGGCCCGGTATTTCGCCCGCATCTCCGATGCTTTGCCGCAGGTCATTTTGCCCTCGGTGCAGCCGCCGCAGACGCAGCTCGGGCCCATATTCTCAAAGAGAGCCGGGGCCACGGGATAGACCAGCTTGTACATCTCCTCCGCCAGGGCCCGGATCTCCCACTGTGCCCGGTTGCAGCACCGCACCCGGAAGAAGTTCTGCAGGCTCCTGGCGTTCATGGTGACCACCATCTTCGTCTCGCAGGCGTTGGGGAGGACGAACCGGGCGTCCTCGTTGGCCAGCTTCTCCGCCTTTTTGTCCGCCTCCTGCTCGGAGAGCCCCTGGGCAATCAGCTCCCTCCGGTGCTTTTCCTGGAGGGCGGCGGCGATGTTCAGATAGTGCCGCCCCTCCTCCTCCATGGCCTGGAGAAAGGCGGCCCTGGCGGCGGGGTCGGCCTCCACCTCCGGGGGGATGACGAACCGGAAGTCGTCCAGCCGGACGTACCGCTGGCTCTGGACGGAGTAGGAGGCGATGCGGTGCCGGGTGATCTGGGCCAGCAGGGAACGGGACACCCCCTCGATGGCAAAGGTGAAGGAGGCGTGCTCGATGGGACTGGCGTGGCCCAGTCCCGCCAGCATACGGACAAATTTGGCGTCCTTCTCCGGGGTGGACTTTTCCAGCAAGGCGTCCACTCCCGTGGCGGAGTAGCACAGCCGGGCGGCGGCGGCCACCACCCGCTCCGGCTCCGGGGTGTGGGCCAGCAGCTTGACGTTGAGCATGTTCATGACCTCCTGTCTTACGGTTTCGGTAAATTCCAGCGGTAACGGGTGGCCAGCACCCGCAGCAGAAAGGTGACGCAGACGCCCACGGCGATGGTCACGGGACGGCTGGCTCCCGTCTGCTCCAGCAGATAGAAGGAGGCGGAGCCGGCCAGAGCCGCCAGGGCATAAATGTGTTTCGTCAGGATAAAGGGGATGTCTCCCAGGATGATGTCCCGGAGCAGACCGCCGCCCACGGCGGTGATCATCCCCATGGACAGCACCAGGAACCACCGGTGCTCGTAGCCCGCCTCCATGGTCACCAGGGAACCGGCCACAGCGAACAGCCCCAGTCCCAGGGCGTCCACCAGATTGTTGGCCCGCTCCACCATGGCCTCCTCCCACTGCCACACGTCCTTATGGTACCGGGCCAGGAAAAAGACGAGCAGGGCCATGAGCAGGGCGATGATCACCCCCGCCCGGTTGGAGAACAGGGCGGGAGGGGTCTCCCCCAGCAGCACGTCCCGGAGCATGCCCCCGCCCATGGCGGTGACCACCGCCAGAAAGAGGATGCCGAACAGGTCGGCCCCCTTCCGGCAGGCCACCATAGCTCCGGAGATGGCGAAGGCCGCCGTCCCCAGCAGGTCGCAGAGGCGGTAGGCAATATCGGTCAGCAGCATGACGGCACCTCACAGATAGACGGGCCAGCTCATCAGCCAGTAGCCCATGACGCCGGACAGAATGCCCAGCAGCGCCCCGGCGATCACGTCCCGGGGGAAGTGGACGCCGCCCACCACCCGGCAGAGGGCCAGCACCACCCCGGCCAGGAGGAAGCAGAGCCCCACCGGGGGCAGCAGCCAAAGCAGGGTCATGGCGATGACAAAGACGGAGAACACATGGCGGCTGGGAAAGCTCCTGCCACGGGTGTTCTTGTGAATGAGGGGCTGGATGTCCAGCACCTCGTAGGGCCGGGGCTGGTTCCAAAGGCTCCGGAACAGGGAGATGATGACGAAGCTGACCCCGGGCACCAGCAAAACGGGCATCCACCGCAGGTCGCCCCGGAGAATCAGCGCCAGCAGACACAGAGGGTAGGTCACATAGCACACCAGGGGGATGGCGGTGTTCACCGCCAGCAGCGTCCTTGTCCGCCCCGGCGTGCGGAAGGGGGCGGAGAGGCGCCCATACTGCTCTTTTGTCATGGGGTATCCTTTCCGGGAGCCGCCTCCGGCAGCACCGGCAGTTCGGTGAGACGGCGGCGCACCATGTCAAAGGCGGCGAGAACGGCGCTGTTGCGCACCCGGTCCCGGGCAGTCCCCAGGTGAGTCTCCTTCACCCAGACCCGGTCGCCGTGGGCCAGTCCGATGTAGACCAGTCCCACCGGGTTGCCCCGGTCGTCCGGATCGGGCCCGGCCACCCCGGTGACAGAGACGGCCAGATCGCTGCCCAGCACCCGGCAGGCCCCCAGGGCCAGGGCTTCTGCGGTCTGGGGAGAGATGGCTCCAAAGTCGTCCAGCGTCTCCTGAGGGACCCCCAGGACAGCGTGCTTGACCTCGTTGGTGTAGCAGACCACCCCGCCACGGAACACCTGAGACGCTCCGGCCAGGTCGGTCATCCGCTTGGCGGCCAGGCCGCCGGTGCAACTCTCGGCGGTGGAGAGGGTCAACCCCTGTTCCCGGAGCAGCTGGGAGACCTGTTCCTCCAGACTGCCCACGTCCACCCCGTAGACCAGATCGCCGAACCGGGCCCGGAGCTCCTGCTCCACCGGCTCCAGCATGGCCCGGGCCTCTGCCTCGGTGGGTGCCTTGGCGGTGATACGCAGCTCGCACTCCCCCTCCTTGGCGTAGGGGGCCAGGGTGGGGTTGTGCATGGAGAGCATTTCCTCCCGGAGCTGGGCCTCCATGGCCGCCTCCCCGATGCCGTAGAGCTTCAGGGTGCGGGACTCGATGACCCCGTCGGAGAGGGATTTCAGATAGGGGACGACCCGGTGCTCCAGCATGGCCCGGCACTCCCTGGGGGGGCCGGGGAGCATGATGACCTGGACGCCCCCGGCCTCAAAGGCGCAGCCCGGGGCGGTGCCCCAGTCGTTGTCCAGCACGGTGCAGCCCTCAGGGAGCATGGCCTGCTGGAGATTGTTGTCCGTCATGACCCGGTGGGGCAGCTTGAGCCGGAAATACTCCCGGATGCGCCCGGCGCTCCGCTCGTCAAATACCAGCGGCTTGCCAAAGGCGTCCGCCAGAGCTTGTTTGGTCAGGTCGTCGCAGGTGGGGCCGAGGCCGCCGGTGGTGATGATGATGTCCGCCCGATGCCGGGCGACCTCCACGGCGGTCCGCACCCGCTCTGGGTTGTCGCCTACCACCGTATGATAGTAGACGTTGATGCCCAGGGCGGAGAGGGCCTGGGAGATCATCTGGGCGTCGGTGTTGCAGATGTTGCCCAGGAGCAGCTCGGTGCCCACGGCGATCAGCTCTGCGGTATGGGGCATGGTTGTTTGCCTTCTTTCTGGAATGGGGTGAGGTAACTACGGATTCGCCGGGAGATGGAAGGAAAATGGTGGTGCGTGCTGCACCCCTCCACCGGCTTGCGCCGGTCCCCCTCTACCGCTTTGCGGCACTTACGCCCTTTCAGGGGAGGTAAGGGTGCGGCGATTTCCTTTGGCTCCCCTGAAAGGGCAGGGAGCGAAGCGGAAGTGCCGCTTGACGGCGGAGCTGTCAGCGAAGCTGACTGAGGGGTTGCGGCAGGGGCTATCGTCGAAACAAAATCCTCCGGCGAATTCGCACAGCAGTTGGGAGGGAGAAAACTTTACCCCAGCTGCTCCGGCCGCACCTGGATGCGCTCGATGCCCTCGAACGCCTCCTGGCACAGGGCCTCGTAGTCGTAGCTCTGTTCGATCTCCACCAGCTCGGCCACGGTGGGATGGGTCTTGGGGTGCCGGGGGGTAAAGACGGTGCAGCAGTCTTCGTAGGGGAGGATGGAGGTCTCAAAGGTGCCGATCTGCCGGGCGATGCGGATGATCTCCTCCTTGTCCATGCCGATGACCGGACGGAACACCGGCCGGACGCAGGCGTCCTCCGTGACCGCCAGGGCGTCCATGGTCTGGCTGGCCACCTGGCCCAGGCTCTCCCCGGTGACGATGGCGTTGGCCCCCACCCGCTGGGCCACCAGGTCGGCAATGCGCATCATGTACCGGCGCATGGCCAGGGTAAAGTACGGCTCCGGGCAGTTGCGCCGGAGGTCCTCCTGAATTTTGGTGAAGGGGACGATGTTGACCGTCATCCGCCCGCAGTAGGGGCTGATGAGCCGGGCCAGCTCCAGCACCTTCTCCTTGGCCTCCTCGGAGGTGTAGGGATAGGAGAAGAAGTGGACCAGCTCCAGGGCCAGGCCCCGCTTTGCCATCATGTAGCAGGCCACCGGAGAGTCCAGCCCTCCGGAGAGCAGGGCCACCGCCCGGCCGCCGGTGCCTACGGGCAGTCCTCCCGCCCCCGGCTCCGGGTCGGCGTGGACATATCCGGCAAAGTCCCGCACCTCCAGATGGACGGTCAGCTCCGGATGGTGGACGTCTACCTCCAGATGGGGATAGGCCTCCGCCAGCAGACCGCCCACATACTGGCTCAGCTGGATGGAGGTCATGGGGAAGGACTTGTCCGCCCGCTTGGTTTCCACCTTAAAGGACTTGGCTGTCCGGAGCCGGTCGTCCAGGTAGGTGGCGGCGGCCCGGAAGAAGGCGTCCTTGTCCTTCTCACAGGCCCGGGAGCGGGACAAACCGGAGATGCCGAACACCTTTTTCAGCCCCTCCCAGGCCCCGTCCAGGTCGCAGTCGGCCTCCATGGGCTCCACATAGATGGTGGACTGCCGGGAATAGGCCCGGAATTTGCCGTAGGGGTTCAGCCGCCGCTGGAGGTTGCCCATCAGCCGCTGCTCGAACCGCTTCCGGTTCAGGCCCTTGAGTACGATCTCTCCCATTTTCAGCAGGAACATCTCCTGCACGGGGACGGCGTTGGTGCGGGTGGACTGGTTCATGTCTCTGTTCTCCTTCTTCCAATATGGTAAATCAAATGATTATTTTTTGCGCTCCGCCTGCCGCCGGGTGCGCTTTTCCGCCAGCTCTGCCAGCAGCTCCGGGGGAAAGGGGGGCGTGGTGGAGGCGTGAATCTCCGCCTGGTAGGCCTCAAATAGCCGCTGGGCGAAGTCCTCCCGCTGGCGGCTGCTCTCCCGGCGGAGGTGGCGCACGTCCAGGTCCCAGATGCGCACCCGGTCCAGGCCGTCGGCGTCCTTGAGCAGCTGGGTCAGGACGAGGCAGCGGTGGAAGTCCTCGGGCTGATACTGCTCCAGGGTGGGAATCAACTCCCTTTCCGGCCGGGAGTGGGCGTCCACGGCGGCCTGCATCATCTTTAATTCCTCGCCCTGTCGTCCGGTGAGGACGGCCAGCCGCTGGGCGGAGCGCCAGCCATGGAGGGTGTCATAGGTGTCGTCCACCCGGCCCACGTCGTGATAGGCGCAGCACTCCAGCAGCAGGGCGGTGTCCTCCATCCCCAGCGGCTCCTCTATGGCGCAGAAGGCCCCGTGGAGCAGCACCCGCTCGATGTGTCCTGGCCCGTGGATAGGGCTCTCATATAGGGCGGCCCGGTCCATGCCGGTGAGTATCTCCAAAAACAGGGGCCAGCCCTCCCAGCGGGAGAGGGCGTCCATCCGGGGCTGGTCCTGGCCCCAGTCGTTGCGGCGGATGAGGTTGAGCATGGGGGAATCCATGGGCGGGTTTACCTCCCTTGTGTTAGCGTGAGGTCATTATATCACAGGAAAAGAAGTTGGCAAAGGGGTTTTTGAGCAGGAATAACGCCCCGCGGTAAAGCGAGGCGGCGTTCCTTTCCTTGGCTCCCTCAAGGGAGGGCAAAGGGGGTGCAGAAGACCACTTGGCTCCCTCTTTGAGGCAGGGAGCGAAGCGGAAGCGCCGCTTGACGGCGGAGCTGTCAGCGAAGCTGACTGAGGGAGAGCAGTACGCACCCACGACAAGACAGGCACCCGGGCGAATTCGTAGAGAGTCGGTACGAATTTGCCGAAAGCCTTTATTGTATCGGCAATGCCTACCGCACTCCCTCAGTCTGCCCTTCGGGCAGCCAGCTCCCTCAAGGAGGGAGCCAAGAAGTTTGCGCAGACCCTTGCCTCCCTCTGTGAGGCGAAGTGCCGCAAAGCGGTAGAGGTGGCACGGCGTAAGCCGTGACGGAGGGAGA
Source organism: Clostridiales bacterium (assembly GCA_021201635.1). Classification (GTDB taxonomy): domain Bacteria; phylum Bacillota; class Clostridia; order Oscillospirales; family Oscillospiraceae; genus Onthomonas. The sequence continues at coordinate 630 of JAJQEM010000143.1, read as the reverse complement.
GCAGCACGCATTTACGACAAGGTATGCACCATCGGCGAATCCGAACCACAGAAAAATCTGTTTTACGCTCTCCGCTCCGTCAGCACCAGCGTCCCAGCCGAGGTCTCCTGCACCCGGCCCATAAACTGGGCACAGTCCGTTCCCCGACGGCCACAGTCCAGAGCGGCCTCTTCCTCCGGGTCGTAGCCTAGCAGGCGAGCGGTCTCGGCGGCCAGCTCGTCGGGGACGAGGGCGATCTGCTGCCGGAGCACGGCGCAGGCGGCGTTGGCGCTCTCCTGGCAGGACACGTCTCCCGGCGCCCGCCAGTGTTCTCCGGGATGTGCCCGGCGGAGGCCACGATAGCGGTCCGGGTCCTGATCCAGCCGCCAGACGTAGCGCTCCTCCGTCTCCCGTGTGGTGCGCAGGCCCAGCCTCCGCCAGAGGACGGCGCAGGTGTCCTGAAGCTCTTTATCACCATCGTCAAGACCAAAAGCGGTAAGTACCCGGCAGGTGAGCTGGGAGGAGGAGACAGGGGCCTCCTGCTCCAACACCTCCTCCACCACCCGGGAGACCCGGTCCCGGAAGTCCGGGTCAGACACCTCGCTCTCCCGGATGCCCATGACAGTGAGGCTGGCGGGGGTGTACAGGGGC
>JAJQEM010000066.1 GCA_021201635.1 Clostridiales bacterium | reverse complement strand
ACTCTATTAAAAATTTTTCGCGGATGTGTTCAACTTGCACTTGCAATTTTCGTAATATATCAGATAACTGTTTTGCTGTGATGCCCCCGGGCACGCCGCACCCCGATGCCCGAGAGGATGAGCCAGATGATGAAAAACCGCCCCTATCCCCTGTATGACGACCTGCCGATCCTGGACGACCTGCGCCAGATGATCGAGATCAAGGCAGTCTCCGTGCCGAATGAGATCGCCTTCCGCTATATGCCTGACCGAAAGACCCTGGTGGAAAAGACCTATGGCGAATTTTACCAGGAGATCCGCTGGCTGGGCAACTACCTGCTCAAGCGGGGCGTCCGCAACCGGAAAATCGCCCTGATGGGGGAAAATTCCTATCAGTGGCTGCTGGCCTACTTCGCCATCGTCACCTCCGGCAATGTGGCGGTGCTGCTGGCCAAGGAGTACACGGCGGAAGAAGCGACGGCCCTGCTGAACCAGACGGACACCGGTCTGCTGGTGGCCAGCGACAGCTGTCACCAGGCCATTGGCGGAGGCAAGCGGAAGCTGGGCAAGGTTCGTATCCTCAGTATGGCCGACATGGACGAGTGGATCGATAAGGGGCGGAAGTTCCTGGAGCGGGGCCGCAACCTGTATGACGCCGTCCAGACCGACCCCCACAAGCTGGCTACCATCTTCTTCACCTCCGGCTCCATGGGCAACAGCAAGGCGGTCATGCTCAGTCAGCGGAACATGGCCCGGAACATCTCATACACCATGCAGTTGTTCTATCCCCCGGAGGGGAACGTGATGGCGGTGCTGCCCTTCCATCACGCCTTTGGACTGATTACCGCCATTATGAAGGCGTTTCACTACAAACGGCCTATTTTCATCAACTCCAGCCTGGCGGACTTTATGAGAGAGATTCCCATCACCAAGCCCAAGACCCTGTTTCTGGTGCCCCTGTTTGTGGAGACCTTCTCCAAAACCATCTGGCGCACCGCCCGGAAGCAGGGCCAGGAGATGAAGCTCCGCCAGGGTATGCTGCTCAGCGACGGTCTGCTGAAGGTTGGTGTGGACCGGCGGCGGGAGCTGTTCAAGGATGTGCTGGACAAGTTCGGCGGGGAGCTGGAATATATCATCTGCGGCGGCGCCCCGCTGGACCCGAAGTATGTGAAGGAGTTCTGCTCCCTGGGGGTGGAGATCCTCAACGGCTACGGTATTACCGAGTGCTCTCCGGTGCTGTCGGTGAACCGGAACTTCCACAGCCGGGACGGCAGCGTGGGCCAGACGGTGCCTCACCTGAGCTTCCGCATCTACCAGCCCGACGAGGACGGCATCGGCGAGATCCAGGTGAAGGGCGAGACCGTCATGATGGGCTATTACAACGACCCTGCGGCCACCGAGGCGGCCTTTGTGGAGGGCTGGTACCGCACCGGCGACCTGGGGTATCTGGACCGGGACGGCTTCCTGTGGGTCACAGGCCGGAGCAAGAGCCTCATCATCCTGAACAACGGAGAGAATGTCTCTCCGGAGGGACTGGAGCAGGAGCTGAGCCGCATCCCCGAGGTGGGGGAGGTGGTGGTCTACGAGGAGGACGGGGCCATCACCGCCGAGATCTTCCCGGACAGCACCCTGGAGCTGCCTCAGGAGCAGCTCCGCAAGACCATCCAGGAGCGGGTGAAGAAGTTCAACAGAGGCCAGCCCGGCCACAAAAAGATACACAAGATCCGCTTCCGCACCACCGAGTTTGAAAAGACCGCCACCCGAAAGATCAAGCGGTATCAGGTGGGGCAGGGGAGATAAATACAAAAAGGCCGTCTGAACCGACAGACGGCTTTTTTGTGCTTTTCATCCGGCGGCAATTCTGGTACAATCAGGGAAAGATTGGGGGAGTGGAAAATGGTTGTCACCATGCCCGGCTATTATGAGCGCTTTCACTGCCTGGCGTCAGCCTGTCGGGACAACTGCTGCCGCACCGGATGGGAGATCGTGGTAGACGAGGGAACAGTGGACTATTACCGCTCCCTTCCGGAGCCGCAGCGCAGCCGCATCCTGTCCGCCCTGGACCGGGACGAGGCGAGGGACACTTTCCTCCGCCCGGAAAACGGGCGGTGCCCCTTTTTGACAGAGGAGGGTCTGTGTGGCCTGGTGCTGGAGCTGGGGGAGGAGCATATCGGCGAGATCTGCGCCCTCCACCCCCGTTACCGGGAGTGGTTCCCTGACCGGATGGAGATCGGCGTGGGCCTGTGCTGCGAGGAGGCCGCCCGGCTCATCCTGTCTGACCCGGAGCCCTGCGAGTTCGTCAGCTACCTCACCGACGCAGGGGAGGATGAGGAGCCTCTGCCCCTGTATCCGCCTCTGCTGGCGCTCCGGGACCGGCTGTTTGAGCATGTACAGGATCGCACCCGGCCCCTGCCCCTCCGCTGGGCGGAGGCCCTCCGCCTGACCCAGGCGGCACAGCGGGAGATGAATCAAAACCGTCTCCCCGACCCGGCGTGTGAGCCGGATGACCTGGTGGCAGTCCCCACCCCCTGGCAGACCGTCCTGGCCGCCCTGCTGGACGCCCACCTGGAGATGGAGGTGCTGGAGCCGGAGTGGGGCCGGGCGCTGTCAGAGCTGCGGGAAAATCTGGAGGGCCTGGACTGGCCGGGCTTTTCAGCCGCCCTGGGCGAGCGGGCCTATGAGTACGAGCACCTCACCATCTACCTGATCTTCCGGTACTTTTTGAAGGCGGCCTTCGACGGGGACGCCCTGGGAAAGCTGATGCAGTCGGTAGGCATGGTGCTGACCGTGGCCGCCCTGGGGGCCTGGCAGTGGCAGCAGACGGGGGCCTTTTCTCTGAACGACCAGATCGAGGCGGCCCGGCAGTACTCCAAGCAGGTGGAGTACTCCGACGACAATATGGAGACGCTGGCGGAGGCGTTTCTTTTTGAGGAGCCGCTGAGCCTGCCCCACCTCCTGGGGCTGCTGGAACGCTAAAGCCCCTTTACCCGCAGGCCCACCGCCCGGACCCGCCCTCCCACGGTCTGGTTGTAGCGGCGATTTTCCGCCTTGCGCTCCCCGTCCACCTGGACGGCCAGAGAGACCCGCTCCCGGGCGGCGGTGAGCAGCTGCGGATAGGACAGCTCCTGGAAGGATTTCGCCTCCACTCGGGGGAGCAGGCGGTGGTTTGCCCCGGCCTGGAGAAAGACCGCCCCTCTGCCGCAGACCCGCCACCGACGGCGGCGGAAGGTATACCGCTCTCCGGGTGCGCTGCGCACCTGGCGGAAGTCCCAGACGGTGAAGCCTCCGTCCTCCCACTGGGCGGCCACCAGACAGAAGGGGCCGGGGTCACGCCCCAGCCGGGTCAGCCCTTCCACCAGCCGGGCCACCCGGTTCAGCCTGGCCTCCATGGGGCGGTCACTGTCCAGAATACGGCGGACGCATCCCAGCAGGTCCACGCCGAACCGCAGGGTTGGGCCGCAGCAGGCCCAGATGAGCCGTCGCTCCGGGAGAGCAAAGCACTTCTGCCGCCAGTCCAGATGGATGTGACCGGGAAAGGTCTCCCGGCTGTCGGCGGCGGCGACGGCGCCGTTGGGGTTGACCATGAGGCAGATGTAGGACATGGAGACGCCTCCTTTGGGGGATTGTGACCTTATTATAGACGGTTTGCCGGATGGGGGCAAGACTGACAAAATAGAACGTACTACCACACGAAAAGAGGAAAATACCCATGAGAATGAGACGAAAAAAGAACCTGCTCCCCCGGATGGAGCGGTGCGCCGACTGGCAGGTGCAGGAGCCGGCGGCCCTCCGGGGCCAGTGGCGGAGCCTGTACCCGGAGGCAGAGGCCCTGTGGCTGGAGATCGGCTGCGGCAAGGGCACCTTCACTGCCGAGACTGCCCGGCAAAATCCGAATATCCTGCTCATCGCTGTGGAGCGGGTGCCGGACGCCATGGTGATGGCCATGGAGAAGGCGAAGGCGCTGGAGCTGAAAAACGTGTTCTTCCTCTGCGCCGATGCAGAGCACCTGAGCGAGATGTTCGGCGAGGGGGAGATAGACCGGATGTTCATCAACTTCTGCGACCCATGGCCCTCCAAGCGCCACTGCAAGCGGCGGCTGACCAGCGGCGGGTTCCTCGTCTCCTACCGTCAAATTCTCCGGGATGGGGGCGAAATCCACTTCAAAACGGACAACCGCCCCCTGTTCGATTTCTCCCTGACCCAGTTCCCCCCGGCGGGCTATGCCCTCAGCCAGGTGACCTACGACCTCCACGCCAATGGCGTCCAGGGGGTCATGACGGACTACGAGGCGAAATTCTCGGTCCAGGGCGTCCCCATCAACCGTTGCGTGGCCACCAAGGTGCCAGTGGAGCGGCTGCCGGAGACCTGGGAGAACGTGGGGTTGAAGGCAGCCACAGAGAGCGATGAGGAAAAAGAGAAAGAGAAACGGTAGCCGGACAACGTCCATCTTCGATGCTGGAAGAAAACAAACCGCCGGGGCGGCAGCGCAGTCGTCCCGGCGGTTTGATTCTTTTATTTGAGAGGCTCCCGGACAGGTTGCTCTGGCTGGGCTGGCACGTTGCCAGGTAGCTTCGGGCGAAGCGCCAGCAGCACATATTGCGGCATACAGGCGCACACAGGCATCATATACCGCAAAAGCCCGTTCACCGGGGAGATGCAGCAAATTAGCACAACAAAAATCGGGGTCAGATACAGCAGCGCAGTACGCCAGTCCTTCCTGCGCAGCACCACCGCAAACAGGAGGATACCCGCCCACACATAGGCTGCCGGATTCACCAGGAAGGAGAGAATGGGGATTTTTTGCCACAGGTACGCATATTGATAGGCGCTGTCCCGCAAATCATCTGAGGTGACGTAGGTGGAGTATAACTCCGGGTCAGTGTCGTAGTCGGTCAGAGCCTCCTTGTTATATAATTGATACGCGCCCATCCCCTGATAGAAATAAAACGGATCCAGGTAGCCATACATCTCATTCACCGCAGCCTCGATGTAGACCATGGGATGGCGCAGGAACAGCTGCGCCCACAGGGCGAGGAAATCGCTCCACTCCTCATCCGTAGCACCGGAGCGGCAATGCCGCTTCACAGGGTCAGACAGCTCCGGGTTGTAGCCCTCCAGATATTCATAGGCGACAACAGCGTCAATTACCGCCTTTTCCTCTTCAGTCAGCTCGTCCCCATACTCGATGGAATACCGGGCCACCTGCTGAAACAGCAGACTCAACGATTCCGCCTTGCTGTCCGAATAAATTCCCATCTCATCCAGCAGCGCACTGTTCAGGCCAACGTTGACGGCCAGAACAGCCGTTAGGACGATGAGGATGCCCCTCCGCCGCAGCTTCACCAGGAACAGGAGCACCAACAGCGCCAGCACAACGACATAGATGCCTTCATTCCGAAGCAGACAGACCAACGCAGCTGCAATGCCCAATCGCAGGCTGCCGTATTTTCCGCCGTCGCCCAGGAAACACTTCACGTACTCCAGTGTGAACCAGGCAAAACCCCGGCATAAATAGTGTCCTTTATCACGGCTTGAGCATAGGTGCACCAAATCGGCACAACGGCGAAAAACAGCACAAAGCCCAGTACAGCAGGAAGCGGCATACGCTTTTTCCGCAGATAGGAGCAGCTGGCACCGTAAATCAGGGCGCAGGCCACGCTCTGGAAGGCGATGTAAAACGCAACGCCGCAGTTGGAGCCGCCGATGCTTGCACCGATAGAGTAAATCGCCCCCATCAGCAGGGTGCTGTAGTACGGATGATGCCGACTTATATTCTGGAATCCCAGGTACATATTCAACTGAGCCCGCCCGTCGTGAGGTACACTGCCCGGAAAATAAACCGCCCAAAAGACGACCCAGCAAGCCAGGATGACCAGGACGCTGAACGCAAAGATATGCCGGTCGATTTTGCCCCACAGGCCGGTATACAGTCGGTCTTTCAGCGCCAGACTGTCCAGCTTCTCCAGCAGCAGCTTGATGCCTGTGTACAGAATCGCCCAGTCCCCCAGGAACACCGTCAGTGCCAAAACAAACTGGCGCTTGCTGGCTGTGATAAAGCTGAAATCTGCGTAGGAGGAAAAGCTCATCCCCACTACCAGAAAGACGCTGAAGATACCGCCCACCAGGAAGGCGGTCAGGGAGAAGGGCCTCCTCTCCCGCAGCAAAACCCGGTGATAGAGCCAGGCCAGCGCAATAACGGTGATGACATGGGTAGGCGCCACCTCGCCCATGACGTTTCGGAATATACCAAACAGGTTGGTGCGCTCCACAATGGTGGGCTGAATGTTGACGGCAAAGGCGGATAAAAAAGAGAGAATGCACACAGTGATCCAATGCCGCCATGCTGGGTGATGCTTTTGTATTGCGCCGTTCATATCCAGTTTCTTCTCCTTTTTACGGTCTGCTTGCAGTGGCTGCTCAGACTGTGTATGCTATTTCTTCTTAAAGATCCAAAATTTGCTTGCGATATAGTTCCCAATTACAACGATCACATTCGAGAACAGCTTCATCAGCACTCCGTAAAAATGAAAGACATCCACTCCGAAATGCATGATAGCAATATCTAAGACGCCCGTGGCGACCCGGCAGAGAATGAAAGCAGAAAACTCCCACAGAACGCCCTGAAACCCGTGCGCCTTGTTTTTAAAGACCCAGATTCGATTTGTAAGGTAGGCGGCGATGACAGATACCACCCACGCAACAGCTGTACTGGTCACGTTTGCCCAGCCCAGCCGGTTATACAGCACAGCATATGTCACAGTGTTGATGATCATTGTGAGTACGCCGAACAGCACGTAGAGAATGAACTCTCTACTGAGGAGCTTTTTGATTTTATCAATCATGACCGCAGCCCTGATTCATCAGCAGCTCGAACAGCTGGCGATGCTTTTTGACGATAACTTCGCATATGATCCCGCAGGCATACAAGAGAAAACCAGCCACAGCTACGGCAGTCAATACAATCAGAGTTGGGAAATTTGGAACCGCTCCAGTATTAAAAAATGTGACCAGGATCGGAACGAACAGAGCAATGGCAAGGAGGCAGAAGACTGTGCCAATTATGCCGAAAAACAATAACGGCTTATAGTCACGGAACAGCGTGAAAATGGTCGTTATAACCTTGATCCCATCGCTCACCGTGTTGAGCTTGGAGACGCTTCCCTCCTGACGATCCCGATAACCCACAGGAATTTCTGCGATGGAGAAGTTTTTGTCCAGGGCGTGGATGGTCATTTCCGTCTCAATCTCAAATCCCTTGGACAATACGGGGAAGAACTTCACAAAATCCCGACTGAAAGCCCGGTATCCGGTCATGATATCCTTGATGTCGCTACCGAAAATTACATTGATCAAAGAACGAACCAGTCGGTTGCCAGTGTTATGAAACGGTCGCTTGTTTTCGGAGAAGTATGTAGAGGATAGTCTGTCCCCAACCACCATGTCTACCTGACGACAGAGAACCAGATCACACATCTCCCGGGCATTGTCGGCGGAGTATGTGTCATCCCCGTCCACCATCAGATAGCATTCGGCGTCGATTTGCCGGAACATGGAACGAATCACATTTCCCTTGCCCTGACGGTATTCGTAGCGAACGACAGCCCCAGCCTTTGCGGCGAGTTCAGCCGTTTTGTCAGTGGAGTTGTTGTCATAGACATATATGGTTGCCTCCGGCAGTACAGACCGAAAGTCAGAAACGACCTTTTCTATCGTCTGGGCTTCGTTGTAACAGGGAATCAGAACTACTATTTTGTCCATCGCACATCTTTCCTTTTTGCTTGTTTTTTGAGAATTGAGATAGTCAATGAAAATGCCACAGGCGATGACTCCGGTCACGGTTTGTAAACGTGTACCTTTTCAAATCCGCCGGTACTTTGCTCCTTGATAGTACATTGATTCGATTCTAGTATGGAAAGATATTGCAAAGAGGATTCTCTGATGCTATAATGCAATTAGTATCTTTGCGTGAGAATAATTTGAAAAGGTACACGTTTACAAACAACGGTGTGATTTTGCCTACTCCTCTTTCCTGGCTTTTGAGATTTGAAATAAAGGCATTACTGCACGAATCAGTAAGAGCAGCTGACAGAAAATAGTCGTCAGATGCTCTTGCTGATTTATGTGGAAGTCTAGGCCCAGATTCCGCAGACCCGTCTTGACATCCACCTCTCGACACACTATAATAAATCCCATCATTTTAGAAGAAAGGGAATGACTGTCATGCCAATTGCCGTCACCATTCAGGACTTATATTCCCTGGAGCACACCCTGGCAGCCCCCCTGCTGGCGGGCTGCACCTATCCCTGGGAGGCCCTGGAGGGCATCGGGGACTTTATCCGTACCCTGGGCCCCAAGCTGGACCCGGAGGAGTATGAGGAAGTCAGCCCCCAGGTGTGGGTGGCCAAGTCCGCCCGGGTGTACCCCACCGCCACCCTGCTGCCTCCCTGCATCATCGGCCCGGAGACGGAGGTGCGCCCCGGGGCCTTTGTCCGGGGCAACGCCCTGGTGGGGGCGGGAGCCGTGGTGGGCAACTCCACCGAGCTGAAAAACGTCATCCTGTTTGACCGGGTGCAGGTGCCCCACTACAACTACGTGGGCGACTCCATCCTGGGCTTCAAGGCCCACATGGGGGCGGGCTCCATCACCTCCAATGTGAAGAGCGACAAGACCCTGGTGGTGGTGAAGGACCCGGACGGGACCCGGTATGAGACGGGCCGGAAAAAGTTCGGAGCCATGCTGGGCGACCAGGTGGAGGTGGGCTGCAACAGCGTTCTCAACCCGGGTACCATCATCGGCCGGGGGAGCAACGTCTATCCCCTCTCCTCTGTCCGGGGCATCATCCCCCCGGGACACATCTACAAGTCGGCAGACAACATCGTCAAAAAAGCATAAAACCGCTTCGGCCCCTGTTCCGGGAAACCACTCCGGGACAGGGGCCGATTTTATCTGTCAAATTGGACCGAAAACTGCTGCAATTCTGAATTGTTTCTTAAAATAAGTTAAAAATCCACCTGGATAGGGGGCTTTCTGCTATAATGGCCCTGAGGACAGACAGCTGTACGCCGCCTTTTTGCGGCGGGAAAGGATGAGATCCGATGAAGAAAAGACGTTTTCTGGCCCTGGCCGCCGCCCTGCTCGTAGGGCTGAGCGGGACCGGGTGCTCCTCTGCTGCCGGAGAGAGCACCGCCTCTGTCCAGTCGGTGGCCATGCTCATGGGGGTAGACCTGACCGGGACGAACCAGTACAGCGGCATCGTGGAGGCCAAGGCCACCGTCAAGGTGCAGAAGGACAGCAGCAAGACAGTGGACGAGGTCTATGTCCAGGCGGGGGACATGGTGCAGGCGGGCGACCTGCTGTTCACCTACGACACCGACGCTCTGGAGCTGTCGGTGGAGACGGCGGAGCTGGAGGTGGAGCAGCTCCAGAACAGCATCACCAACTATGAGACCCAGATCGCCTCCCTGGAGAAGGACAAGAAAAAGGCTTCCTCCTCCGAGCAGCTCTCCTACACCCTGCAAATTCAGGAGACGGAGCTGAACAAGTCAGAGGCGGAGTACAACCTCAAGACCAAGCAGGCGGAGCTGGAGCGGCTCAAGGACGGTATGGGCGAGACGGGGGTCTACGCCGAGGTCAGCGGCCTGGTGCAGTCGGTGGCGGACGACAGCACCAGCGAGTACGCCTATGCCTATTCTTACGACGGCGGCTCCAGCGACGCCTACATCACCATTATGGAGACGGGGACCTACCGCATCAAGGGCACCGTCAGCGAGGAGAACATCTACAGCCTGTACGAGGGCATGGAGATCACTGCCGTCTCCCGGACGGACAGCACCCAGACCTGGACGGGTACCATCGAGAGCATCGACACCGGCGTCACAGCCGACGAGGACGAGAGCGATTCCTACTACGACAGCAGCGACAGCGACAGCCGCAGCGCCAAATATACCTTCTATGTGGCACTGGAGTCCTCCGACGGGCTGCTCATCGGCCAGCACGTCTATCTGAAGGCCGGGGGCGACGAGAGCGGGGACGAGATCGTTCTTCCCGCCGGGTATCTGGTGCTGGAGGGAGAGGACGCCTCCGTCTGGGCGGTGGACAGCAGCTCCCGGCTGGAGCGGCGCAGCGTCACCCTGGGGGACTATGACGCCGAGGCGGACACCTACGTCATCACCGGCGGCCTGACCCTGGAGGACTACATCGCTTATCCCGACAGCTCCCTCGCCGTGGGCATGGCGGTGACGGAGTACGACGACGGCACCTTCGAGACGGTGGTCAGCGATGACTCTGCCGAAGGGGAAGACGGAGAGGATGAGTACGAAGAAGGCGAGTATGACGAGGACTACACCGGGGACGACGTGGATGAGGATTTCGCCGTCGCCGTGGAGGAGGGCTGAACCATGGTTCTGGAGCTGCGGGACATCTGTAAGGACTACACCCGGGGCAAAATTGTGGTGCCCGTCCTGGAAAACATCAACCTGACAGTGGAGGAGGGGGAGTACATCGCCATTATGGGCCCCTCCGGTTCCGGCAAGACCACCCTGATGAACCTGATCGGCTGCCTGGATCAGCCCACCTCCGGCAAGCGCATTTTAAAGGGAGAGGACCTGGACGGGGTCAGCGACAACCGCCTGGCGGACATCCGCAACCGGCAGATCGGTTTTGTCTTTCAGAACGCCGACCTGCTCCCGGGGCTCACCGCCCTGGACAACGTGGCCCTGCCCCTCATTTATCGGGGCGTCCGGAAGAAGGAGCGCCGGGCCAGGGCACGGGAGATGCTGGAACTGGTGGGCCTGGAGGAGCGGATGGACCATAAACCCAACCAGCTCTCCGGCGGACAGTGCCAGCGGGTGGCCATCGCCCGGGCCATGGTGGGCAATCCCAGCCTGCTGCTTGCGGACGAGCCCACCGGCTCCCTGGACACGAAATCGGGACAGCAGATCATAGAGCTGTTCCACCATCTGAACGCCAGCGGCGTGACCATCATCATGATTACCCACGCTCCGGAGGTGGCCGGCTGCGCCCAAAAGACCTATCTCATCCGGGACGGTAAGATCGACGCCGGACGCAGCCCGGCGGGACAGGAGGAGGGGGAGAGATGAACAAGACGGGGAAACGGATCCTGTCGGTGGTCTTGGCCCTGCTCCTGGTGGCGGGGTGCGCCGCAGGCGGGGTATACGCCTGGAACCACCGGAGCCGGGAGGCGGTGAACGTCTACGCCGTGTCCGACTTCGCCCTGACCGACTACTGGGGGGACAGCACCACCAGCGACGGCCTGGTGGAGACGGAGGGCCTCCAGTCGGTCTATCTCTCCGACACCCAGACGGTGAAGGAGATATTGGTCTCCGAAGGGGACCACGTCCAGGAGGGCGACCCCCTGCTGACCTATGACACCACCCTCACCGAGCTGGACTTACAGAAGAAGGACATCGCCGTGCAGCAGCTGGAGCTGGAGCTGGCCGACGCCCAGAAGGAGCTGTCCACGGTAAAGAGCTATAAGCCCAACACCTATATCCCCGGCAGCGTCACCGTGACCGTCATCCCGGGCACCGACCCGGTGGAGGAGCCGGGATGGGAGGACGACGGCACCCTGACTCTGATTTCCGGCACAGGCACCTATGACGACCCCTTCGTCTACCGGTGGAGCAGCACCGACAGCTTTTCCGACGCACTGCTGTACCAGGCCATGCGGGGGCTGGACGAGTGCTATGTGGAGTTCATCGTCACCGGAACGGGAAATTCTTTGAATACAGAGGACCAGAGCAGCTCAGACACCCCGGGCGACTCGGACGCCCCGAATACACCGGACGACCCGACCGAACCCGCTGAGCCCACCGAACCCGCTGAGCCCACCGAACCCACTGAGCCCACCGAACCCACGGACCCGGAGGAGCCCACGGACCCGGAGGAGCCCACTGAGCCAGAGGAACCCACCGACGCGGACGGACACACCGACGCGGAGGCACCCGCCCCCGACGCGGGAGCGGGGCAGGACGGCGGAGACGGGG
>JAJQEM010000048.1 GCA_021201635.1 Clostridiales bacterium | reverse complement strand
TTCAATCGCTATGGATTTTTTAGGTGTTCAACTTCATTTTACAATCGACCAAAATCTTTTTCGGCGTCGATTGACAGAATCAGCAATGTAGGTTAGAATAATCCCATGAGCTACGTATTTTTTGACCTGGAATGGAACCAGGGCTATCCTCGCTCCGAGGCAGAAAAAATCGACGAGATCATCCAGTTTGGCGCCCATCGTCTGGACTCCTGGGAGGACGGCGGCGTCTCTTTTTCCGCCTACGTCCGGCCGTCGATTCATAAAAAACTCCATCATCAGGTGCGAAAGATGGTCCCCCTGGAGGCTGACAGCCTGAAACGGGCGGGGAGCTTCCGCCAGATGGCGGCCCAGTTCTTCCGCTGGTGCGGCGAGGGGGCGGAGTTCTTCACCTGGGGCACCTGCGACGCCCGGGTGCTGGATACCAATCTGTGCTGGTACGGCATGGAGGAGTATCTGGATCTGGAGATCTACGACCTCCAGCGGGCCTTTGATCTGCTGGTGCTCCACACCTGTCACCAGACTGCCCTGGAGACCGCCGTGGCCGCTCTGGGCCTGGACGCAGAGCTGACCTACCACGACGCAGGGCACGACGCCTTTTACACTGCCCGCATCGGGGCGGAACTGGTGCGCCGTTTTGGCCCCCTCCCCTCTGAGGCGGAGCTGGACCGGATGGAGGAGGCCCTCCGCCGCCAGCAGCGCCAGGAGGCCGTCCAGGCCGCTACCCAGGCGTTGGAGGAGCTCCTGTCCCAGGAACAGCCCGCCCTGCGCCGGAGGTGCAGCCAGTTCTCCAATGCCGGGGACTGTCTGAAAAGCCGGAGCGCCCGGGTGTACCACTGCCCTCAGTGTGACAACTGGCTGTGCAGCGGCAACTGGTACCGGGTAAGCGACTACTACGTGTCCCGGAGCCGCTGTGTAGAGCATGGCCGGTTTTTCAGCTGTCTCACGATGGAGGAGCCGGGAGACGGGACCGTGGACGGCCTGCTCCAGGTCTACCCGGAGGACGCCGCCCCCGACGGCCTGTTCCACCAGTGCAAGGTGGGAGGCAAGCTCATCGAGGTGAAGCAAATGCCCCGGAAGCGCCGCCGGAACCATAAAAATCGGGACAAAGCCAAGAAGGGAATTGGTTGACATAAAGCTACTGTGCCCGGAGACCTGTTTCAGTCTCCGGGCACAGCTTTGCTTTATTTTTGGGTTGTCAGGGCCACAGGCTGTTCGCCACGCTCCACAGGGTCTCTCCGTCCCCGGTGAAGGTCAGCTCCAGCCAGCCGTCCTCACAGATCAGCTCCAGGACGGACAGACCGTTCTCGTCCTGCCGGACAGCCTCGGCCCAGTCCGTCTCCGCCAGCGCCTCGGCGGCCAGGGCGGTCTCCGGGCAGCTCTCCGCTGTGTCGTGCCAGGTCAGGGTCAGCTCGCCTCCGGCGTCGTCCATCCAGAGCAGGGCGTAGCCGTCCTCCGTCTCTGCGCTCTCCGTCAGGCGGTAGCCGTCGGGCAGCCAGCCAAGGATGAGCCACGGGGCGTCCTCTGTGGCGGATTCCTCCTCTGCGGCAGACTCCTCCTCTGCGCTGTCCCCCGTCATGTCGGCGGCGGTGCCTGTCTTGGTCTCCTGATCCTCCGCTGCCGCTGACTCCTCATCGTCCCAAAATTCTTTAACAGTCTCCTCCTCGGCAGTATCCTCTGCAATCTCCTCCATCACTGCCGTGGAGCTGTCCTCACTGACGAAGGCGGCATCCATCCCGTCGATGCCCAGCATGGGCCAGACAAACCAGCCAATGCCCACGATGACACAGAGGCAGGCGGCCAGGGCCACATACCGTCCCCAGGGGATAGGCTTTTCCTTCTTTTCGGGCTGATGCTCCAACGCCAGCAACCGCCGGTGGAGGTCGGAGGAGACGCTCTGCCGGTCCATATAGCTCTTATATGTGCTCATCCTTCCACCTCCTCCAGTAATGTTCTCAGCTTGCCTCTGGCCCGGCTGAGACGGCTGCGTACGGTGCCCTCTTTGGCTCCCGTCATCCGGGCAATCTCTCCGGTGGACCAGCCCTCATAGTAGTACAGGTGAATGACCTCTCTGTCCTCCGCCGGCAGACGGAACAGCTCCTCGATCTCCTCCCGTTCCTCCGGACCCGGGGTGGGGATGTCCATCTCCAGGGGCAGGTTTTGCCGGGATTTGGAGCGCAGGCGGGAGATGCAGCCGTTCCGGGTCACGGTGAGCAGCCAGGCCCTCTCGTGGGCCCCGTTTTCAAAGACCGGGTGCTTCTCCAGATACCGGAGGAAGGTCTCCTGGGTCTGATCCTCGGCGTCCTGGACATTGCCCAGAATGGACAGGGCCAGGCGATAGATGCGGTTCTCCTGCCGACAGACCAGGGCCTCAAAGTCCTGGTGCTCCGGCGGCTTCTTTCTTCCAAACACGGGAGGCGTCCCTCCTTTTCTCTTCTCGTCATAGAATACGTTTCAGACAGCAGTTTTGCTGCATGGAATGGCGCAGGTTTCGCCTGTGGAAATCCTACCACGTTTTACTCCCTTGGTAAAGGACCAAAATTGCCTGGCGGTACCTCCTGCCGGGCCGATGAGCCGGTCAAAAGCCCCATGTATCATAATTGAAAACGATACGATTTGCTATGATCCCGCCGGTTTCTCCTGACTTGAACGTTTTTCCAATCTTTCTCCTTGCCCCGGATGTCCGGCTATGTTAGAATGTGTGGGAGAGATGAGAGAAAGGCGGGAGTATCGATGCAATACCATCTTGCCATTGACATTGGCGCCTCCCAGGGGCGGCACATTCTGGGCCACGTCGAGGATGGCCGCATGGTGCTGGAGGAGGTCTATCGCTTCGAGAATCGGCAGGTGCGCCGCCGTGGCCACGACTGCTGGAACCTGAAGGCCCTGTGGGAGAGCATCCTGGCGGGGATGCGGGCCTGCTACCGGCTGGGGAAAATCCCCTCCACTCTGGGCATCGACACCTGGGCGGTGGATTTTGTCCTGCTGGATCGGGATGGAGGGCTCATCGGCGACGCCGTGGCCTACCGGGACAAGCGCACCCAGGGGATGCGGGAGCAGCTGGAGGAGGACGTGCCCTTCGACTGGCTCTACAGCCGCACAGGCATCCAGTATCAGCCCTTTAACACCATCTATCAGCTGGCCGCCCTGGGGCAGGAGCGGCCAGAGGAGCTGGACCGGGCGGCCCACTTCCTCATGCTGCCGGAATATTTCAACTACCTGCTCACCGGCATCATCCGCAACGAGTACACCAACGCCACTTCCACCGCCCTGGTCAACGCCAAGACCCGCACCTGGGACGAGGAGGTGCTCATTCGGATGGGCCTGCCCTTCGACCTGTTCGGCCCCCTCTCCATGCCGGGCACGATTTTGGGGGGATTGAAGGAGAGCGTCCAGGCCCGG
Organism: Clostridiales bacterium; assembly: GCA_021201635.1. Classification (GTDB taxonomy): domain Bacteria; phylum Bacillota; class Clostridia; order Oscillospirales; family Oscillospiraceae; genus Onthomonas. Next base: position 8,759 of record JAJQEM010000048.1, on the reverse strand, counting down.
GTGGGCTATAACTGTCAGGTCATCCTCCCCGCCACCCACGACACCGGCTCCGCCTTTCTGGCGGTCCCCGCCCGGGACGACGAGGCGGTGTTCCTCTCCAGCGACACCTGGTCCCTGCTGGGGGTGGAGCTGCACAAGGCCATCACCACCCCGGAGAGTCAGGCGGAGAACTTCACCAACGAGGGAGGCACCTGGCGGCGGTTCCGCTTCCTGAAAAATATCATGGGCCTGTGGATGGTGGAGTGTGTCTATCGGGAACTCAACGGCATCCCCTATGTGGAGGGAGAACGGCGAAACAGAACGCCCGGGACAGACCAGAACCTGTGGACCTTCGAAGCGCTGGCGGAGGCCGCCCGGGAGGCGGCGGACTTTCCCTCCACGGTGGACGTGAACGACCACTCCTTCCTGGCCCCGGAGAGTATGTTCCAGGCCATCCGGGACTTCTGCGAAAAGACGGGCCAGCAGCCCCCGGAGACGGTGGGGGAGACGATGCAGTGCATTTATCACAGCCTGGCCCTGTGCTACGCCGACGCCGTGGAGTGCCTCTCCCGGCTGACGGGAAAGCGGTTCACCAGCATCAATATCGTGGGCGGAGGCAGTCAGGACGAGTACCTGAACGAGATGACCGCCCAGGCCACCGGGCTGACCGTCTACGCCGGCCCGGTGGAGGGGGTCGCCATCGGCAATCTGCTGGTGCAGATGATGGTGACGGGAGACTATTCCTCCCTTTGGGAGGCCCGAAACGCCATCGGGGAGAGCTTCGACATTCAGGAGATCGTGCCGTGACCGGGGCATAGCCGGTCATGAATCAGAACGGAGGACACAGGCCATGAAAAGAGGGAGAATTCTGCTGCCCCTTTTCCTGGCCTGTGTCCTTTTGCTCACCTCCTGCGCCTCCGCCACGGCGGCCCGAGCCGCCCTGACCTGCCCGGTGGTGCTGGAGGAGGGGGAGGGCTACACGGCGGAGAGCTACACCGCCGAACCCCTCAGAGGGGAGGACGCCGTCTTTACCCTGACCCTGGAGGACGGCTACACCCTCGCCGGGACGGACTATGAGGACACGGAGATCGACCAGTCGGGCCGCACCGTCACCCTGACCCTCCACAGTGTTCGCTACTCCACGGCGGTGACCCTCTATCTGGAGCAGGAGGGGGAAATCGTGTACTACGATGCCAACGGGGGAGAGCGGCTGGACGGGGGCGACGCCACCCAGCCGGTAGAGGTGGTCACAGCAACCACCCATCTCCGGTGGAACACCTCCACCGGCGTGGAGCTGTTTGAACGGGAGGGGTATACCCTCATCGGCTGGAACACCCGGGCGGACGGCTCCGGCACGGCGGTGGGCCTGGGAAGCCGGGTGGACCCGGCGGAGAGCCTGACCCTCTACGCCCAGTGGAGCAAATGGACGGACGAGAGCCGCTTCACCTGGGAGGAGGAGGGAGACGGGGTGAAAATCATCGGCTACTCCGGCACGGACAGCGTCATCTCTATCCCCGCCGAGCTGGACGGCCTGCCCGTCCGTTACATCGGGGAGGGGGCCTTTGCGGAGGCGGTGTGTGAGACGGTAATCCTCCCCAACACCGTCCGGACGCTGGAGAGCGGGGCCTTCCGGGGCTGCACCCTGACCACCCTCTACCTCTCGGACAATATCACCACCCTCAACGACTACAGCTTCCAGGACTGCGATAGTCTCCAGACCGTTCACCTGAACGCCGTGGAGGACCCGGTGTACAGCGGCACCTATTACGACACCTTTACCGACAAGTTTGACCGGCTGCTCACCCTGAGCGATTGTCAGAAAATTGTCCTGTTTTCCGGCTCCTCCACCCGGTTCGGCTACGACAGCGCCGCCATCGACCAGGCGTTTGAGGACTATGAGGTGGTGAACATGGGGGTATTCGCCTACACCAACGCCTACCCCCAATTCCTGCTGATTCTGGACTGCATGGGGGAGGGGGACATCCTTATCCACTCCCCGGAGTTTGACGCCGCCCAGCGGCAGTTTTGCACCACCATCCGGATGGACGACACCTTTTTCAAGCTGATCGAGTCCAACTACGACCTGCTGGCCCGGCTGGACCTCCGGGAGGTGGGGGGCACCTTCAGTGCCCTCTCCTCCTTCCTCGCCGGGCGGGAGGGGATGGAGGCGGGGAGCTATGCCCGCTCCGCCTCGGACTACGACGAGGACGGCAACCCGGTGGACGAGCCCAGCTACAACGAGTACGGGGACTATATCCTTTACCGCCCCAACGCCGACTCCGACGAGCCGGTCTACGGCCTGGCGGTAGACTACACCGTGAGGTCCTTCCCGGTGGCCCAGTTCATCCAGCCCTTAAACGAGATGTATCAGCGCTTTCTGGACCGGGGCGTCCGGGTGTACTTCACCTACGCCCCCCGGAACAGCCTGGCTATCTCGGAGGACAGCACGGAGGAGGCCCGGGCGGAGCTGGACGCCTGGTTCCGGGAGAACCTGATCGTCCCGGTGCTCTCCGACATCGAGGAGTCCCTGTGGCCGGGACGGTATCTCTACGGGACGGACAACCACCTCTCCACCGAGGGGGTGGCCATCCGCACAGAGCAGATCATCTCAGAGCTGAAGGAGCAGCTGGCAAAGGAGGAAGCGGAGTGAGCCTGTTACTGTCTCAGCCGGTGCTGCTGGCTCTGCTGGCGGGGGGCGTGGTGTGCGCCGTCCTCAGCGGCCTTCGCGTCCGGCTCCAATGGCTGTGGGCGCTGCTGACTGCCCTCTGCGGCGTGGCGGTCCTGCTGACCGGGTTGGTACTGGGGGGCACTCTGGAGGAGCTGCTGCTCCCCCTGCTGGCCCTTGCCGCATTGAGCCTGCTGCCGCTGACGGGAGGGGGAGGCCGGGATGAACTTTAATTCGCTGGAATTTCTGGTGTTCTTCCCGGTGGTGCTGGCCCTCTACTGGCTGCTGCCCCACCGCCTCCGGCGGTGGCTGCTGCTGGCGGCCAGCTATCTGTTCTATCTCTGGTGGAACCCGTGGACGGGCTTTCTGCTCCTGGGGACGACCCTGGTCTCCTGGCTGTCCGCCCAGGGGATTGAACGTTCCCAAAGCTCCCGAGGCCGGAAGCTGTGGCTGGCGCTGGCCCTGGTGTGCTGCCTGGGATGCCTGGGAGTGTTCAAATACGCTGGGTTCCTGACGGACACGGCGGGGAGCGTTGCCCGGCTGGTGGGGGGCGAGGGGTTCGACGTGACAGTGGACCTGGTGCTGCCGGTGGGCATCTCCTTCTACACCTTCCAAACCCTGTCCTACGTGCTGGACGTGTACCGGGGAACGGTGAAAACGGAGCCTGACCTGGGCTGCTATGCCCTGTTCGTCTCCTTCTTTCCCCAGCTGGTGGCGGGGCCCATCGAGCGGCCTGACCATCTGCTCCCCCAGCTCAAGGAGCGGCACACCTTTCAGGCCTCCGACCTGTACTGGGGCGTCTGCCTGCTGTGCCGGGGATATTTCAAAAAGCTGGTGGTGGCGGACGGGCTGTCCACTCTGGTGGACAGCGTGTATGCCGTCCCCGGGGAGGCCTCCGGCCCGGCCATCGTATTGGCCACCGTGGCCTTTGCGGTGCAGATCTACTGCGACTTCTCCGGCTACTCCGACATCGCCCAGGGGGCGGCCCGGATGCTGGGCATCCGGCTGATGGACAACTTCCGCCGCCCCTATGGGGCCAGATCTGTCCGGGACTTCTGGCGGCGGTGGCATATCAGCCTGACCAGCTGGTTCACCGACTACCTCTATAAGCCTCTGGGGGGCAGCCGGAAGGGGCTGGCCCGGCAGTGTGTCAATATTCTGATCGTCTTTCTGGTCAGCGGCCTGTGGCACGGGGCGGACTGGACCTTCGTGGTCTGGGGCGGCTTTCTGGGCCTGTGCCAGGTGGCGGGGCTGCTGTGGCAGAGGGCGGGAGGACCCGCCCTCCCGGACAACCGGCTCACCGGACTGCTCCGGCAGGGCCGCACCTTCCTGCTGGTGACCTTTGCCTGGCTCTTTTTCCGGGCCGGTTCTCTGGAGGAGGCGGGGCTGCTGCTCCGGGGCCTGGCCTCCGGCTGGGACAGCGCAGGGTGGCAGAGCGCCCTCTCCCTGATGGAGCTGACGGCGGATACCGTCCTCCGGGCGGCGCTGTCCGTCCTCTGCCTGCTCCTGCTGGAGCGGGCGGACTGGAGCCGGGGAGCGAATGACACAGGGGGAGCCGTCTCCACTGCCCAGAGCGTGTTTTTCCTGGTGAGTACCGTCGCCGTGGCATGGCTGGCGCTGCTGGCCGCCAACGGCGAAAACGCCTTTATCTACTTTCAATTTTGACCATGAGACAGAAGAAAACCGTGAGAAACATCGTGGCGGTCACGATCATACTGCTGCTCCTGGCCCCTCTCTCCCTGCTGGCCTGGGGCTTTGGCCTGCCCAGCTGCTATGAGGAGACCTTCCTGGGGGAGCTGAAGGACAAGTGCGCCCTTTTGGAGGAGGAGACAGAACAGCCCCGCATCATCCTGGTGGGGGGCAGTGCCGTGGCCTTCGGGGTGGACAGCACCCTGATAGAGGAGCAGCTCCCGGGCTACACCGTGGTCAACTTCGGTATGTACGCCGCCCTGGGCACCACCGTCATGCTGGACCTGTCCCAGGAGAGCCTCCGGGAGGGGGACATCGTCATCCTCATCCCGGAGCAGCAGGAGCAGACCCTCTCCGACTACTTTGACGCCGCCATCCTGTGGCAGGGGCTGGACGGGGCCTTTGACCTGCTGACCCGTCTGGACTCCGACCGCTGGGGGCAGCTGGCGGGGACGTTTCCCGCCTTCGCCGCCCAAAAGCTGGCCTGGACGGTCACAGGGACCGGCCCGGAGCCGGAGGGGGTATATACCCACGCCTCCTTCAACGGGTACGGGGACGTGGTCTCCGATCTATGCGTCCAAAACGTCATGTCAGGCCTGTACGATGAGAACACCCCCATCTGCTTTGACAGCGACGCTCCCACGGAGGAGTTTATAGAGGCGGTGAACGACTACGCCGCCGCTGCGGAGGAGCAGGGGGCGACGGTATGGTATCACTTCTGCCCCATGAATGCGCTCGCCGTGGAGGAGGGGGCGGACGTGGACGGCTGGACGGAGGCGCTGCAAGCCCGGTTGGACATCCCGTTGGCAGGCGACCCCAACGACTGCATCTTGGAGGCGGAGTGGTTCTACGACACCAACTTCCACCTGAACGCCAGCGGTAAGACGGTGTACACCCGGCAGCTCATCCGGGACATCAAGGCCATGCTGGGGGACAGCAGCCCCACGGACATCGACCTCCCCGAGCGGCCCCAGGCGGCGGCTGCCGCCCTGACAGAGGGGGACGACAGCGACTCGGACTGCTTCCTCTATGAGACGGACGGGGAGACGGTCACGGTCACCGGCCTCTCGGAGACGGGACAGAGCCGCACCAGCCTGACCGTCCCCACTCAATGGGAGGGCCTGCCGGTGACGGCCATCGCCGCCTCCGCCTTTGCCGGAGAGACGGGGCTGACGGAGCTCGTCATTCAGGAGAACATCACCACCATCGGCGACCTGGCCTTTGACGGCTGTACTGCCCTGGAGCGTATTGTGGTAGAAAACGACGACCCCTCCGCCTACCGGGTGGGGCAGCAGCTGCTGGACGGCACAGACGCCAACGTCTACGTCAGCGCTGACGCCCTGTCCGACTACCGCACCAACTATTTCTGGTCGGTGTACGGCGTCAGGATTCAGGGGGAATAAGAGAACAAAAGACGGGGCAAACCGCCATCTCTGGCAGCTTGCCCCGTCTTTTTTTGCGCCTTATTCCGCCTCTCCCAGCAGCTCCTCCACGATGGCCATGCACTCAAAGCACATCCCGTCGCAGTGGGGCTTGCGGCTGCCGCCGCCCTGGGCGGCCCACCGGGCCAGCAGGGTCTTGCAGTCCAGGCTGCCCTGGTGATTGGCCCTGACCCGGTTTAACAGCTCTGTGGCGGCCTTGCTGTCCGCCCCGGCCAGGCCCAGGGCCATCAGTGCCCCGGTGACCGCCCCGCAGACCTCTCCCTGGAGCATCCCGGCCCGGAAATGACCGCTGAGCCGGAAGGCGGTCTCGGTGTCCATCCCCATGGCCTCGGCCACGGGGAGAAAGACGGCCTGGGAGCAGCCGTAATGCCGGGTGGTGTCCGCCCGAAGCTGCTGACAGCGATCCATGTATTTGCCCATAATTGTGTCTCCTTTTCTGTCGTTCGGTTATCTCAGTTGAAGGTGTCCCGGCTGGCCTCGAACAGCTCCTCTGTCCGCCGCCGGATGCCCTGATGCTCCGGGCGGGACAGCTCTGGGTCGTCCTGTAACAGGGATTGGGCGGCGTCCCGGGCCTCGTAGAGAAGCTGTACGTCGGTGGCCAGGTCCGCCACCCGGAGGGGAGGCAAGCCGTGCTGCCGGGAGCCGAAGAAGTCGCCGGGGCCCCGGAGCTTTAAGTCCTCCTCTGCAATTTGAAAGCCGTCGTTGGTGGCGCAGAGGGCCTTGAGCCGCTGCCGGGTCTCCTGCCCTTGAGCAGAGGAGACCAGGATGCAGTAGGACTGGCTGTCTCCCCGGCCCACCCGGCCCCGGAGCTGGTGGAGCTGGGAGAGGCCGAAGCGCTCGGCGTTCTCAATGACCATCAGGGTGGCGTTGGGCACGTCCACCCCCACCTCGATGACGGTGGTGGCCACCAGCAGGTCCAGCTCCCCGGCGGAGAAGGCGGACATGACCGCCTCCTTCTCCTTTCCCTTCAGCTTGCCGTGGATGAGCCCCACCCGGAGGTCGGGAAAAATCTTCTCCCGCAGCTCTTGGGCGTAGGCGGTGACCGCTTTCAGGTCCATGGCCCCGGGGGCCGGCTCCTCCGACTCCTCCACAGCGGGGCAGACCAGGTAGACCTGGTGGCCCTCCTGCACCTGCTTGCGGACGAAGCCGTACATCTGGGGCCGCTTGTTCTCCCCGATCAGAATGGTCTGGATGTCCTGACGACCCGGGGGCCGCTGGTCGATGACGGAGATCTCCAGGTCGCCGTAGACGATGAGGGCCAGGGTCCGGGGAATGGGGGTGGCGGACATGACCAGCACATGGGGGCGCTGGGCCTCCTGGCTCTTGGCCACCAGGGCTGCCCGCTGCCCTACGCCGAAGCGGTGCTGCTCGTCGGTGATGACCAGCCCCAGCCGGTGGAAGCTGACCCCTTCAGAGAGCAGGGCGTGGGTGCCCACGATCAGGTCGATAGCCCCCGAGGCCAGGTCGGAGAGGACCTGGCGCCGTTCCTTGGCCCGCATGGAGCCGGTGAGCAGGCCCACCCGCTGACCGCTCTTGGCCAGCAGGGGAGTCAGGGTCTGAACGTGCTGCTCCGCCAGGATCTCAGTGGGGACCATCAGGGCGGTCTGGAGGCCGTTTTTCGCCATGAGCCAGGCACAGGCGGCGGCTACCACCGTTTTGCCGCTGCCCACATCCCCCTGAATGAGCCGGTTCATGGCGGAGCCGGAGGTTAGGTCACGGAAGGCCTCCTCCATGGCCCGCTGCTGTGCCCCGGTGAGGGTGAAGGGGAGGGTGGCGCAGTACTCCGCCGGGTCATAGTACCGGCAGGGGACGCCCTGTTGCTTTTGACCGCTGCCCTTGAGCCGGGCCAGACCCACCGACAGGAAGAACAGCTCCTCAAAGATGAGCCGCCGCCGGGCCACCTCCAGCTCCTCCCAGGAGGGGGGAAAGTGGACGGTCTGGATGGCGTAGCCCGCCTGGGCCAGCTGATGCTCCCGGAGCAGGGAGGGAGGGAGCGGGTCCTCAATCTGCTGGATGCAGTCCTCCATAATGCGCCGCACCGCCCCTACCAAAAGCTGGTTGGAGATGCCCGCCGTCAGGGGGTAGATGGGGAGGATACAGCGGGTAAACCGCTGGTTCTCCTCCGGCTCGAAGGAGGGATTGGTCATGAGGAACCGGCTGCCCTTTCGCTCCACCGTCCCGAAGAACAGATAGACCTTTCCCTGCACCAGGGCGGTGCGGAGGTAACTCTGGTTGAAAAAGGTCAGCTCCATGGCGTCCCGGTCGTCCACCACGTTGACCTTGACCAGATCAAGGCCCTTGCGGATGTGAGCGGCCCTGGCGGGGGTGGCGACCATGGCCCGGACGCAGACAGGGCGATTCTGGGGGGCTTCCCGGATGGGGGCGACCTCCCGGCGGTCCTCATAGCTCCTGGGATACCAGAGCAGCAGGTCTTTTGCCGTGGCAATGCCCAGCTTTTCCAGCCGGGCCGCCCGGACGGGGCCGATGCCAGGCAGAGACTGCACCGGGTCGGTGAGATGATAGGTCATGGCGCACCTCCTTTCAACGCCTGTCGGCGGAGTGATTTCATTTTCTAAGTGTACCACATTTCCGGAAAAAAAGAAAACCCGAAAACCGACAACCCGAACAGAACGGGAGCTTTTTCCCGGAGAGAATTTTCACAAACTGCCCATTAACATTTCGTGGACACCTGGGAAAAATCATGCTATAATGCTCACGCCGGAGGCAGAAATGTCTTTTCCTGCCGAAAGGAACCAGGCGTTTTGCGGGGAAATGTTTCAGGTTCGCAGGAAAGAAACGATTACCCGGGAAGGAAATCGTCAAAATAGACATTTACAAAAGAAAAAGAAAAGCCGTTTTGCGCACATTGCACATTTTTTGGAAAAGTGCGTAAAATTTTCATTTTAGGCTTGATTTTTCCTGTCGGTATGATAAAATGAAAATGAAGTTGAATCACTTTTCCAAAAGTTCGGTAAAGGAGTAAA
>JAJQEM010000010.1 GCA_021201635.1 Clostridiales bacterium | reverse complement strand
CAATCGCTATGGATTTTTTAGGTGTTCAACTTCATTTTACAATCGACCATTTTTTCTTTTTCCCATTATACCTGTTTTTCCAGGTGGTGGGAAGATGCTTTCGTGCCCTTTTCCCGGTTTAAATTTTCCTTGCCAGCGTCCTCCCATCCTGTTACAATCAAAGGAGGATATTCTCAAGAGGGGAGGCGTGGGCGGTGTCAGATGAAAAACGGACCTCGTCAAAGCGCACCGTTACCTGGCCGGTCCTGCTGCTGGTCGCCGCCTTTGTGGGATTTTTCTGCCTGGCCCTGGGGTACGCCCTGGGTAGCCGCAGCCACGGAGATTACACCGTCTACACCCAGACGGGCGCCGTCTTTCCCTCTCAGGAGACGATGGAAGAAGTGGAAGCCATCCAGTCAGAAGCAGAGGTCTTCCCCATCGACGTGAACACCGCCGACGCCGAGACGCTGGAGCTGCTCCCCGGCATCGGCCCGGAAAAGGCCGCCGCCATCGTCGCCTGGCGGGAGGAAAACGGTCCCTTCTCCCAGCCGGAGGATCTGCTGGAAGTCTCCGGCATTGGGGAGGCCACCCTGGAGGAAATACGCTCCCTCATCGTCTGCGGAGACGGGACGGAGTAGGGATTCATCAAAAGTTTTCTTTTTGCAGGCTGCAAACCGCCATCGTTTTCTTGCTGTTTGCCCGGTAAAATGATATAATTATCTTATCCTGACCGATTTTAACGCATAAAGGAGCGTTTTCCATGAAGCACACGACCTATACCATTCGCTGGACCTGCCCCAAGCAGGAGCGCCCCGCCCCTCTCCGGGTCAAGCTGAGACGCCGCCAGTGGGCGATCAGCGACGGGATGCGCAACCGGGGCCTGACCACCCCGGAGGATGTCATTCGCTATGACGATCTGAGCTACGGCCCCCTGGGCCGCTGGCATCGGTTCGACCTGTACACCCCCAGAGAGTTCACCGCTCCCTTGCCCGTCATCGTCAGCGTCCATGGCGGGGGTTACTTCTACGGCAGCAAGGAGATCTATCAGCTTTACTGCATGGATCTGGCCCGGCGGGGCTTTGCTGTGGTGAACTTCAATTATCGGCTGGCCCCGGAGTACCGGTTCCCTGCGCCGCTGGAGGACACCAACGCCGTGCTGACCTGGCTCTGCGCCCATGCCAGCGAGTATCAGCTGGACATCCGCAACCTCTTTCTGGTGGGCGACTCCGCCGGGGCGCAGCTGGCCAGTCAGTATGCCACAGTCTGGGCAGACCGGGAATATGCCGCCCAGCTGGGGTTGAACGTCCCCCACTTCCGGCTGGCCGCTCTGGGGCTGAACTGCGGGATGTACGACCTCAAGGCTCGGGCGGAGAGCGGGCAGGACGGCAGCGCCATGACCGACTATCTGGGGCCCGACCTGACGATCTATGGAGACAAGCTGGACGTGCTCTCCCATATTGGCGCAGATTATCCCCCCACCTATCTGGTGAGCGCGCCCAACGACTTTCTCTGCGACCAGTGCCAGCCCATGGCGGTGCTGCTCCAGAGCCGGGGCGTGGAGACCCAGTGGAAGCTCTACGGCACTGTCTCCCAGCGGGAGGTGGCCCATGTCTTTCACGTCAACATCAAGCTCCCCGAGGCCGCCCAGGCCAACGACGATCAGATCGCCTTCTTCCGGGCACATCTGCAATAACGACAAGCCAAACGCCATCCCTTTCCGTCTGTGGGAGAGGGATGGCGTTTTTTGTTTGCTGCTAGTCCATGGCCGCCAGCATATCCTCGATTAGAATACCATATCCCTTTGTGGGGTCGTTCACCAGAACGTGAGTCAATCTATGATGCCGACATTTACAGGAGCTCAGGGAGCTTGGGATACAGGTCGACTACAATAGTTCCGTCGGCCTTTTTTTCATATTCGATCCTGTCAACGATCTCCTTTAACAGGGCATTACGCTCCTCGTTTGTCATCGCATCATAGCTGGCGAGCAGTTCTTCCGTCTGGGGAATGAGCCCGGCATCTGCGGTCTGGGCCGCTTCCAGCCGTTCCAGCGTCTCCGCCTCTCTCGCTTCTCTGGCCTGGAGCTCCTCCATGGCTAGGGTGAGCTTTGTGCGCCGCTCTTGAAAGACCTCCAGGGAATATACCCCCTGCTCCACCAGGTCAAATGTGCTGTCCATCTGGGCAGATAGCTTCTTTTGCTCCTGCCGTATCCTGCTGATGCGTTCGCTGGTCTCCTTGATGTCGTCCGCATATCCCACTGTGTGGAGCTTGACCTGATACCCCTTTAGCCAGGTGCGGAGAGCGGCGATGATCTTCTTCTCCACAGCGTCCAGGTAGGCGCTCCGATTGTGGCAGTTGCGGCTGTTGACGCAGCGAAGCCTGGGTGGGGTGCTCCGTTTGGCAGAGGAGGTCGTCCTGCCAATGCGCTGACCGCAGATGGAACAGTAGAGAATACCGGCAAAGGGGTTTTGCAGCTCCAACCTGTCCTTCACCCTCGCAGCAGGCTTTCTCTCTCTGCGGATGTCCTGCGCCCCCAGGAAGTCCTCCTCGCTGACCAGCGCCGGGTGCAGGCCGCCATACAGCGCATAGGAGTCCACATCTCTGCTGCGCCTGATCCGGCGCTTGACGGCGCCATTTTCCATGCTTTTGACCTGTTTGCTCCAGCCTCGGCGAATTTTCCCCATGTAGACAGGATTTGAAAGGATCTGGGCGACGGTGGAGTAGGTCCAGAGGCCCCCGTGTCGGGTGGGTACATTGTGGTCGTTCAGATAATTGGCAATGCTTTTGGTCCCGCTGTGGGCGAGGTACAGCTCAAAAATCTTTTTCACCACGGGGCCCTCCTCCGGATGGACGGCCAATGTATATCCCTTTTCCTGTTTGATTTTGGAGCGCTCGTACCCATAGGGAGCAATGCTGCCGAGATACTTTCCCTCCGATGCGCTGCTGTCCCGGCCACGGATGAGCCGACGATTGATGGTCTTGTACTCTCTCCGGCTCATAAACAGGCCAAATTCAAAATACTCCTCGTCAAACTCGTTGGCCGGGTCGTAGATCTTCATGGGAGTGATAATCTTGGTCCCGGAGAATTGGAACACCTGACTGATATAGGCCTGGTCTGCGCCGTTGCCCCGGGCCAGACGTTCCTGGTCGACCACCAGCACACCGGCGTAGAGCCCGGTGCTCACCTCCTCCAGCATCTTCTGGATCTCCGGCCTTGCAGCTATGGACTCACCGGAGACGACCTCATAATACGTTTTTGCGACGCAATACCCCCTGTCCTGGGCGATCTTGTCCAAAATGGCCTCATGTCGTTTCAGCGTCTCCTCTACGCTGAGCTCTGCATAATCCCGGTCGAACCGGGATTTCCGAAGGTACTTGACGTACTGTTCCATGGACATTCTCCTCTCGGAGCCATTATAAGGTCGTTGACAGAAGAGGGTCAACTCTGCCCGACGCCCCAAATTGTGGAAACAGCCCCGTCATGGCCGGGGCATAGCGCCAAACATTTTGTAGGTCCCCTCTCCTTCCATCCACCTTCTTCTGTAAGAATCGGTCACAATCTGGCTCATATGCGCCATTCTCCCCTGAGAAACAGTGTGACAACGCTCGTCGTGGATTCGCACGGTCAGTTCTCCTGTCTGTATTTCGGCTGCGATCATATGGCTTAACCCCCCTTTCAGCTTTCTGTCCGTAGCTTCTCCCGAACCCCCTGAAAAATGCAAGTCCTGTGTTTCCTTCGGTTTTCGTCAGACTTTTCTCAAGCACAATTGGTTTTCTCCTTGTTTTTTGTAGGAACTGTGCTATAATGGTTCCAATGTCAGAAAATGGGAGGTATCTCTGCATCGGGGAGCGCCCGGCCATGCCTGCCGGATTGGACTCGCCTCCCGCTTTTCTGCCTGCGCCAACCCATCTTTTTTAAAGGAGGAACCCCTGTGAACGAAGAAAAAGCCAAAAAGAAAGCGCTGAAAAAAGCCTATAAAAAGGCCAAGCGCAGATCCATTCGCCCCTTTAAGGGCCTGAGCATCCTCTGCATCGTCCTGGCTGTCATCATGGGCCCGGTCTATCTCGTCCTCTCCATCTTTGACAACACGGTGGCTGCCTATGTGGGCGGCACCTTCTGGGAGCTGGAGAACGAGGACGACAGCGCCGTCTACTTCACCAGCGACTTTGACTCGGTGGAGGAGATGACGGACTACGGCGAGGAGCTGTGCCAGCTGGTAGAGGCTGAGGGCGCAGCCCTGCTGACCAATGAGAACAACGCCCTGCCTCTGGACTCCGGGGCGGCGGTGAGCTGCTTCTCCACCTCGTCGGTGAACCTGGTCTATGGCGGCACCGGCTCGGGCAACATCGACGCATCCAGCGCCGACACCCTGAAAACTGCCCTTGAGAAGGCAGGCTTCTCGGTGAACGATACCCTGTGGAGCTTCTACACCGAGGGAGCCGGTGCGGAGTACGCCCGGCCGTCCACCAGCATGGTGAGCACCGCCAGCGCCTCCATCTACGAGGCCCCCTGGAGCGCCTACACCGATGAGGTCATCGACTCCGTGGCCGACTACGGCGATGCCGCCATCGTGGTTCTCTCCCGCATCGGCGGCGAGGGCGCAGACCTGGAGTATGAGAGCACCAACTACCTGGCTCTGGACGACAACGAGAAGGAAATGATGTCCCAGATCGCCGCCATGAAGGAGGCGGGGACGGTGGACAAGATTATCGTCCTCATCAACTCCGCCAACGCCCTCCAGGTGGACTTCCTGAAGGATAACGAGTACAGCGTGGACGCCTGTCTGTGGATCGGCGACGTGGGCATCACTGGCATCAACGCAGTGGCCGAGATTTTGTCCGGCGATGTGAACCCCTCCGGCAGCCTGGTGGACACCTACTGCTACGACAACTATTCCTCCCCCGCCATGGCCAACTTTACCCCTGTGACCTACAGCGGCGACACCAGCGCCATCCCCGACAGCGCAGATACCTACATGATCTATCAGGAGGGTATCTACGTGGGCTACAAGTACTACGAGACCCGCTATGAGGACGCAGTCATGGGCACCGGCAACACGGAGGGGTATGTCTACTCCGACGACGTGGCCTTCCCCTTCGGCTACGGCCTGAGCTACACCACCTTCGCCTACAGCGACATGTCCGTCGCCTATGACGCAGGTGAGGACACCTACACTCTCTCCGTCACCGTCACCAACACCGGGGACACCTACTCCGGCAAGGAGACCGTCCAGGTCTATGTCCAGTCCCCCTACACCGACTACGACGTGGAAAACGGGGTGGAGAAGGCCTCCGTCGCCCTGGTGGGCTTCGGCAAGACGGAAATCCTGGCCCCCGGCGCATCCGAGACGCTGGAGATCACCGTCAATAAGAGCGACATCGCCTCCTTCGACACCTACGGGGCGGGCACCTACATCCTGGACGCAGGCGACTACTACCTGACCGCCGCCACCGACGCCCATGACGCCGTGAACAACATCCTGGCCGCCAAGGGCTACACCGTCTCTGACGGCATGACCGCCGACGGAGACGCCTCCCTGGTCTACGGCTGGACGGAGGACGCTCTGGACACCACCACCTATTCCGTCTCCGCCAACGGCACCGAGATCACCAACCAGCTCTCCTGCGCCGACCCCAACCTGTACGAGGGCATCGACACCGAGGTTACCTGGCTCTCCCGGAGCGACTGGACGGGCACCTGGCCCTCTGAGACGATTCAGTTCACCCTGAACGACACCCTCATCGCCGATCTCCAGGACGTGCAGTATGACGCCTCCGACTACGACAGCGTGGAGATGCCCACCCTCAACGCCGACAACGGCGTGACACTGTACGACATGATCGGTCTGGACTACGACGACCCCCTGTGGGACGACCTGCTGGACGAGATGAGCTTTGACGAGATGGTCAGCGTCATCGGCGACGCCTTCCACTGGACCATGCCGGTGGAGTCCATCCAGGCCCCCGGCACCCGGGACGAGAACGGCCCCCAGGGCCTGACCGCCAGCCTGCTGGGCTCCGACGCCACCCAGCTGGCCGCCACCGCCTTCACCTCTGAGGACGTGATGGCCGCCACCTTCAACGTGGACATCATGACCGAGATTGGCAGCGTCATCGGCAACAACTGCCTGGAGGCGGACATCGCCTGTCTCTACGGCCCCGGCAACAACATCCACCGCACCCCCTACGGCGGCCGCAACTTCGAGTACTACTCCGAGGACGGCTTCCTGTCCGGCAAGATGAGCCAGTATGAGGTGGCCGCCATCCAGGCCAAGGGCGTCCACGTGGTGATGAAGCACTTCGCCCTGAACGACTGCGAGCAGGACCGTCTGGGCCTGGGCGTCTGGATCAACGAGCAGGCCGCCCGTGAGGTCTATCTGAAAGCCTATCAGGCCCCCATCGAGGAGGGCAACGGCAACGGCGTCATGGTGGCCTACACCCGCTGGGGCTGCACCTGGTCCGGCGGCAACTACGGCCTCATCACCGGCATCCTCCGGGGCGAGTGGGGCTGTGACGGCATGGTCATCACCGACAACGTCCTGGTCAACTACGTCAACGGCGTGGACGGCGTGCTGGCAGGGGTCTCCATCTACGACGCCATGCTGCCCTACGTCACCAACCAGCTGCCGGACTATGAGGACGACGCCGTAGTGGTCACCGCCATGCGGGAGGCCGTCCACCACGACCTGTACGCCATCGCCAACTCCGTGGGCATGAACGGCGTAGGCGAGGACACCACCGTCACCGTCACCATGCCCACCGTGATCTACATGACCCTCATCATCACCTGCGCCGCCACCTTCTGCGCCATCGTGTTCATCGTGCTGTGGATTCGCGGCGTCGGCAAGTTCCGCAAGACGGAGGAGTACGCCGCCTACAAGGGCTACCTGGCCGACCGCAAGGCGGCAAAGGCGAAGCGATAACGCCACCCCTCCCCTTTTCTCCATCTGACCGATTGACGGCGGAGTCCGGCGCTTGCCGGACTCCGCCGTCCGCTGTCTCTCCGTTTCCTGTTCCGATGTACAGCCCTGAACAATTCTTTCATCCGTCCCAAATCCCTTGACAATCTGGGGTTAGGACTGTAGTATGATACCTAGGTAAACCAAGATCTTTCCATAAAACAGATGAGGTAACGTATATGAGGAAGAAAATAATAGCCCTGCTAATGGCGACTGCTCTGCTGGTCTCCACCCTCTGCGGATGCAGCAATCAGGCGGCGGACAGCTTTTTCCAGATCGCAGAGGAGATGAACCAGCTGGAGGACGCTGTGGTGGCTCTTGTCATCCCGTACCATGGGGTCAGCCTGGCGGTGGACGGCTTTGTCTGCCGCTCCAGCAAGACAGCAGACCTGACGATCTCCTTCGTGGGGACAGACGGACAGGACGGCGAGTGGACAGAGCTGCGCATCGACGGAGACCGTCTGTGGCTCAACGTGGGCGAGCTGGCCCGAAAGACGCTGGAATTTGATCTGCCCAGCTACTATGCGGCAGACATTGAGGAGTTTCTGTCCGAGCAGACGGATGACTGGGTAACTTATACCTGGCAGGGAGATTTTTGGGACGGTATCCCGGGCTGGGACGAGCTGCTGGGTCAGCTCTGGGAGGACAGCAAGGATACGCTGAAGAAAAGCATCTCTGCCAAAGGAGACAGCTACCGGCTCTCCCTGTCCGGCAGTTCCCTGGACAGCGCCCTGACCGAGATCGTCACCGGACTGGTGGACGAGACAGAAGCCTATGAGGAGAGTTTTCTATCCATGACCGATCTGGAGAGCGATCTGATGCTTGCCCTTCAAATGGATGGGGATTCCCTGTTTGAGAGCTACTGGTCCGCCCTGACGGAGTACCTGTACGGGGAGGACAGCACAGAAGACGCTGCGGCAGATGAGGTGGTAACCACGGATGACGTTGACGGGGAGGATACCGAAACAGAAGAGGAATCTGCGGAGGAGGACGACGTTTCCGAGGATACAGAGGAGGAGACCTTCGCCCTGGAATCGGTGATCCTTGACCTCTCTCACAGCGAAGAGAGCTATGGGGCGGCCCTGCTGGTCAACGAGACAGACGCCTGGTCCCTGACTTTGACGCCCATGGACGAGGCACTGACGATTGACGAGCCGGAGAACACCATGGAGTTTGGCTATTACCGGGATTCCGTCTATTATTTGGTGAGCCTTTCCAACACCTATCTGGGCTATCTGCTGGACGGCGTAGAACTGGACGAGGAGACAGCACAGAGCTATCTGGACGCCATCGAGGCGGAAAACACGGTAGAGCGGGATGATTTGGAGACCGCCGCCGTAGCAGGATACGACGACCTGCTGACCATTCAGTTCTATCCCGGAGGAGAGAGCGGCGCATTGACGGTACCCATTCTGGGCGACTATATCGGTGCCACTGTCACTAGCACAGACGGGGCAGGCATCCAGGTCACCGACCTGTCCCTGTCTGGGACGGGATGGTATCAGACGGTCAGCGCCGAGGAAACGGGCACGGAGGGCCTTCAGGTCTTTTTGACTGAGAGCGTATTTGAAACCTATGATGTCTACATCATGTCCGGCTACCTCCTGGTGGAGGATCTGTCTGAGCTGGCCACCTCCTCCACAGGGACCGGCGCTGTTGCCCAGGGGTTCAGCTATCGGGAGGACGATTACAGTGACCCAATCGTAGAGGTTTGGATTGCGCTGCCCCTGGTCAACAGCGACTACTACACCGTTATCGACCTCCAGCTCACTCCCTCGGGGATGAGCGACGGGGACAAGACCGCTGTAGAGCACCTGTTTGCCTATCTGGGGCTGGATATTCCCGTCAATCTGGATGTGTAAGTCCCTTTTGGGGCATGAAGCAGCGGAGGCACGGCTTTTTGCCGTGCCTCCGCTGCCACTTTTTTCTGGGAAATATCAGTGCATTCCGCCCCGGCCTCCCCGGTTGTCGCCCATATTTCCGCCGCCCATGCCGCTTGTGCCGCTGGCGCTGTAGACCAGACTGCTCAGGGTGATCTCCGTACTGTCCGAACCGGTGGTCAGGGTGTAGGTCTCTCCCTGGGCCAAACCGGGACAGCTGATGAGGACGGAGTTATAGCTCTTACCCGCCGTGCCGGACACCAGGACAGTACCGCTGCTGTCGGCGAGGGTAATCTCTGTGCCCGCCTGCTGGGTGCTGACGGTAATGAGCATACAGCCCTGGGTGGAGTTGCTGCCGAAGTTCACCGCCATGGCGGAGGAGCCCAGGGCCACGAAGGTGCCGCCGGTGATGGTGGCGCTGGTGCCGTAATCCAGGGTGCCGTTGCCGCTGTCGGTAGGCCCGTCCACCCAGACTGTGCCTCCGGTGACGGTGAGGCTGCCGTTGGAGTCGATGCCGTCCCCTCCGGCGGTGACGGTCAGGGTACCGCCGGAGATGGTGAGGGTGCAGTCCGTGTCGGTGCTGAAGGCGTCCATACCACCGCCGAAGCCGGAGTAGCCGCTCTCGTCGTTGCCGCCGGAGGCGTTCAGCCCGTCGTCGCTGGCGGTCACGGAGATGACTCCGCCGGTGATGTCGATGCTCTGGCCCTCGATGCCCTCATAGCTGGTGACGATGTTCAGCGTTCCGCCGGTGATGGTCAGCGTCCCGTCTGCGTGCATCCCGTCGTCCCCGGAGGACAGGGTGTAGGTCCCGCCTGTGACCGTCAGGTCGGCGTTGGAGTGGAGGGCGTCGTCTGCGGCGTCAACGGTAAACGTCCCGCCGTTGAGCACAAGATCGCCGGATGATTTGACCCCCTTGACGCTGCCGGTGTCCTCGTCGCTGCTGTCGGTGCTGTACTGCATCCCGCCGAACCGGGACCAGCTGTCGTTCCGGTCGCTCTCCCCGTTGGCGCTGCCGCCGCCGGTGGCGATGGCAAACGTTCCCCCGTCGATCTGGAGGATGCTCTCAGCGCTGAGGCCGTCGCCCTCGGCGGTGATGTCGAAGGTCCCCCCGGCGATATAGAGATAACCCAGGGAGCTGTCGTCGGCGTTCTCCGCATGAACTCCGTCCTTGCCGGAGACGATGGTCAGGGTCCCCTCCGAGATGCGGACGCTGTCCTTGCCGGAGAGGCCGTGGCTGTCGGCAGTGATGTTATAGGTGCCGCTGGTGATGACCAAGTCGTCCTTGGAGACGATTCCATGTCCCGCCGGGGACTGGACAGTCAGGGTGCCGGAGCCGTTGAGGGTCAGGTCGTCCTTGGAGAAGATAACGGCGTCGATGCTGTTCTCGTCGATGTCCACAAAGCTGCCGCCGTTGGAGAGGGTGTTCTCGCTGCCGGAGGCCAGGGTGACAAACACCTTGTCCGCCTGGCGGATATAGAGGGCGGCGGCGGTCTCAGAGCAGATGTCCACCCCGTCCAGCACCAGCTGGAGCTTGTCCGAATCACCGGCGTCCACAATGACCATACCGTCGGTGAGGCTGCCGGTGAGAAGATAGGTCCCCTCATCGGTGATGGTGACGGTGCTGCCGGAGACGGTGACGCTGTCCGAATCGCAGGAGGCGGAGTCGCCGTTTAACGTGATGACCACGCACTCGCTCTCGTCGTAGCCCACCTCATAGTCCCGGTCGGTGAACATCTCGTCTGCGTCCAGCAGGGTGACTGCCTCGGCGTCGGCGGAGCCGGAGACGGCGGTGTTATCGGTTACGGCGTCGCTGTCCGTGTCAGCCGCCTGGCCCTCGCAGCCGGTGAGGGCCAAAGAAAGACACAGTAACAGCGCCAACAGGAGAGAAATACGCTGTTTCATCTCATTGCGCCCCCTTACAGCTCGGTGACCACCGTCTCCTGCCGGGAAATGGTGATCTCCAGATTGCCGTTCCGGCAGCGGAGCCGGTCGATGAGCTCCTTTTCCACCTCCGGATTGCGGAGAGTCAGATCATAGGTCAGGCGAAAGAGACTGCCCATATTGGTGGTCTTGACCCGGACCAGCTCCCAGGAGGTGGCGTACTGGGCGAACAGTTCCTCGAATACCCCGGTGTAGTCCAGATCCTCCGGGATGGTGATGTGGAGGGTTTTGTTCAGGGCAGAGCGCTTCCCCAGTCCCTCACTGAGACGGCTGTAGAGCATGGTAACGACACAGAGGATGAGGGTGAACAGGAGGGCATAGCCCAGATAACCCATCCCGGTCATCAGCCCGGCCCCCATGGCCAGAAACAGGGCCCCGATCTCCTTCGCTGTGCCGGGGACGGAGCGGAACCGGACAAGACTGAACGTCCCGGCCACGGCTACCCCCGCCCCCACGTTGCCGTTGACCATCATAATGACCACGCAGACCACGGCGGGGAGAATGGCCAGCGTGACCACAAAGCTCCTGGTGTAGCGGCTGCGGTACAGGTAGGCCCCCGCCAGCATCAGGCCGATGACCAGGGAGCATCCCACGCAGAGGAGAAAGTCAGTCACCGAGATGACGGCGGCAGTGGAACTGTCGAAGAGACCCTGAAAGAGTGAATCAAGCATATCGTCTGCCTCCCTGGACGCACGGAAGAAGGAAATTCTGGTAGGCGGTGCCGTATTTGGAAAAGGATGTCTTGTAGATGTGGTGATTGGTAAGCACGTGGGTCATCCACAGGGGGGTGCCCCCAGAGGTCTTGATCTCCATCAGAGTCAGCCCTGGCTCCAGCAGGGACTGGCCCCAGGGTGCTGCCTCCAGGGTCAGGTCATCGATGCGGGAGAGGATGTTTTCATCGAAGGTGACCCGGAAATCTCCGCCGTTCCGGTCGTAGTACGCCTCCCGCTCGTAGGAGAGGTAGACCCGGGTTTGATAGTACTGGCGGAAATACTCCACCTCTCGGGCGATCTGGGTGTAGATGGGAGGGGCGTTCAGGCCCGCCAGCCAGTCCACCGCCTGCTCCTCCGGCAGGGCCAACCGCCGTTTATAGACCACCGAGTCGTACTTCTTTTTCAGCTCTACATAGACCGGCAGCTCCGGGGATGCCTCCCGGTAGCTCCGCACCCGGAGCTTTTCCTTATAGGCGGGGTGCTCGATGGAGTGACGGGCCAGCAGAAAGCTGTCCGTGTCGAAATAGAGATTGCGGATGGTGGTGCGCCCATAGCGGTCCAGGGCCATATGCGGCTCCATGGCCTCCTGCACCGCCTGCTTCTGCTCCTGCGTCAGCAGGTATTTCAGCTCGTACCGCCGGAAAATCATCTGCGTGCCCATTCGTCAGCACCCCTTTCTGTAAAGAGATTGTAAAGGATAAACCGGTCGATTGTAAAATGAAGTTGAACACCTAAAAAATCCATAGCGATTGAATCC
>JAJQEM010000079.1:10511-12649 GCA_021201635.1 Clostridiales bacterium | reverse complement strand
TCCAGAGCTGCAATGAGCAATGAGGCATTGGCCGCCGTTCTTGCTGCCAAGTAAACGCTGTTGCCCTGCCCTTTCAGATCCTTAAATTAAATGACAAAACGGTAAAAAGATATGACGCAGAGGGAAATGGGGCTGTTTGACAGGATGGCAGGTGCGGTAGGTGCGGTAGATGCGGTAGATGCGCTGTAGGAAGGGCGTCCAATAGAGCAGTTACCCTTTCTATTAGTTTGTTTCGTAGTTTAAGGTCAGTGCTTTAACTAGTGGGGCCATATCCTTTGACTGCGCAGGCTGTCGCCCTGGTTTTTTGATTAAATGGGTTGCTTTTTCTCTTACCTCAAATTATAATAAACAAGAAATATGCCCCCTGGACAAGCGTTTCCGCATTCTAATTAGCCTCATTGACAGAGAAGCGCTGAGACGTAAAAAAAAGAAGGAGCAAGTAAATTATGAGAATTGCCATTGCCGGAACAGGCTATGTGGGCCTGGTCACCGGAGTCGTGCTAGCCCATCTGGGTCACGACGTGACCTGTGTGGACGTAGACGAGAAAAAAGTGGAGACCATGCGTCAGGGCGTCTCCCCCATCTACGAGCCGGGGCTGGAGGAGCTGATGACCGCCAACATGGAGCGGCTCACCTTCACCACCGATTACGCATCCGCCTACCGGGACGCCGAGGTCATCTACATCGGTGTGGGTACCCCTGAGAAGCGGGACGGCTCCGCCAATCTGTCTTATGTAAATCAGGTAATCGACCAGATCGCCGCCACTCTGGAGCGGGACTGCATCGTGGTGGTCAAGTCAACCGTTCCCATCGGTACCAACGACAAGCTGGAGCAGCGGCTCCGGGAGAAGCTGGCCCATCCGGTGGCGGTGGAGCTGGCCTCCAACCCGGAGTTCCTGTCTCAGGGAACTGCAGTGAAAGACACCCTCCACGCCGCCCGCATCGTCATCGGTGTGGAGTCTCAGCACGCCGAGGAGGTTATGCGTGCGGTCTATGCTGGGCTGAATCAGCCGGTGGTGGTCACCAACCGGCGCAGCGCCGAGATGATTAAATATGCCTCTAACGACTTCCTGGCACTGAAAATCTCCTATATCAACGAGATCGCCAACCTGTGCGAGCTGCTGGGTGCAGATATTCAGGACGTGGCCCGGGGCATGGGCCTGGACCCCCGCATCGGAAACAAGTTCCTCAATGCCGGCATCGGCTACGGCGGTTCCTGTTTCCCCAAGGATACCAAGGCATTGCATTGGGTATCCAACTACTATGACCGGGAGCTGAAAACCATCAAGGCGGCCATCGAGGTCAACGACCGTCAAAAGCTGGTGCTGGTGAAAAAGGCCCACAGCCACTATGAATCCCTGGAGGGCAAAAGGGTGGCCGTTCTGGGCCTGACCTTCAAGCCGGAGACGGACGACCTGCGGGAGGCGCCTTCCCTGGTGAACATCCCCATTCTGCTGGATGACGGGGCGGTGATCTCCGCCTGGGACCCGGTGGGGGTGAACAACTACAAGCGGTTCTATCCCGACGAGATTACCTACTGCGACACCATTGAGGAGGCCCTGCGGGACGCCGACCTGTGCCTGATCTTCACCGAGTGGGCGGACGTGAAGGCCCTGGAGCCGGAGACCTTCCGCAGTCTGATGGCACATCCCATCGTGCTGGATGGGCGCAACTGCTTCCCGGTGAGCAAATTCGTCGGCAGCGGCGTGGCCTATGATTCTATTGGACGGGCGAAGGTGGAGTGATGCCCGAATATTCACAGGAGGTATGGAGCAGCTATGTCTAGTCCTCTTTCCAGGTTTGTGTACAGGCTTCCTGTCCTCCGGGGTCTGTATGCCCGCCTGGACAAGCTGCAATCTGAAAACACCAAATTAAGAAAACAGCTGAATGCAGCCAAGAAAGGCATTGCGGCCCAGGAACAGCGATACGACCAGCTCCGCTCCGACCTTCAACGGCAGTCTGACGCCCTTTGCAGGCTGGAAGCTCAATACCAGGCGTTGGACCAGCGGGAACAGCGGGAGGATGAGTCCCTGCGCAAGGCTATCGCCGCCGCCAACACGACGGCCGCTGACCGGGACAAGCGAAACTACGAACAGCTCCGGGACTACGTTGCTGGCGTCGGTAAAAATGCCGCCGAA
>JAJQEM010000079.1:0-10411 GCA_021201635.1 Clostridiales bacterium | reverse complement strand
GCCGCCGAACGGGATCAGCAAAACTACGAGCGGCTTCGGGACTATATCTCCAATGTCAATCAATCTGCTGCTGACCGGGACCGCCAGAACTACAGCAAGCTGTCAAAGCAGACCAGCTCTAACCGGTGGGAGCTGGCCCGCAGGGACGAGTATTACTATTTCAAGGGCCTGGAGCCGTCGCGGTACCCTGAAGCGCTGAAAGAGTGGTATTATCATAAGACGGGCCATGTGCTGAACCTGGAGCATCCCCGTACCTACACGGAAAAGATTCAGTGGCTCAAGCTGTACGACAGCACGCCTCTGAAGGGCAGGCTTTCGGACAAGTATTTAGTCCGGGACTATGTAAAGGAAAAAATCGGCGAGGAATACCTGGTGCCTCTCCTGGGCGTATGGGACAGAGCGGAGGACGTCCCATTTGACGATCTGCCGGAGCAGTACGCCCTCAAGGCCACCCACGGCAGCGGATGGAACATCATCGTTCATGATAAGAGCCAGTTGAATGTAAACGATGCCCGGCGGAAGTTGAAGGAGTGGCTGCAAACCGACTTCGCATTCCGTGATGGGTTGGAGCTGCATTACAGCTACACCGAGCCCCGGATTATTGCAGAGAAGTATATTGAAAACTCTGGTGGCGAAGTCAACGATTACAAGGTGTTCTGCTTTGATGGGAAAGCAAAATACGTCATGTTCCTCTCTCAAAGGTCTACCGCATTGAAAATGGCTGTCTACGATACAGACTGGAACTTAATGCCCTTTGTTTACGCTGTAGAGCGCCTGAACCGGGAGGTTCCAAAACCGGACAATCTGGAAGAGTTACTTTCGCTGGCAGAAAAGTTAGCAGAAGGTTTTCCTTTTGTGAGAGTAGACTTCTATCTTTTGAACAGCGGCGAGATCAAATTTGGAGAACTCACATTTACGTCGGACTCCGGTCAGAACCCGTGGAGACCTGCAGAGTATGATCGGAAGCTGGGCGATCTGATTCACCTTCCATGTGATGAGAGAAATGTTTAGCAATCACAGTGCAGTGAAATTCATATCATAGAGAAAGAGAGGAAACGAGATGGCAACACCAGTCGTTTCAGTTATTATTCCGGTCTACAATGTAGAGCAGTATTTAGCTCAATGCCTGGACAGCGTTTTGGGACAGACGTTGGGGAGTATTGAAGTCATCTGTGTTGATGATGGCTCAACAGACAGCTCTCCTGCCATTTTGGAGCAATACGCCCGGCAGGATGACAGAGTGCGGGTGCTGTACCAGAAAAACCAGCATGCCGGCGTTGCCCGGAACCGTGGCTTGGCTGCGGCGCAGGGAGACTATATCATTTTTTTGGACAGTGACGACTTTTTCGACTTGGAGATGCTGGAGAAGACCACGCTTGCGGCCAGGGAGCAAAATGCGGATATTGTGCTCTTTGGTGGTGTGCGTTACGACGACGCAACACAAGAGGTAACCAAAAGGGGCGATTTCCTGCACCGGAAGCTGCTCCCCGAGGCATCGGTGTTTTCCCCCGCCGATGTGCCTGATACTCTTTTTGCACTTGCTACTCCTGCACCTTGGTGCAGACTGTACGCACGCCGGTTCCTTTTGAAGACGGGATTACAGTTCCAGGAGCTGCCCAACTCCAATGATGTCTATTTTACCTTCAGCAGTATGGCTCTGGCGGAGCGTATCACTGCGTTAGATGCCGACCTTGTCTATTATCGAATCAACCGCCCGGCCAGTCTCCAGCAGGATAAGCACAAGGATCCGCTCTGCTTTTTATTCGCATTCAATGCGATTTATCAGGAGCTGGTACGCAGGGACCTGTTTGAACTGCTGCAAACCAGCTATCGCCACAGCGCTCTGTCTACTGTTTTATATAACTTGAAAAGTGTTCGCTCTGATAAAGCCCGGCTGGAAATTTTAGAAGCCCTGGACGCCGAGCCATACTGCCAGCTCCCCCTACAGGAAGTGCCGGAAGTGGACGACAACAATCATATGGTTCACCGTTACTCCCTCCAGTTGTCTGCCGCTCGGGACTGGTATCACCGCAGCGAGAAGATTTATAACCTGACGGAACAGCATAGAAGGGAAGCAAAGGAAAGAACGTCTGCCCAGGAGCGGAACACAGTTCCGGTTTCGGTCGTTATCCCAGTTTACAATGCGGCACCCTACTTGGACGAGACGCTGCGTTCTATTGCCAACCAGACACTGGAAGAAATCGAAATCATCTGCATCAATGACGGCTCTACCGATGAGTCACTGGAGATTTTGGAGCGGTGGGCTGCGAAGGATATTCGTTTTGAGATCCTTTCCCAGCCTAATTCCGGGCAGGGCTACGCCCGGAATGTGGGGGTTTCCCACGCCAAGGGCAAGTATCTCTATTTCATGGACAGCGATGACATTCTGGAGCAGAACGCCCTGGAACAGCTTGTTGCAGTGGCGGAAGAAAAAAAACTGGATGCCCTCTTTTTTGACGGGTCGACCTTTTATGACAATGAGGAATTGGCGGAGTCGTTTTCACGCTATCAAAGCACCTATATGCGCAGTTGCGCTTATGACGATGTCTACGACGGTCCAACCCTGCTGCGCAAATTCTGTGAAGAAGGCAAATGTGCCGTTAGCCCCTGTCTACAGATTCTGCGTGCAGATTTCATTCGAGAAAATAACATCCGCTTTTTGCCCGGAGTTATCTATGAGGACAATCCTTTTACCTTTGAGGTTATGCTCAAGGCGAAACGCACTTCTCACCTCAGATATGCGTATTTCAGTCGCCGAATTCGAGAAGGCTCCACAGTAACGAAAACTGTTACATTTTACAACGCCTATAGCTACTATCGGTGCTTCCACGCCATGATGCAGACCTATTTTGAAGCTGCCTCCGGGCTGACACCGGAAAACCGGAACGTTGCTCTTCAGCAGGCGACGAATGTGCTTCGCAGTTCACAAAATAACTATGCAATGCTGCCGCCGGAATATGAGTGCAGCGAGCTTGGTCTGCGGGAAAATCTGTATGCTTTCCAGATTCTGGTTTGCAATACCGTCAAGGAAAGGTGCAGAGCCAATACGCTCAACGAAAAGCTCAAGAAAAGTGCGGCACAGAGAGCCAATCTCAAGCAAAAGTTCGCAACGGCCCGTAGTGAAAGAAGTACTCAAAGAGCTCAGATCCGTGAGCTAAAAAAGCAGATTTCCGCACTAAAAAAGGAAAATAAAGCACAGGCAAAGAAAATGCGTGCGATGCGCCGCTCAGCCTCCTTCCGAATTGGAAAAATCATCACCTGGCCGCTGAGAAAACTGAAGAGCCTGCTGTCCAAATTGAGGAAGTAATCGTACGATGTATTTCAGATTCAGATCCTTAAATTAAATGACAAAACGGTAAAAAGATATGACGCAGAGGGAACGAGAACCAGAAAAAGCCCCGGCAGCCGCTGCTGCCGGGGCTTGATTCAATATTCGCTGATTCGGATGGAGCCGTCGTCGGACTGCTTTTCAATGGCCCGGATGGTCAGGGGATAGCTGTAGCTGTCGTTGACCCGGACGGTGACGGTGTCCCCCACCCGGTGGCCCAGCAGTGCCTTTCCCGCCGGGGAGACGTTGCTGATCCGGTTGCGGAGAGCGTCCTCCTTGACGGTGGTGACGATCTGGAACACGTCCTCCTCCTCGTCCTCGTCGAACCACACCGTCACCTTGTCGAACAGCCCCACCTCGTCGTCGGCGGAGCGGTCCTCGATGACATGGGCGGTCTCGATCATCCGCTCCAGATAGCGGATACGGCTCTCGTTTTTGTTCTTGTCCCGCTTGGCGGCCTTGTACTCGAAGTTTTCGCTCAAATCGCCGAAGGCCCGGGCGGTCTTGACCTCCTCCAGAAGCTGGGGGCGCAGGGTGATACGCCGGTAGTCCAGCTCCTTGCGCATCTGCTCCAGGTCGTTGGCGGTCAGTTGGTCGTGCATCGCTGAGTCCCTCCCTATTTGGTGCAGAGAGCATTATACTGCGTCCGGGACATTGACATTGGCCGAACGCCGCCCCAGACGGCCCTTAAAATCTCCGTAGCCGAAGGATACCAGCTTCTCCAGCCCGCCGTCCTCCCGGCGCACCCAGATGGCGGGGAGGGGCATCCCGTTGAAGGTGTTAT
Source organism: Clostridiales bacterium (assembly GCA_021201635.1). Classification (GTDB taxonomy): domain Bacteria; phylum Bacillota; class Clostridia; order Oscillospirales; family Oscillospiraceae; genus Onthomonas. The sequence continues at coordinate 6,299 of JAJQEM010000079.1, read as the reverse complement.
TCTTGCAGGTGGTGTAGATGGCCATATCCCCGAACAGGAGGGAATCCCCCTCCTCCAGCGGGGCGGAGAAGCTGTAATCCCCGATGACGTCCCCCGCCAGACAGGTGGGGCCGCCCAGACGATAGGTGTATTGCTTTTCTCCCGGCTCGCCGCCCCCCAGCAGGGGCGGACGGTAGGGCATCTCCAGCACGTCAGGCATATGGCAGGCGGCGCTGGCGTCCAGAATGGCGATGTTCGTCTCCCCGTTTTGCAGCACGTCCAGCACCGTGGCCCGGAGATACCCGGCGTTGAGGGCCCAGGCCTCTCCCGGCTCCAGATAGACCTCCACCCCCCAGCGCTCCCGGGCGTGGCGGATGCACCCCTCCAGCCGGGGCAGGTCGTAGCCGGGCCGGGTGATGTGGTGCCCGCCGCCGAAGTTCAGCCAGGACATCCGGGGCAGCACGTCCCCGAACCGGGCCTCCACCGCCTGGAGAGTGACCTCCAGGGCGTCGGAATCCTGCTCACAGAGGGTGTGGAAGTGGAGCCCGTCCAGCAGGTCCACCAGATACGGGGTCATCTGGGTGTCCCACTGGCTCCGGGTGGTTCCCAGGCGGCTGCCGGGGGCGCAGGGGTCATAGATGGCGTGGCCCTCCTGGGTGGAGCACTCCGGATTGACCCGCAGGCCCAGGCTCTTGCCCGCCGCCTTTGCCCGGGGGCCGAATCTGTCCAGCTGCCGGGGGGAGTTAAAGACGATGTGGTCGGCATAGGTCAGCAGCCGGTCAAACTCGTTCTCCCGATAGGCCCCGCAAAAGACGTGGACCTCTTTATCAGGCAGTTCCTCCCGGCCCAGCCGGGCCTCATACAGTCCGCTGGCCTCCGTTCCGTCCAGGTAGGGGGCCAGGGTGGGGTACAGGTCGTAGTTGGAAAAGGCCTTCTGTGCCAGCAGCAGCTTGCAGCCCGTCCGTTGGGCCAGCTGAGACATCATCTCGCCGTTCCGACGGAGGGCCCCCTGGTCCAGCAGATAGCAGGGGGAGGGGAGGGCCTGAAACAGGGCTCCCAGCTCCAACCCGGCCAGAGAGGAAAAGGGAGGCCGGTCGTCCCGCACAGGGGAGGCCATCAGTCCACCAGCACCGGGCTGTGGCTCTCGCTCCGGGGCAGGCCGTATTGGTCGAGAGCGTCCAGGAAGGGGTCGGGGTCGAACTCCTCTACGGTGTGGACGCCCACGGTGTTCCACTTGCCGGTGAGCAGCATGAGGGCGCCGCACATGGCGGGAACGCCGGTGGTATAGCTCACCGCCTGGGAGCCCACCTCCCGGTAGCACGCCTGATGGTCACAGACGTTATAGATATAGTAGGTCTTGTCCTGGCCGTTCTGTTTTCCGGTGAAGATGCAGCCGATGTTGGTCTTGCCATGGGTCCGGGGGCCAAGGCTGGCCGGGTCGGGGAGCAGGGCCTTGAGGAACTTGATGGGGACGATCTCGTGGCCCTCGAAGCTGACCGGAGTGGTGGACAGCATCCCCACATCCTGGAGGCAGCGCATATGATCCAGATAGCTCTGACCGAAGGTCATAAAGAACCGGATGCGCTTCACCTCCGGGAGATTCTCCCCCAGGGACTCGATCTCCTCGTGGTGGAGCAGGTACATATCTTTGTGGCCCACCTGGTCAAAGTCGTACTCCCGCTTGATGCTCATGGGGGGAATCTCCACCCAGTGGCCGTTCTCCCAGTAACTGCCGGGGGCGGAGACCTCCCGGAGATTGACCTCCGGGTTGAAGTTGGTGGCGAAGGCGTAGCCGTGGTCGCCGCCGTTGCAGTCCAGGATGTCGATGGTGTCGATGGTGTCGAACTCGTGCTTTTTGGCGTAGGCGCAGTAGGCCTGGCTGACGCCGGGGTCAAAGCCACAGCCCAGCAGGGCGATGAGCCCTGCGTCCTCGAACCTCTTCCGGTAGGCCCACTGCCAGGAGTAATCGAAGTAGGCGGAGAAGCCCTTCTCCTGGCACCGACGCTCGTAAATTTCCCGCCAGGCCGGGTCGTCGGTGTCTTCCGGCTCATAGTTGGCGGTGTCCATATAGTTCACTCCGCAGGCGAGGCAGGCGTCCATAATGGTCAGATCCTGATAGGGGAGGGCGATATTCATCACCAGATCGGGCTGATAGGAGCGGATGAGGGCGATGACCTGCTCCACGTCGTCGGCGTCCACCTGGGCAGTGGTCAGCTTGGTGGCAGTCTTTGGGGCCAGCTCTGCGGCCAGACGGTCACATTTGGCCTTGGTGCGGCTGGCGATGCACAGCTCGGTGAACACCTCGCTGACCTGACAGCATTTGTGGATGGCGACAGAGGCCACGCCGCCGCAGCCGATGACTAACACTCTGCTCATAGGAAGGTCTCCTTTCTCAGTTCAATGGCTCAAAGCCAGCAGCAGCTCCCGCACCACCTTGCAGGCGGTGGCGGTGGAGGCTCCTGTGGGGTCCAGCATGGGGGCCAGCTCGTTCACGTCGGCGGCCACGATGCGGCAGCCGGACAGGGCGGTGATGGCGTCTAACAGCTGGGGGAAGAACACGCCCCCCGCCTCTGGGGTGCCTGTTCCGGGGAACACGCCGGGGTCAAGGCAGTCCAGGTCTATGGTGAGATACACCGGCGTTTGCCGCTCCCGAAGCCGCTCCGCCAGCTCTGTCACCCCGTCCAGAGAGAAGGGGTGGAGGTCGGTGTGCTGCCGGGCGAAGCGGAACTCCTCCCGGTCGCCGCTGCGGATGGCGAATTGGTGGATGCGCCCGTCTCCCGTCAGCTCCCAGCACCGGCGCATGACGCAGGCGTGGCTCAGTTTGACACCCAGATAGTCGTCCCGGAGGTCGGCGTGGGCGTCAAGGTGGACGATGTGGAGGTCGGGATACCGCTCCACCACCGCCCGGACGGCCCCCAGCGTCACCAGATGCTCGCCCCCCAGCAGCAGGGGCAGCTTGCCGTCGGAGAGGATGGCCTCCGTCCGGGCCTGGATGTCCGAGAGGGCGGCCTCCGGGGAGCCGAAGGGCAGCTCCAGGTCGCCGGAGTCAAAGACGGCGCAGTCCGCTAAATCTCTGTCCTGATAGGGACTGTAGGTCTCCAGGCCGAAGCTCTCGTGCCGGATGGCGGAGGGCCCGAACCGGGCCCCGGGACGAAAGCTGGTGGTGGAGTCGAAGGGGGCGCCAAACAGGACAATGCCCGCAGCGTCATAGTCGCTGTCGCAGGCCAGAAAGGTTTCTACGTTTCGCTCCAGCATGGCTCACTCCTCCACTTCCTGGAGCATCTCCTCTAGAAAGGCGGGGAGACAGAAGGCGCCCACATGGAGACGGGTGGTGTAGTACCGGGTGCGGAGGTTCAGGGCGTTCCAGGCGGCGGCGTCCAGGTCGTCCACGGGATGATATTTCTTGCTGGCAAAGCCGAACAGCCAGTAGCCCGCCGCATAGGTGGGGATATGGGCCTGATAGACCCGGCTGATGGGGAAGGTGTTGACGATCCGCTTGTGGCTGCGCTTCATGGCCTCGGCGTCCTCGGCGTAGAAGGGGCTGCCCTGCTGATTGACCATGATACCGTCCTCCCGGAGAGCAGTGTAACAGCTGCCGTAAAACTCCCGGGTAAAGAAGCCCTCGGAGGGGCCAAAGGGGTCGGTGGAGTCTACGATGATCAGGTCGTAGCTGGCCTCCCGGCGGCGGATGAATTTCAGGGCGTTGCCGAAATAAATCTTCACCCGCCGATCATCCATCCGGCAGGCGTTGCCCGGCAGGAACTCCCGGCAGGCCTCCACCACCTGGGGGTCCATCTCCACCAGGTCGATGCTCCTGACCCGGTCATACCGGGTCAGCTCCCGGACGACGCCGCCGTCTCCGGCCCCGATGACCAGAATGTCCCGGATGCCCTGATGGACGGCCATGGGGACATGGGTGATCATCTCGTCGTAGATGAACTCGTCCCGCTCGGTGAGCATAACGCTGCCGTCCAGGGCGAGCACCCGGCCATACTCTGGGGTCTCGAAAATGTCGATCTGCTGATAGCTGCTCCGCTTGGAGTAGAGATGTCGGCTGACCCGGATGCTGTGCTTCACGTCCGGGGTGTGAAATTCGCTGAACCAGAGATCCATGACAGGAGGCTCCTTTCTTTGGCGGGATGGTTCCCGATACGCAATGATACCTCCCCTGAAAGGGGAGGGGGACCGGCGCAAGCCGGTGGAGGGGTGCGGCAGGCACTTGCCGATACAGTGAAATCTTCCGGCAAATCCGTTGAAAGGTGGATTGATACGGCTTTCGAGCCGCCCTGCGGGCGGCACCCCTCAGTCAGCTTCGCTGACAGCTCCCCTTTCAGGGGAGCCAGGAAATGCGCTTCCAACCTCCCCTTTCAGGGAAGGCAAAGGCACCCTCTCACTTCACCACATTCAGATAGTTGATCTCCGGATCCTCCGGGCCGGTCATGCTGCACCCCTTGCCCTTGGCGTACTCGATATAATCCAGAATATCCCCGGTGATGCGCTCACCTGGTGCCAGGATGGGGATGCCGGGGGGATAGCACATGACGAACTCGGAGCAGACCCGGCCCTCCGTCTCCCGGAGGGGAAGGCTCTCCTTGTCGGCGTAGAAGGCCTCCTGGGGGGTGATGACCACGTCCGGGTCGATATATTCCTGGCTGAGCAGGCCGGTGCCGTCGGTCTGATAGCGGCGGCGGATCTCCGCCAGGGCGCTGACCAGCCGCTCCAGCTCCTGGGGCCGATCTCCCATAGAGAGGTAGGCCAGAATGTTGCCGATGTCACCAAATTCGATCTGGATGTCGTACTCGTCCCGGAGAATGTCGTATACCTCGATGCCCGCCAGACCGATGTCCAGGGTGTGGACGCTGAGCTTGGTGGTGTCAAAGTCAAAGACGGAATTGCCGTTGATGAGCTCCTTGCCAAAGGCGTAGTACCCGCCGATGGCGTTAATTTCCTCCCGGGCGTACTCCGCCATGTCCGCCACCTGATGAAAGACCTGCCGCCCCCGGAGGGCCAGGTTCCGGCGGCTGATGTCCAGGCTGGACATGAGGAGATAGCTGCCGGAGGTGGTCTGGGTCAGGTTGATGATCTGCCGCACGTACCCGGCGTGGACGCCGGGGCCGGTGAGGAGGAAGCTGGACTGGGTCAGGCTGCCGCCGCTTTTGTGCATGGACACGGCGGCCATATCCGCTCCCGCAGCCATGGCGGATACCGGCAGACCGCCCCCAAAGTAGAAGTGGGTGCCGTGGGCCTCGTCGGCCAGGCACAGCATCCCCGCCTCATGGGCCATGCGGACGATGGCCCGGAGGTCGGAGCAGATGCCGTAATAGGTGGGATTGTTCACCAGCACCGCCACCGCTTTGGGATGCTCCCGGATGGCCCGCTGGACCTGATCACGGCTCATGCCCAGGGAGATGCCCAGCCGCTGGTCCACCTCCGGGTTGACATAAACAGGGACAGCCCCGCAGAGCACCAGGGCGTTGATGACGCTCCGGTGGACGTTCCGGGGGAGGATGATCTCGTCCCCCTGCTTGCAGGCGGTGAGCACCATGCTCTGGACGGCGCTGGTGGTGCCGCCTACCATCAAAAAAGCGTGCTCTGCGCCAAAGGCGTCCGCTGCCAGGTCCTCCGCCTCCCGGATGACCGATACCGGATGGCACAGGTTGTCCAGGGGCTTCATGCTGTTCACATCCACCCCCACGCACTTTTCCCCCAGGAAGGCGGTCAGTTCCGGGTTGCCCCGGCCCCGCTTGTGGCCCGGCACGTCAAAGGGCACCACCCGCATCTGACGGAAGCGCTCTAGCGCCTCGTAGATGGGGGCCCGCTGCTGTTCATAATGGTATCGTCTCGACTGCACCGCCAACACTCCCTCACTGTGCGGAAAAAACCGCAGGACACGCCTTGGGCGCATCTTGCGGTATGGTCGATACAGCGAAGCCCGCTCCCGTCCCCGGCACAGGGGGAGGGAAGGAACAAAAATCGCATCAGACGGGGTGTTCAGAGTCTATATAGCAACAATCTGCTTTTACTGCTCTTATTGACCGTTTCACAAGCTTGCGCACCAGCGCGTCTTATAAAATTTGAGCGATCACACTCAATCAATAAGGCGGGAAACCCCGCCGTCCGGCAGTGGACCCGGCTGTCCGTATGGCCTTGACCCCCGAGGGAGTGGTCCGAATGATTGTTGAAAGAGACTGAAAACCGACGTTCTTTCAAACTGCGAATAGTATACCACAGAATGTCGGAATCTGTCAATCAGAGAAATGAACCGGCCAGGGCAACAGCATTTACTTGGCAGCAAGAACGGCGGCCAATGCCTCATTGCT
>JAJQEM010000077.1 GCA_021201635.1 Clostridiales bacterium | reverse complement strand
GGTTTTGTCGAAACGGGAGAGGGAGTTACGGCAGGCACAGTTTACCTCCCCTGAAAGGGGAGGGGGACCGGCGCAAGCCGGTGGAGGGGTGCAGCAGGCACTCACGATAAGATATGCACCATCGGCGAATTCGCTGGGAGTTGGTACGAATTCGCCGAAAGATTTCAGCTCGTCGTAAGTGCTTGCCGCAACCCCTCAGTCGCCTTACGGCGACAGCTCCGCTGTCAAGCGGCACTTCCGCTTCGCTCCCTGCCCTTTCAGGGGAGCCAATGGTTATGCGTTTCCCCTCCCGCCTGCATACCCGCCCTCACATTGTAATCAAGAAAGGACCCCGCCATGCTTCTGAAAAACGCCCGCATCTTCCCTATGGACGGCCCGGAAATCCCCTGCGGTTTTGTGGCCTTTGCGGACGGGAAATTTACCGCCGTGGGCCCCATGGAGGACTGCCCTCCGGGAGAGGGGCTGGACCTGGCGGGAGCGCTGGTCTATCCCGGCTTTGTGGACGCCCACTGTCACCTGGGGGTCTTTGGGGACGGCCTGGGCTTTGAGGGGGAGGACGCCAACGAGACCACCGACCCTGTCACCCCCCAGCTCCGGGGCATTGACGGGGTGAATCCCATGGACCGATGCTTCCAGGAGGCCAGAGAGGGGGGCGTCACCACCGTCCTCACCGGGCCAGGCTCCGCCAACCCCATCGGCGGGCAGCTCGTCGCCGTCAAGACTGCCGGGCGGTGGATCGACCGGATGGTCGTCAAGGCTCCGGCGGCTATGAAGTTCGCCCTGGGAGAGAATCCCAAGCAGTCCTACAATGACCGGGACGAGACGCCCATCACCCGCATGGCCACCGCCGCCCTCATCCGGGAGGAGCTGGCCAAGACACAGGAGTATCTCCGAAAGCAGGAGCGGGTAAAGCAGGACGAGGACGCCGAGCCGCCGGACTACGACTGTAAGCTGGAGGCGCTGGTTCCCGTCCTCCAGGGGACGCTTCCCGCCCACTTCCACGCTCACCGGGCAGACGACATCGCTACCGCCCTGCGCATTGCCCGGGAGTTCCGGCTGAGCACCGTCATTGTCCACGGCACCGAGGGCTATCTGGTGGCGGACATCCTGGCGGAGGAGGGAGTGCCGGTGATCACCGGCCCCATCTTTGGGGACCGGAGCAAGCCGGAACTGAAAAATCAGGCCCTGGAAAACACCGCCGTCCTCATGGGGGCGGGGGTCCCCGTGGCCATCTGCACCGACCACCCGGAGAACCCCATCCAGTACCTCCCTCTGGGAGCGGCCCTGGCGGTAAAGGCGGGGGCGGCACCGGAGGAGGCCATGCAGAGCATCACCCTCCGGGCGGCCCGGATCGCCGGCATCGACAGCAGGGTGGGTTCCATCACCCCGGGGAAGGACGCAGACCTGGTGGTGCTGGACGGCTCCCCCCTGGAGGTGGCCTCCACCATCCAGATGGTGTTCATCGACGGTAAACGAGTGAAATAGAGGAGGACAGACCCATGAGAATTTCCATTGGCTCCGATCACGGCGGCTTTGCCCTGAAGGAGCACATTAAGAGCTATCTCATCGCCCAGGGCCATGAGGTCACGGACGTGGGGACCTACAGCGGGGAGAGCTGCGACTATCCCGACTTCGGCTACGCCGCCGCCAAGCGTCTCACCCGGGGTGAGGCGGACCGGGCCATCGTCATCTGCTCCAGCGGGGTGGGCATCTCCATTTCTGCCAACAAGGTCCGGGGGGTCCGCTGCGCCCTGTGCAGCGAGCCGTTTTCTGCCGAGATGAGCCGCCGCCACAACGACGCCAACTGTCTCGCCATGGGTGCGTTGATGATCGGCGTCAACATGGCCGAGCGCATCACCGACGTATTCCTCTCCACCGAGTTCGAGGGCGGCCGCCACAGCCGCCGGGTGGATAAGATCACCGCCTGCGAGGAGCGGGAGCTGGGATGAACTTCCACCCCAAATCGCCCGTTTCCCACTTTGCCGACGATATGAAAAACTGAGGACAGACCCAGAAAAAGGGAGCCCTGGCACTCATGGTCGAGTGCCGGGGCTCCTTTGTATCCATGACGGAAAACCGAACCTGCCGGATGGGGGAGGGGCCATTTCTGCCGTGCCTCCCGGTGCGCTGTCAGCTATCGTCTTCGTTGTCCCATACCTGATAGAGGGTGTGGCCGTCTCCTTGCCAGACGATCTCGTACTTCTCCTCGCAGGCCTCACAGAGGGAGTGCCCGCCCGGCAGCAGGATGTATTTGCTCTTGACGGTATCGTTGGCGATGGCTTTTTTCAGATAGTTCTTAGTGCAGGTGCTGGTGCTCATATAGGTGGGGAGACAGATTATCGTTTGCATATGGCTCGACTCCACGGGCTTGGCAATGGTGTTTCCCCAGGGGTCGTCCTCATCCAGCTCCAGCGTCTCCGCCAGAGTGGATGTGAGACTGTCAATATCCACACCATCGTCTGTCTGAGGAAGAGAAAAGGAAGATGTATTGAGACAGAGAGCTGCAACCACAAGGACGGTCTCCACACCCTGCCGCACCCCTTTGGAGACGGGGTGGGCTTTCATACAGGTCAGATAACCGGCAAAGACAATGAAGGACAAAAGCATTCTCGGGCACTGGTCAACGACATAAAGAATGATTGTTGCCTCATAAATTGCGCCGCCAATGACAAGGGTTAGGCCCATGAGCCACGCCGTTTGCCATTCTTTTCTCACAACACTGCGAATCGTCTCCGCCAAGAGAACCAACTCCTGAACAAAAAAGGTGACGAGCACGACCCCGGCAAATTTCCCGCCCTTCAGGGATTCAATCACAGAGCGGATTGCGCTGACGTTAATTTGAAGGACCTGGGAGAGAAACTGCCTGATTCCTCCTAAACCGGACGCCACCAGCTCCAGATATCCTACCAGTGTTTCCGTGATCTTGCCGGTATCCGAGTAAAATACTGCCGACCAATGTGCTGACAGATATTGAGAACCACCGAAGCAAAGAATGACCGTAGCCATTCCACCCAGGAAGGAAGCTATCTTAAACCACCGCTTCCTGTCACTGGCGATGATGTAGTAGCCGGGAATCGATATCCAGGCATAGTGAAATGCCCGGAGCATCCCACAGAAGAGAATCACCAGAGTCACGCCCACCAGGACGATGTTCTCCTTCCAACGGGGATGTTTCCTCCCATCGAACAGCCACAGGAAGCAGGCCAGTGCCACGATCAGGAATGCACAGTAGGAGGCCTCGCTCATCCCCGACCAGACATATCGCTCATAGACAAGGGACAGGGTCGAGAGTGCGATTAGCCAGAGCGTTTTTCCCGTCCGGCTTTATCAGACGGAGAAATATGGCGTTGGCCAGGACGATCATGAGCACATTGCAATAATACATGAAATTGTGAGAGGTCATCCCTGTGAGGAAGGACACGGCTGCGTAGGGAAGATAAGTTAAAACAATGTAAGCACCGTAGGCCGGAATGTCGGACGCCACCTCGTTATAACTCTGTATACCGGTGGGCAGACCCTGGGTCCTCATGGTCCTGACGGCCCGTAGGTAAGTTACCTCATCGTTCCATGAGGTATTGTACGCATCCAGCTGAAACACACTTGTCCCCGTCGCTGCCCCTATGATAACTACCGCAATCAGCGGCGAGAGGATTAGTATCCCCCATAATATCCTGCGAATATATTTCTCCCGTCTCTGTCCGTCAAGCGTCTTACACAATATGACCGCCTCCTGTCTCTTCTCCTTATTCTCTCTCTGATCTTGTCTGATACAGTCCTCACTCCACCGTCTTGAGGGATTCCACCATATCGATCTTGGCCAGTCTCCGCCCGGCTACCCAGTTCACCAGCAGGGCAAACAGAAGGGTCAAGGCGACAGAGAGGACATAGCTCATGGGCTGGGCCGTCCGGCCAAACATGACCATCTCCACCTCTACCGTGGTGATGAGATAGCTGTGGAACGCCTTGCCCAGCACCAGGCCAAAGGCAATGCCGATGAGGGTCAGGATGATGTTCTCCCGGAACACATAGTCCCGCATCTCCTTATCCCGGAAGCCCAGCACCCGGAGGGTGGCCAGTTCCCGCTGTCGCTCGGTGATGTTGATGCTGGACAGGTTGTACAGCACCACGAAGGCCAGGACTGCGGCACCGCAGATGATGATAATGACCGCCGGATAGACGCCGTTGAGCTGGTTTGCCACCGTCTCCCGGGCGTCCGTCATGTAGTAGATACCGGCCACGCTGTCCAGATCCAGCAGACGTCTGCCCAACCCCTCCCAGTCGGCCTCGTCGCCGTAGGTGAGCAGCACCTCCGCATCCTCCAGTCGCTGGCCGAAGGCGGCCTCATAGGCGTCCTTGGTGAGATAGACGTAGTGCTGGACATAGTTTTCCACGATGCCGGTGACCGTCACCGTCCCCCGGTCGTCGCCGTTGACGATGGTGATGGCGTCGCCCACCTCCAGCCCCAGCAGCGTGGCGGTCTTTTCCGAGACCAGCGCACCGTCAGACTGCATCTCCACCGGCTCCTGAGTGAGCCGGTCATGGAAGTCCCAGAAGCCGTCCAGATCCTCCGGGTCCTCCACCGCCAGGATGTTGCCGGAGAGGGAATAGGTGTCGCTCTCCAGGGTGACGGTGTTCAGGTAGACGTAGGTGTAGCCGTCCAGCTCCTCCTCGCCCGCCAGAGCGTCCGTCAGCTCCTGCTCCTCGTCGTCCGTCAGGTCGCTCCCCAGGTAGAGGATGGCGGAATAGGGACTGACGTTATCGTACTGGAGGCTCAAAATGTCCATAATGGAGTCCCGGAGGCCGAAGCCGGTGATGATCAGACCGGTGCATCCGGCGATGCCGATGACCGTCATGCACAGCCGCTTTTTGTACCGGAACAGGTTGCGCACCGTCACCTTGTAGCTGAAGCTCAACCGCTTCCAGAGGAAGGGGATGTGCTCCAGCCAGACCCGTTTCCCTGCCTGGGGCGCTTTGGGCCGCATGAGAGAGGCTGGGGTCGCCCGGAGGGCGGCCAGGGCGGAGGCCAGCACCGCCAGGGTGCAGCACCCTACCGCCGCCCCTGTGCAGCCCAGAGCGGTGGGCCAGGAGAAGGTGAGCACCACGCCGGGATAGTCATACATGATCTTCCAGCAGCTGACGATGACCCACGGGATACCGATGCCGCCCAGGATCAGTCCAATGACGCTCCCCGTCAGGGAGGCGAGGAGCCCATAACCCACATACTTCCGGGCGATGTCCCCGTTGGAGTAGCCCATGGCCTTCAGCCCGCCGATCTGCACCCGCTGCTCGTCCACCATCCGGGTCATGGTGGTCAGGCACACCAGGGCCGCCACCAGGAAGAACATGGTGGGGAACAGGGTGGCCAGATTGCCCATCCGTTCGGTGTCCTGCTCATAGCTGGCAAAGCCGGTGTTGTCCGTCCGGTCCAGGATGTACCACTCCGCAGCGTCGATGTCGTCCACCTCGGCCTGGGCGTCCTCGATCTCCTGCCGGGCGTCCGCCAGCTCCTCGTCCGCCTCCGTCTTGGCGTCCTCATATTCCTGTAAACCGTCGGCGTACTCGCTCTCGCCGTCGGTCAGCTCCACATAGGCGTCGGCCAGCTCGCTCTCGCCGTCCGCCACCTCCTGCTCTGCATCTGCGATCTCGTCCAGACCGTCATAGTACTCCGCCCAGCCGTCGTCCAGCTCCTGCCGGGCGTCGGCCAGCTCACTCTTGGCCTCGTCCAGCTGGGAACGACTGCTCTTTAAGGTGGCCTTGGCGGCATCCAGCTCTGCCCGGCTGCTCTCCAGAATAGCCCAACTGCTCTCCAGCTCCTGGGCGGCGGCGTCCAGCTGGCTCTTGGCCTCGTCCAGCTGACTGCGGGTAGCCTCCAGTGTGGCCTTTGCCTCGTCCAGTTGAGTCCGGCTGGCCTCTAACGTGGCCTTCGTCTCATCCAGCTGAGTCCGGCTGGCCTCCAGCGTCGCCTTGGCCTTGTCCAGTTGGGTGCGGCTGGCCTCCAGTGTCGCCGCCGTGCTGTCCAGAGTCGCCTTGCTCTCCTCCAGGGTGGCCCGGGTGCTCTCCAGCACGGCCCAGGTGCTCTCCAGCTCCGCCTGGGCGTCTGCCAGCAGGGCGTCCGCCTCCTCGCCGGAGTATCCGCTTTCAATCAGGGCCTGCCGCTGCTGCTCCAGGGCGGCGGCAGCCGCCTCATATTGGGCCACGCCCGCCTGATACTGCTCCAGGCCCGCCTCATATGCCGCCAGGCCCGTCTCATACTGGGCCAGGCCATCGGCATAGGCGGCCTCTCCCGCCTCATACTGGGCAAGGCCCTCGGCGTAGGCCGCTTCCCCGGCTTCGTATTGCTCCAGGCCGTCGGCGTAGGCCGCTTCTCCCGCCTCATACTCTGCCAGGCCGTCGGCATAGGCGGTCTCTCCCGCCTCATATTCCGCCAGGCTCTCCTCATAGGCGGCCTTGCCCGTCTCATATTGCTCCAGTCCGTCGGCGTAGGCGTCCTCTCCGTCCTGGTACTCCGCCAGGCCGTCGGCGTAGGCGTCCTCCCCGTCCCGGTATTCCGCCAGGCCGTCGGCGTAGTCCGCCTCTCCCTCTTTCAGGGTGGTATAGGCGTCCGCCAGCTCGGCCTTGCCGTCGGCGATCTCCTGTCTGGCGTCCTCCAAATCGGACAGACCGTCCTCATACTCCTGCCAGCCGTCCGCCAGCTCCTGGGCGGCGTCGTCCAGCTCTGCGGCGGCGTCGTCCAGCTCCTGCTGGGCCTCCGCCTCGGCGTCGTAGTACTCTGCCCAGGCGTCGTCGATCTCCTCCTGGGCCTCGCCCTTCACCTCGTCGGTGCGGGCCTGCTCCCGGTCAGACTGGATGAGCTCCAGCCGCTGGGTGTATTCCTCCACCAGGGCCTCGTATTCGTCCTCGTAGGTGTTCAGCTCCGCCGTTCCCTGGGTGCGGACGTAGATGTCGGTGAAGTAGTCCATGTCAAAGGCGTCCTCCGTCAGCACAATAATGGCGGCGACGCTGCCGTTGCCCAGGGTGGAGGTGCCCCGGGACATGGAGACATAGAGGGGGCTGGTCCCCGTCCCCACGATGGTAAAGGTGGTGACGCTCAGGGCGTCCTCATAGGTTCCCGTGCCCGTGTCCAGAGTGATGGTGTCCCCGATCTCCAGCCCCATGGTGGACAGGACGTTTTCCTCCACCAGGCACTCGTCTGCCGCCTGGGGGAGACGGCCTTCGGTGACATAGGGCTGGTTGATGCCGTTTTCGCTCAGACTCAGCACCTTGACCGTCATGGTCTCCACGCTGCCGGTGGCCAGAGCGTCCACCGTATAGGCGCCCTCCGCCAACAGCGTCCCCTCCGTCTCCGCCACGGCGTCCACATCCTCCTGGGTCAGTCCCAGGGTGGACATGACGTGAACGTCCATCAGCTCCTGGGCGTCCAGGTAGGCGTCCATGGAGGCCTTCATATCCGGGGCGGCCATCCGCAGGCCGAACAGGAAGCAGACGGCGATGACCACCAGGATGAGGATGGAGAAGAACCGGCTTTTGGTATTTTTGATCTCCCGAAAGAGATCGGTGTTCAGCGCTTTTTTCGACATAGGTTCACCACTCGATCTGCTCTACCGGGGTGGGATGGTCGTTGGTGACGATGGAGGCCACCTTGCCGCTGCGGATACGGATGACCCGGTCCGCCATGGGGGTCAGGGCGGAGTTGTGGGTGATGACCACCACCGTCATGCCATGCTTCCGGCAGGTGTCCTGGAGCAGCTGCAAGATCTGTTTGCCAGTGACGTAATCCAGCGCCCCGGTGGGCTCGTCGCAGAGGAGCAGCTTGGGATTCTTCGCCAGTGCCCGGGCGATGGCCACCCGCTGCTGCTCGCCGCCGGAGAGCTGGGCGGGGAAGTTGCCCATCCGTTCCTCCAGACCCACACGGCGCAGCACATCCTCCGCCGGGAGAGGGTCCCGGCAGATCTGGGCGGCCAGCTCCACATTCTCCAGAGCGGTCAGGTTCTGCACCAGGTTGTAAAACTGAAAGACAAAGCCGATGTCGTGGCGGCGGTACTCGGTGAGCTGTTTTGCCGTGCTGCCGCTGACGGTCTGACCGTCTACGATGATCTCCCCGCCGGAGCAGGTGTCCATACCGCCCAACAGGTTGAGCACCGTGGTCTTGCCCGCCCCGGAAGGGCCGACGATGACCACGAACTCCCCCTTTTCCACGGTAAAGGAGATGTCCGCCACCGCCAGTATCTCCACCTCGCCCATCTGGTATCGCTTGGAGACGTGGTTCAGTTCGATATATGACATATTGTCCCTCCTCGGACGAAGTAAAACAGGCCTACTTAATCACAATAATGATACCATTTCCGGGGGCGGGATTCAACGGACATTTGTAAACAATTGGACACAAACCGCTTTTTTCCGGACGGCGTTCTTTTCTCCTTGCCACTTCCGCTGTTCTGGGTTAAAATAGCCACAGGCTCATACAAAGGAAGTGCGCTTATGAAGGATGGATTTCTCACCGTGGCTGCCGGTACGCCGGAGATACGGGTGGCGGACTGCGACTATAACGCCGGACAGATTATCGCCCTGATGCAGGAGGCCGCCGGGCGTGGGGTCAGGGTGCTGTGTCTGCCGGAGCTGTGCGTCACCGGGTACACCTGCGGCGACCTGTTCTTGCAGACGACCCTCCTCCGGGGGGCGGAGGAGGCCCTGGGCCGGATTTTGAAAGAGACGGCAGAGCTGGACATGGTGACCGCCGTAGGTCTGCCCTATCGTCACCAGGGTAAGCTGTACAACTGCGCCGCCCTGCTCAACAAGGGACGTATCCTGGGACTGGTGCCCAAGATCAACGTTCCCAACTACACCGAGTTCTACGAGGCCCGCTGGTTCACCTCCGGCCGGGAGCTGGGGGAGACGGATTTCTCCGTCCCCCTGTGCGGCCAGCAGCCGGAGTTCTCCACCGGACTGGTGTTCCGGTGCGAAAATATGCCCGAGCTGGTCATCGGGGTGGAGATCTGCGAGGACCTGTGGGTGGCGGACACCCCCTCCACCCGGCTGGCCGCAGGCGGGGCGACCCTGATTTTGAACCTCTCCGCCAGCGACGAGATCGTCTGCAAGGACAGCTACCGGCGGAATCTGGTGGCCTGCACCTCCGGGCGGCTGGTCTGCGGCTATGTCTACGCCGACGCCGGGCGGGGGGAGTCCTCCACCGACCTCATTTACGGCGGACACGACCTGATCGCAGAAAACGGCTCCATCCTGGCCCAGCGGCGTTTTGAGACGGGGCTGACCGTCTCGGAGATCGATCTGGAGAAGCTGGTGCATGAGCGGCAGCGGATGAGCACCTTCCCCGCCGCCGCCCCGGACATCTATCCGGAGTATTTCACCCTGGAGCTGGCCGAGACCGCCCTCACCCGGTATGTGGCTCCCACCCCCTTCGTCCCCGCCGACCTGGGGGACCGGGCTGCCCGCTGCCGGGAGATTCTCACCCTGGCTGCCCTGGGCCTGCGCAAGCGGCTGGAGCACACCCACGCCAGGACGGCGGTGATCGGGCTCTCCGGCGGTCTGGACTCCACCCTGGCCATTCTGATCGCCAAAACCGCCATGGACCTGCTGAACCGCCCCGCCAGCGACATCCTGGCCGTGACCATGCCCTGCTATGGCACCACAGAGCGGACCAAGTCCAACGCCGTCCTGCTGGCGGAGGAGCTGGGGGCGACGCTGAAAACGGTGGACATCGGGGAGGCGGTCTCCGTTCACTTCCGGGACATCGGACAGAGCATGGACGACCACTCCGTCACCTTTGAAAACGGGCAGGCCCGGGAGCGCACCCAAGTGCTCATGGATCTGGCCAACAAGACCGGGGGCATGGTCATCGGCACCGGCGACCTTTCCGAGCTGGCGCTGGGCTGGGCCACCTACAACGGCGACCACATGAGCATGTACGCTGTCAACGTCTCTATCCCCAAAACCCTGGTGCGCCATCTGGTGGCCTATGTCCGGGACGATGTGGCCCGGAGCCAGCCCCGGCTCTCCGCCGTCCTCCAGGACATTCTGGATACCCCTGTCTCCCCGGAGCTGCTGCCCCCGGAGCAGGACGGGCAGATCGCCCAGCGGACGGAGGAGCTGGTGGGGCCCTATGAGCTCCACGACTTCTTCCTGTACTACGTCGTCCGCTGGGGCTTCCGACCGGGGAAGGTCTACCGCCTGGCGGTGTACGCCTTCCGGGGACGGTATGAGCCCCAGGTCATCCTCCGCTGGCTGGAAAACTTCTACCGCCGGTTCTTCACCCAGCAGTTTAAGCGCTCCTGTCTCCCCGACGGCCCCAAGGTGGGCACCGTCACCCTCTCCCCCCGGGGAGACTGGCGGATGCCCAGCGACGCCGTGGTCCGGCTGTGGCTGGACGAGGTAAACGAACTGAAAAAGAGAGAGGGAATTTGCTGATATGAACGTCTATCTGGATCTGCTCCTCACCTTTGCCCGGGTGGGGGTCTGCACCTTCGGCGGGGGATACGCCATGCTCCCCATCCTCCAGCGGGAGGTGGTGGAGAAAAAGGGCTGGGCCACCGACGCAGAGCTGACCGACTACTATGCCATCGGCCAGTGCACCCCCGGCGTCATCGCCGTGAACACCGCCACCTTTATCGGTCACAAGTACAAGGGCATCCTGGGCGGCATTGTGGCCACCCTGGGGATGGTGTTCCCCAGCCTGGTCATCATCTCGGTCATCGCCGCCTTTCTCCAGAACTTTGCGGACAACGTCTATGTCGTCCACGCCTTCAACGGTATCCGGGCCTGCGTCTGCGTGCTCATCTTCAACGCTGTCATGAAGCTGCGTAAGTCCACCGTCATCGATATGCCCACTGCCGTCATCTTCTTGGTGGTGTTCCTGCTCTCTGCCATCTGGGACCTCTCCCCGGCTATCCTGGTGCTGGTCTGCGGCGTCATCGGCCTGGCCCTGAAGCTGATGCAGGAGCGCCGGGGACAGAAGGGAGGGGATGAGACGTGATGCTCTACCTCCGTCTGTTCTATGAGTTCTTCAAGGCTGGCCTGTTTGCCGTGGGCGGAGGCCTCGCCACCGTCCCCTTTCTCACCGACATGGGGGCCTCCACCGGCTGGTTCACCAACGCAGAGCTGGCCAACATGATCGCCATCTCCGAGTCCACCCCCGGCCCTATGGGGGTGAATATGGCCACCTATGTAGGCTTTGAGGTGGGAGGCGTCCTGGGCGCAATCGTCGCCACCCTGGGCCTGGTCTGTCCCTCCATCATCATCATTATCATCATTGCCGCCTTCCTGGAGAAGTTCCGCAGCAGCAAGTATGTGGAGTACGTCTTTTACGGTCTGCGGCCCGCCTCCACCGGCCTGATCGCCGCCGCCTGCTGGGGGGTGGTGACCATCTCCCTGCTCACCGTGCTCAGCACCGAGGGGGCCGTCGTCACCTTCTCCCTGAACTGGCAGCTGGTGCTCCTGGCGGCGGTGATTTACGCCTGTACCCATCTGGAGCGTCTGAAAAAGCTCCACCCCATCATCTGGATCGCCCTGTCCGCCGTGGCGGGGATTGTGTTCCAGATGTAAAAACGACAAATGCAATACAAAAGGCCCGGAGTTTCTGGCTCCGGGCCTTTGCGTCTATTTCTTTATGCCTTCTTCTTCGGATATGCCGCCCGGAGGATGTCCGTCAGCGGCATCTGGAGCAGGTTCAGCTGCTCCTCTGCCCCCTCCGGCAGGATTAGGTCGCCGGACGATGCAAAGACGGCAAAGCACTCGTCCTCCGAGATGACGCTGTCCACCATGCAGCTGTCTCCCAGAATGTCCCACGGGATGGTACGGTAGCGCTGAGACTGCCGGACCTGGACGGCGGATTCATAGGCCTGCTGACGTACCTCTGCCGGGCAGTCCTCTCTGGGCATCAGCATGGTAAACGCAGCCCCCAGAGGCTCGGTACAGGCAAACAGCTCGCCGTTCTGGATGTCCGCCAGCTCCTCCGGGCCGTAGGGGACATAGACAGCGTAAAACAGCCCCCGCTCCCGCATCCGGCGGCAGACCTCCTCCGCCCCGTCCTCATAGCGGACCACCGGCAGCAGATTGTAGAGAGGAGCGGCCTCCTCCAACAGAGCATCGTCCCACTCCTCCGGGGTGCAGAACAGGGCAAAGGCGCAGTCCGGATACTTCCGGGGCAGGGCCAGCAGCTCCGCCGCATTTCCCCGGGAGAAGAGCTGCCAGGAGAAGATGCCCAGCTTCCGCCCCTGGTCGATGAGACTGCAATAGGCATCCTCCCGCTCCAGGCACTGATCTCCGCTGAGGATGACGGTGGCGAGCCAGGGAATATTATAGCCCTCGCTGGCCTCTATCCTGCGGATGGTCTTGGCCCCGCTGGTGCAGCTGTTATAGCCTACGTTCATGCCGAAGGTCATCAGCCGGTCAGTGTCTATCCGGTTCACCAGGTCGTAGACCAGCTCATAATAGGCGCTCTGCTCATTCTGGAGCAGCCGTTGAGCGGACTCAAAAAACGCCCGCTGAAAGCGTCCATGGCAGAAATTCAGCGCCAGGTCTACCATATTCCGGATGCCCCGCCGAGGCGTGCGCTTTAGCTCCCTGATCGCTCCCCGGGCGGCGATCTCGATCAAAATGCGGGGAATATTGTTCTCCATCTGACCTGCTCCTTCCTGTGCTGTCGCTTCGTTTCGCCGTCAGTGTAATACACGCTGCCGCCGGGGGCAACGGACAAATTGAGTTCTGTGTCCGAATCGGTGTTTTTTTCGACCAAAGCCAAAAGAGAATCACGACATAGTGGTAAACAGCCCGTCCCTGG
>JAJQEM010000028.1 GCA_021201635.1 Clostridiales bacterium | reverse complement strand
TATCATTAAAAACATTAAAACAGGACATCATGATTTTGAATGATTTACTGGCATCAGTATAGCATATGCGATATGAAAAAGCAAACAAAGCGTAAATTCATAGAAAGCTTGCCCTCCCCGGTTTTTTATGGTATCCTGAACCCACTGTGAAGGAACTGGGGGCGATGACGGTGAAGATCGGCGATGTGGAGCTTTCCGGCAGACTGGCTCTGGCCCCCATGGCGGGGGTGACGGATCGGGCCTTCCGGGTGATCTGCCGGGAACTGGGGGCGGACTATACCGTCACCGAGATGGTCAGCGCCAAGGCCCTGTGCTATCAGGACAAAAAGACTGTCCCCCTGATGTCCCTGGACCCGACAGAGCGGCCTGCGGCGGTGCAGGTCTTCGGCAGCGACCCGGTCTGTATCGGGGAGGCGGCGGCGAAGGTGGCGGAGCTGGCGGGTCCGGCGGTCATCGACGTGAACATGGGCTGTCCGGTCCACAAGATCGTCTCCGGCGGAGACGGATCCGCCCTGATGCGGGACCCGGAGCTGGCCTGCCGGGTGGCGGAGGCTGCCGTCCGGGGGGCAGGGCGCCCGGTGGCGGTGAAATTCCGCAAGGGCTGGGACGCAGAGCATGTGAACGCAGTGGAGTTTGCCCGGATGCTGGAGTCGGCGGGAGTCTCCGGACTGACCGTCCACGGCAGGACACGGACTCAGATGTACGCCGGACGGGCGGACTGGGACATCATCCGACAGGTGAAGGAGGCGGTGTCCGTCCCCGTCTTTGCCAATGGGGACGTATTCACTCCCCAGGCGGCGGCGGACATCCTAACGGTCACCGGAGCGGACGGCGTCATGATCGGACGAGGAGCCTGCGGCGACCCCTGGCTGTTTCAGCGGGTGAAGGCGTATCTGGCAGGGGAACCGGTTCCGCCGCTGCCCACGGTGGAGGAGCGGTGTGACACGGCGCTGCGGCAGTTCCGCCTGGCCTGCCAGTGGAAGGGGGAGCACATCGCCTGTCTGGAGGCGAGAAAAAGCTACGCCTGGTATCTCAAGGGAGTGCGCAACGGGGTGAAGTGGAAAACGAAGCTCTCCCAGCTCTCCTCCATGGAGCAGGTGGAGGAGATCACCCGCCAGATTAAGGCCGACTTGGGAACCGAGGAGAAAAAAGGGGAAGAAATGTCTTGACAACCGGGCCGGACATGGGTATAATAGTCAACGTCGATTTGGACGATTAGCTCAGCTGGCTAGAGCATCCGCTTGACGTGCGGAGGGTCAGCGGTTCGAATCCGTTATCGTCCATAGGCAGGCACCCGTGAAAGCGGGTGCTTTTTGCTGTCAAGCGATGAACCGTTTGCAGTGGGTCGGGTCAGCGGTTCGAATCCGTTATCGTCCATGGAAAAGCACCTGTGAAAACGGGTGCTTTTTGCTGCCAAGCGGTGAACCGCTTGCAGTGGGTCGGGTGAGCGGTTCGAATCCGTTATCGTCCATGGAAAAGCACCCGTGAAAGCGAGTGCTTTTTGCTGTCAAACGATGAACCGCTTGCAGTGGGCCAGGAGGTAGATCAAATCCCCCACAGACAGGGAACGCTCCCCGACCACACCACCGGTCGGGGAGCGTTCTGAAAGAAAGGGAGAAAGAAAAGAGAAAGGAGAAAAAAGAGAGGGGTTTGCGCTTCGTTCCTGACAATGCCTATTATAGCAGACTGCCGGGGGAGATTGTTGAAGAAATTGAAAACCGTTTGTGAAGTATCTGTAAACAGCAAAAACAGCAAAAACAGGGAACTTTCAGTGTAATTTCAGAAAAGGGAGGGAAACCGCTCAGGCGATAAAGCCCGTCAAAAAAGTCAGTTTGCTCGGTTTGTAAAGAGAATAACGGGCGAAACGTCCAGAAAGCCCTCCGCAGGAGTTTTGTTGCTTTAGCAACAAAATAAAGTGAAACATGTCTTTAGCCGGGTGCACCTCAGGGTGGCATCTCTTGCCCCTGCGGGGCAATTCACCTTCCGTACCGGCAAAAGACACAGGGAGGCAACGACTGTGCGAGCGATAAGATACCGCCCGCAGGCGGCGTGCAATGCGCAACTGCGCAAAGTGCGGCTCTTAGCGCATTGCAGTGCGGAGAGGAGCCGCACTTGGTTCGAGAGCCTGCCGTTTTACGACAGGCCCTTCCGTCCGTCAAAAAAAGACGCCGGAGCACCCGGCGTCTTTTTTCTGATTCAGAGCGTCTCCCCTGCGCCGAACCACCGTTTTCCCGGAGCCAGCGCCAGCCGGTCCGCCGGGATGAGCTTCCGGAAAAAGGGGATGCGGGGCAGTGCCATGAGCAACAGCATGCCCAGGATGTAACAGGCGGCCAGCTCCCCCAGACCCACGGTCAGGCCATTGAGCGCCCAGGCGGTGAGGAAGCCCCCTCCAAAGCCCATTTCCAGCCAGGCGATCTCCCCGCCTATGATGACCAGGTTGCACAGCACCGGAGGCAGAGGGGCCAGCCAGGGGTTCTTCATTTTGGATGTCCACAGGGCTGCCAGCAGAGTAGCCAGGGAGCCGAACACCACATCCACCATACCGTAGGCGGAGAGCAGATTGGCGATGGCGCACCCCAAAAACAGCCCGGGGATCGCCTCCGGGAAGAAGAAGGGCAGGACGGTGAGGGCCTCGGAGAACCGGATCTGCACCGCAGAGTAGGACAGCATGGGCAGGGCCATGGTCAATGCGGCATAGACGGCGGCCACCATGGCCCCAAAGCACAGGGAACGAACGGCAGTTTTTTTCATGACAGGATAGCCTCCTTTTAGGTTTAGAGTACAGAAACATTGATTTCTGCACAGCGGCGCACTCTGCCGGAGCGCACCGGTTGGACCGGGTGGGAGAACCGGTCGGAGGTATCATATCACAATCCGGGCCGTCTGAAAAGGGGCAACTCGAAAATTACAGGCCCTCCGGGAACAGCTCCGCCAGCTTGTCCCGGATGGACATCAGGTCATCGAAGGTCTCCGGGCGCTTGCTCTCGTCCCGGAGCAGGGCGGAGGGGTGGTAGATGGCGGTCATCCAGATATCGCCCCGCTGCACCCATTGGCCGTGCTCCCGGGTGATGCGGTAGTCCGGACGAATGAGCCGCATGGCGGCGATACGGCCCAGACAGACGATGACCCGGGGCTGGAGCAGCCGGGTCTGCTCCCGGAGGTAGCCGATGCAGGCCTCCTGCTCTGTGGCCAGAGGGTCACGGTTCCGGGGCGGGCGGCACTTGACGATGTTGGTGATGTAGTATTTCGTGCGGTCCAGGTCGATGATCTTCATCATCTGATCCAGCAGCTGACCCGCCGGGCCCACAAAGGGGACGCCGGTCAGGTCCTCCTGCTGGCCGGGGCCCTCCCCCACCAGCATCAATCTGGCCGAGGTGCTGCCGTCCCCAAAGACCAGGTTAGTACGGGTTTCTCCCAGGGCGCACTGGCGGCAGCGTTCACAGTCCCGCCGCAACGTCTCCCAGTCTGCCATATCGTCCCTCCTTGTCACATTTACTGCAAAATCAATCTCAGTTCAGCTCCAGCAGGGCCAGAATCTCCGCCAGCTGTCCGGCAGGGACCTGTCCCGGAGCGGAGGCCCGGGCGGCGGAGCCGAAGGTGATGGCAGAGCCGAACACCTCTCCCGCCAGACGGCTCACCGTCCCCAGGCCGCCCATGCTCATGGTGACAATTGGCCGTCTCGCCTGTTTTGCCACCCGTCCGGTGGCGGAGAGCAGGGCCAGCACATCCTCGGAGTTGTGAGGCATCACCGCCAGCTTGGAGAGGTCCGCCCCCAGGCCGTCCATCCAGATCAGGCGGTCTGCCATTTCATCATCCTCTGGGGTGCGTGCGAAATCATGGCTGGAGAGCAGGGCCAGCGTCCCTGCCTGATGACAGCTCCTAATGAGGGAGGTCACGTCCTCCCCGGCGGTGAACACCTCAATGTCCACCATATCCGCCACGCCGGAGGCCGCCAGGGTTTGGATTAAGTTGACATAATCTTTTTTGGAAATTTCCTGCTGTCCCCCCTCTGCCGCTGTGCGGAAGGTGGCCAGGATGGGCAGGTCTCCCAGGGCGGCCCGAAGGGCCGCCCCCGTCTCCAGCAGGGCCGTCCGATCCAGCCATTGGGCGAACCAGTCCACCCGCCACTCCGCCAGGTCGGCGGGGACAGACTTCACCTGCTCCGCCTCGGCCAGCAGGGCCTCTCTCGTCTTCCCCAGGACAGGGACGGCGATCTTGGGTCGGCCCGAGCCGATGGTCAGGCCTCTCACGTTCACGGGCTCCACGGTATCCCCTCCTCACAGCCCCATCAGGGGCATGATGTGCTCCACTGGCATCTCCTGTCCCGTCCAGTAGCGGAAGGCCTCCGCTCCCTGGTAGAGCACCATCCGGTCGCCGTTCTGGGTGCGGCAGCCCGCCTCCCGGGCCAGGCGGAGCAGCTCCGTCTCCTTGGGGGCGTAAATGGCGTCGGTGACCGCCAGACCGGGGTAGAAAAAGCTCCCGTCCGGGACGCAGCTCTGCCCCGCCAGACGGCCCATACCCACGTTGGTGGCGTTGGACAGGAGGCAGGAGCTTTGAATCTCCTCCCGCAGCCGCTCCCGGCAGGCGGGGTCGTCGTTGTTCAGCTCCCACAGCTGCACCCGGCAGCCCGTCCGGGCCTGGATCTGGGCGGTCAGCGTCTCCGCCTGGGTCCACCGGGGACTTCTCCGGTTGAAGACGGCGATCTCCCGGACGCCGTTCAGCGCCGCCTGGGCCAGAATGGCCTTGGCGGCCCCGCCGGTGCCCAGAACGGTGATCTTCTCCCCGGGCAGAGAGACGCCCAAGTCTGACACCCCTCTGGCCCAGCCCGCCCCGTCTGTGTTGTGGCCGGTCAGGTATCCCCCGTCGTTGACGATGGTGTTCACCGCCCCCGCCAGCCGGGCCTCCGGAGCGATTTCATCCAGATAGTCCATTACCCGCTGCTTGTTGGGCATGGAGAGGTTGGCCCCCCGCATCCCAAAGGTGCGGATAGCGGTGACGGCATCGCCGATGGCGGGCTCGTCCACGTCAAAGGCTAGGTAGACATAATCCAATCCCAGCAGCCGGAAGGCGGCGTTGTGCATCAGGGGGGATTTGGAGTGGGCGGCGGGATGGGCCAACAGGGCAATCAGCCCGGTGTGGCCGGTGATGGGAATTTCCATGGACGTTTCCTCCTTTGCCGCCTGTTTTCTCTGCTGCCATTATATCAGAGGATGGGGCGTTTTGCCAGAGGGAGATGAAAATGCGCCCCTCCATGCCCCGCAGCGGGCCTTGGGGAGGCGCATTGATATGGGCTCGTTCAGATGCCCAGACACCCGGCCAGGGCCACCCAAATCACCGGCACCGCCAGGGCAGGGAGCAGGTTCAGGGTCTTGCAGTCCCTGATGCCCAGGATGCCCAGGCCGGAGCTGGCGATGAGAAAACCGCCCACGATGGAGATCTCGGTCATCATGGCCTCCGTCATAAAGGAGCCCAGGAGGGTGGCCAGCAGGTAGATCGCCCCCTGCCAGCAGAACAGGACGCCGGCGGCGATGGCGATGCCGATGCCGTAGGTGGAGGCCAGCACCATAGAGGTCACCAGATCCAGGGTGGCGTTGGTGAACAGATAGGTGTTGTCCCCGTAGAGGGCGCTGTTGATGGGGCCGAGGATGGAGAGGGTGCCGATGCAGAACAGGAGAATGGCGGTGGACAGCCCTTCCCCCAGCCGGCTGCCCGACCCGGAGCGGCTCTCCGTCAGGCGGTGGAACCGCCCGTTCAGGTCCAGGGCCGTCCCCACCAGGCCCCCCAAGGCCAGGCTGATGATGAACAGCACCGGATACTGACTGTTTGGCATATTCTGCACCACCGAGTTGATGCCCAGGCCGGTAGCAGCCAGGCCGCAGGCGGTGAACAGTACCGACTGATACTCCGGCTTCAGGCCCCGTTTCACCAGGCTGCCCACCACGCTGCCCGTCAGAATGCAGCAGGTATTGACGATTGTCCCCAGCATGGGCGTCTCCTCTCTGTCAGGGGTGCGCCGATGGGGGACGCCCTTGTCCCTCCGTCACCGGTTCCCGTACATTTTCTCGTAGTAGTTCTGATACTCCCCGGAGATGATGGTCTCCCACCACTCCCGGTTGTCCAGATACCACCGGATGGTCTTTTTGATGCCGTCCCGGAACTTCGTCTCCGGCAGCCAGCCCAGCTCATTGTGGATCTTGGTGGGATCGATGGCGTAGCGCATATCGTGGCCCTTCCGGTCGGTGACAAAGGTGATAAGGCTCTCCGGCTTGCCCAGCTCATGGCAGATGAGCCTGACGATGTCGATGTTCGCCATCTCGTTGTGGCCGCCGATGTTGTACACCTCGCCCACCCGGCCCTTGCGCACCACCAGGTCGATGGCCTTGCAGTGGTCCTCCACATACAGCCAGTCCCGGACGTTCTTCCCCTCGCCGTAGACAGGGAGAGGCTTGTCGTTCAGAGCGTTGGCGATCATCAGAGGGATGAGCTTTTCCGGGAAGTGGTAGGGGCCGTAGTTGTTGGAGCAGCGGCTCACCGTCACCGGCAGACCGTAGGTGCGATGATAGGCCAGTACCAGCAGGTCAGCCCCCGCCTTGGAGGAGCTGTAGGGGGAGCTGGCGTGGATGGGGGTCTCCTCGGTGAAGAACAGGTCGGGCCGGTCCAGGGGCAGGTCGCCGTAGACCTCGTCGGTGGAGACCTGGTGATACCGGGTGATGCCGTACTTCCGGCAGGCATCCATCAGGGTAGCGGTACCGATGATGTTGGTCTGTAGAAAGATGCCCGGGTCCTCGATGGAGCGGTCCACATGGCTCTCTGCGGCGAAGTTCACCACCACGTCGGGGTGCTCCTCCTCGAAGAGCCGCTCCACCGCCGCCCGGTTGCAGATGTCGCCCCTGACGAACCGGAAGCCGGGGTCATCCATCACCGGGGCCAGGGTGGAGAGGTTTCCCGCATAGGTCAGCTTGTCCAGGCAGACGATCCGGTTCTCCGGGTGCTGCCTGCGCATATAGAAGATAAAGTTGGAGCCGATAAACCCGGCTCCGCCGGTCACGATGTACGTCATTTCAGCGGTTTCCTCCCGTCGTCTCTCTTTCGCACCGAGCTAATCACCTTGCTGTCCGCCACGTTTTTCAGATGGTGGCCGTAGGGGGATTTGCCGTATTTGGCAGCGGACGCCAGCAGAGCATCCCGGTCGATCCACTCGTAGCGGTAGGCGATCTCCTCCGGGGCAGAGATCTTGATGCCCTGGCGCTGCTCCACCATGCGCACGAACAAAGCGGCCTCCACCAGGCTGTCCATGGTGCCGGTATCCAGCCAGGCATAGCCCCGGCCCAGCAGCTCCACCGACAGGCTGCCCTCGTTCAGGTACAGCTCATTGAGGGAGGTGATCTCCAGCTCCCCTCTGGGAGAGAATTTCACCTGTTTGGCCTTCTCCGACACGCCGGCGGGATAGAAGTACAGGCCGGTGATGGCATAGTTGCTCTTGGGATGCTCCGGCTTCTCCTCCACGGAGAGCACCTTGCCGTCCCCGTCAAACTCCACCACGCCGAACCGCTCCGGGTCGTTGACGTAGTAGCCAAAGACGGTAGCCTTCCCCCGTTTGGCCGCCCGGGATGCCGAGCGCAGGGTGTGGGAAAAGCCGCTGCCGTAGAAGATGTTGTCTCCCAGTATCATGGCACAGCTGTCGTCCCCGATGAATTTCTCCCCGATGAGGAACGCCTGGGCCAGGCCCTCCGGCCTGGGCTGCACCGCATAGGAGAGGTTGACTCCGAACTGACTTCCGTCCTCCATCAGTTCCTGAAACCGGGGGATGTCCTGGGGGGTGGAGATGATGAGGATGTCCCGAATCCCCGCCAGCATCAGGGTGGAGAGGGGATAGTAGATCGTGGGCTTGTCGTACACCGGGAGCAGTTGCTTGGATGTGACCCGGGTCAGGGGATACAGCCGGGTACCGGAGCCTCCGGCCAGGATAATGCCTTTCATCTCAGGGCCTCCTTTGTCTTTTTGGGCAGGTTTCTCTCTGTGTGCTCTCTTATCAGGGAACGGTGTACTCTTCAGGCTGGAGCACCCGCAGCACCCGGGCGGGATTGCCCGCCACCACTGTATTGTCTGGCACATCGTGGGTGACGATGCTGCCGGAGCCGACAATGGCGTTCCTTCCGATATAGTTGCAGCTGGGCAGGATGACCGCCCTGGCTGCGATCCACGCCCCGTCCCCTACGATCAGGTGGGAGACCGGCATGCTCTCCGGCGTCAGCTCCACCCGCTCCGGGCCGAGGTTGTGGTCGTGGGTCAGCACCTTGGCTCCCTCGGAGAACCACACGTCGTCCCCGATGACCACGCCGCCCACATAGTCGATCTGCACGTTGGCGGACAGGCCCACCCGGGCGCCGATCTTGATGGTGTGGGGCTTCGTCTCCGGGGTCTTGCTCTCCCCCGTCCGCCGGTGACCTAGCAGGATGGTGACATGGTTGGAGATATACCGGGGGTTGGGGCCGATGTCGAACACCGCCCGATAGGCCCAGATCCGCAGCTTGTTCAGGCCGGGCAGCTCGAACAGGGTCAGACCGAAAATCATCTGTATCAGACGTTGCAGGGCGTTTTTCATATGCTCAGCCTCCCAATGCCGTCAGGCCGATGACCGCCGACAGCTCCTGGAAATCCACCCGGGAGACGATGATGCCCACAATAATAAGCAGGGCTCCCGCCACCTTTTTTACGGTGGGCTTCTCCTTGAAGCAGACGGCGGACAGGATAATGATCCAGATAAAGCTGGTGGAGGTGATGCAGGGCAGCACGGACAGGGGCAGATCCCGCAGGGCCAGGGCGTTGAGGAAAAGGGAGACTACCATCAGCACATAAGCGGATATGACCCTGACGTTCAGGTATTTCCCCAGGAAGGAGGCGTGCTCCCTGCCCGCCTCGGTTTTCAGCAGGAGCTGTCCCACCACGGCCACCAGCACGGAGCCAATGGCATACAGATAGCTAATGGTCATCGGACATACTCACCACCATTCCCAAAATAATGATCCCCATACCGATGATGTTCTGGACCGTAATCGTCTCGTGGAACAGCACCACCGCCCAGAAGAAGAACAGGACGTAGGTCCCTCCCTTTCGCATATAGGCGGTCGCCAGGGGCATCCGCTCCAGCATCAGCTGCCAGCAGATGGCGTCCACGCCAAAGATGCCCACCGATAACACATAGAACAGGTAGAACTGGAAGGAAAAGGTGGGATACTGGCCCGCCACCTTGAGCAGCGCTGTGCTCAGGCTCTCTATAAAGATGACAAAAGCCACCATCAGGTACAGATTGCGTTTTTTGGATAAGAATTGATCGATCAAGACTGGGCGCCTCCCATTGTCACTGGATATTGCACACGATCATGCGCAGCTTGCCGTTGGGGTCGGCGGGAATCTCCTCCAGCCACTCATATTCGAACTGGAACTCATGGTTGAGCACCGGGGCGAACAGCTCGGTATACCGCCGTTCGATCTCCCCGTTGCTCAAGGTGGAGGCCGGGTCCTTGACCAGCTGGATACGAATCCGGTCATAGCTCTCCTGAATGAACCGGCTCTGGACGATGTCCAGATTGGTGGCGTAGTTCACCACCACCTCGATGTTGCCCCACTCGGTCACGGAGCCGTCCTTGTGGCGGATGACATCGTTCATCCGGCCCAGGATGGCGGTGATGAAGCGGATGCCTTCCTTCTGGTAGCTCTCCATCCGGTCCCTGGTGGTGTAGTTGATGAGGGGCAGGTCGGTCTTGAACAGGGGGGTCACTGCCGCCATGCCCTTGTCCGCCGGGTTTCCGTCGTCATCATAGATGTTGATGACGTGGGTGTCGTTGTTGACCACGAACTCCTTACTGCCCGGCAGCCGGGTGGCGCAGCTGCCCACCTCGGACAGGCCGTAGGCGTTGAGCAGGCCGGGACCGAACATCTCCAGCAGCAGCCGCTCGGACTGGCTGTCCAGCATCTCGCTGATGGGGGCGTACAGCTTGGGCTGCCACAGATAGAGGTTGTTCTCCTTGGCATACTTCGCCACCCGCACCAGGACATTTTTGTGGGTGTAGAGGAAATAGGGCTTGTAGTCGTTGATCTCCTGTAGCAGCTGCTCGCTGGGGATACGGTTCTTGATGGAGTCGGACATCTCCTTCCACCGGGTATCCACCAGCCTAGCCATCAGGGACTTTTTGCCCCCGGTGGTGGTGTGGAGGGAGTTGGGCCGGTGGAGGTTCTTGTGGACGATGGGGATAAAGCCCCCCATCATCAGCACCCGCATCCAGTTGGCCTGGGCGGCGGCGTTCTCCCGGGGGGAGAACAGGGTTTTCAGGGGCAGTCCGGTGGAGCCGCTGGTGGGGTTGACGTGCCAGTCCCGGTATTTCTCCGGGTGCTCCGCCAGCTCCCGGTCCGTCCAGTCCCGCAGCTCCTCCTTGGTCAGAAGGGGGAACTTGTACAGATCTGCGGCGGTGTGGTAGTCCTCCGGCGTAGTGCCGGTGGCCTCGAACCGGGCCCGGTAGAAGGGGATCTCATAGGCCCGGACCATCAGCGCATGGATGCGCTCGTCCTGCTTTGCCTTTGTTTTTTTCAAATCCCGGGGCGGCTTCTTCTCCAGGGTAGCCAGAGTCGCCGCCATGAGCAGCGGCTCGATCTTTCGGTCGGTGGCGTAAGACATACTCTCTCCCCTCCGTCAGTCGATGGTGACCTTCACCTGGGACATGGCCCGCTCCATGACCGCCTTGGCCTCGTCCACCGTGTCTCCCACAGTGATGATCATGCCGAACCGATCCGGGCCCTTGCGGAATTTCCGCACCTTTTCACCCGGCTTCACGTCGAAGGAGAGGCTGATGATGCGGGGGTCAGGGGTGACGCCGCTGGTGTCGATGGACTGGACCACGCCGGTTTTCTCCGCACAGAACACCATCTCCACATTGGCCTGGGGCTTTTCCAGCACCGGGGTGAAGTCCACATCCTCCCCCATATTGATCTGGAGGATCTTCTCGTTGTAGTCAAAGCCGTAGTACAGGCTGGTCAGCTCCACCAGGCCGGTGGCTCCCGCCCGGGCGCCGATCTCCAGCACATAGGTCTTGCCGTCGCAGAGGATAAAATCCGCATTGATGGCGCAGTTGTCGATACCCAGGGCCTGGATGGCCAGCCTGGTCTGCTCCTTGCAGTCGGCGATGATCTCCTCGTCGATCTCATAGGGGGCGAAGTGGCCGATGGGCACGCCGGTATCCCCTTGGAACACATAGTCTCCGTGGGGCAGCACGAACTGGATCTCCCCGTGCCAGACGCAGGCCTGGGCGCCGAACTCCCGGCCCACCAGGTACTTCTCAATGAGGTATTTGTCGGCACGGGTGTTGTTCTTCGCCTCCTGCCAGGCGTAGAGAATATCCTCCGGGCCGTTGACCCGGGTGATGCCCCGGCTGCCGGAGGAGTCCACCGCCTTAAAGATCACCGGGTAGCCAATCTCCTGGCAGATGTCCGCCGGGTCGCTGTTGTCGATGTCCACATAGGCGCACCGGGCGGTGCGCACGCCGTGGGCCAGGAATGCCTGCTTCATCAGCCACTTGTCCTGGGCCCGGCGGGCCGCCTCCTCCGTAGGGCCGGTGAGTCCCAGCCGGTCACAGAGGTAGCCCTGGGCGGGGACGCAGACGTCAGTACCGCTGACGCAGACGCCGCTGATGCCCTCTTCACGGGCGATCTCCAACAGCTTCTCCTGGTCGGTTGTGTTGACATAATACACCTTGTCCGCATACTGGAAACCGGGATAGTTTCCCGGGATGCTGGCCACGATGGTGTAATAGCCCATCTCCTTGGCCTTTGTAATCAGGGGCACCTGGTAGATACCGGCGCCCAGAATCAGAACCTTTTTCATCTCAGTGAACCTCCGCTGGAGTCTCCTCCTCCACATTATAGGTCTTTCGTATCACATACTGGGGAGAGCGGTTCATGCAGATATAAATACGCCCGATGTACTCCCCGATAATGCCCAGCATAATCATAATCATGCCGCCGATGAACAGCATCCCCGCCATAATAGAGCTGTATCCCGCCGCATAGACGGGCTGCACCAGCCGCTGAATGATGATGACCACTCCGTACAGGAATCCGATCAGCGCACAGGCGATGCCCACCGAGGTGGCCAGCCGCAGGGGCTTGATGGAGAAGGAGGTGAAGGAGTTGATGAGCAACTGGATGGATTTGCGCAGGGTGTAATTGCTGGTGCCGATGGTGCGTGCCCGGTCCTCCATAGTCACATTCACCACCTGGGAGGAGGCCCGGAACATCAGTCCGGAGACGTAGGCATAGGGATTGGTATAGCGGATGACCTCGTCCCGGATGAACCGGCGCATCACCGCAAAATTGGAAAAGTGCAGGTCCTTGGGCTTGTCCATCAGCCAGGTGGAGCCCACGTCATTGAACCAGCTCCCCAGATTTTTCAGGCCGCTCTGCTGCTTTTTTACAT
The DNA here is from genome assembly GCA_021201635.1 of Clostridiales bacterium. Classification (GTDB taxonomy): domain Bacteria; phylum Bacillota; class Clostridia; order Oscillospirales; family Oscillospiraceae; genus Onthomonas. Next base: position 518 of record JAJQEM010000028.1, on the reverse strand, counting down.
ATTTGGCAAAGGCCACATCCGCCTCTCCCCGTTCCAGCGGGGCCAGCAGATCCCAGAACCGGTCCAGGGGGCACTGGCAGTCGTCGTCCACGCAGACCACAAATTCCCCCTCCGCTACATGATACCCCGCCATCAGGGCGTTGTGGCGGCCGCCGTTCTTGGCCAGGTCGATCACCTTGACCTTTTTGTCCGCCTGTGCCTCAGCGATCAGCACGTCCAGCACGTGGTCGGGGGAGCAGTCGTTCACCGCCACCACCTCATAGTCGTACTCCGGCCTCTGGGCAACTACGTCCCGGATCTCCTGAATGACCAGGGAGACCGATTTTTCGCTGTTATAGCAGGGGATGACAAAGCTGATCAGTTGAACTTCTTCCATGAAATCACGCTCACTCTCTTCCAGCGCACTCAGAACAAAATCTCACCTGAGACGATTTTAATATAATAGGTCGATTGTAAAATGAAGTTGAGGTCGATTGTAAAATGAAGTTGAACACCTAAAAAATCCATAGCGATTGAAT
>JAJQEM010000070.1 GCA_021201635.1 Clostridiales bacterium | reverse complement strand
GAGACTGTATGTTTATTGTCCAAGCTTCGCACAGACCACCACATCGAGGTGGAACTGAGCATGGATGAGATGGATCTGACCGCAGCGGAGAAGAAAGCAACTTATGATGAAAGGGTAATTTAGGCACTCCGCATCTTACTGGCCACAGCAGCCCCAATATCTGAGCCGGAGCTTTGCACAGGTAAAGGCGTCTGACAGGACTGGGATACTCTCTGAGATAATATGTCTGTCGTTCACCGCATGGATGATGGGCGTCCCGTTGCAAAACAAATCTGTGTTCGTTATCAAACAGCCAATCGAGATAAGCAGTGAGAATCCGTCCCCCGCCGTATTGACAAACACTTATCCGGATGTTACGATATGGCAAAATACAACGAAAGCTGCGCAAAAGGAGGGAGTATTATGCTGCAAATTGCCATTGTAGAGGACGACGTGGAGGACAGTGAGCGTCTGACCGGATTTCTAAAGCGCTATGAAAAGGAGCGGCAGCAGCAGATTCGCTTCTCCCTCTTTTCGGATGGTCTTTCCTTCATCAGCGACTATACGCCTTCCTATGACATCATTCTGATGGACATCGCCATGCCTAACATGGACGGGATGCAGGCGGCTCACCGCCTTCGGGAGCTGGACGACACGGTCTGCCTCATCTTTATCACAAATATGGCCCAGTACGCCATTGCGGGCTACGAGGTCAACGCCCTGGACTTCCTGCTCAAGCCGGTGGAATACCTCCGTTTTGCGGCAAAGCTGGACAAGGCAATCCAGAACCGCAGCCTGAAATCAGACCGCATTCTGGTATTCCAAACGGGCAGTGATTATGTACGGGTCAATCTCTCTGCGATCTGCTATATCAGAAGTGAAAAGCACTATGCGTTCCTCGTCACCCAGGAGACGGAGCATCGGGTGCGGGAATCCATGAAGGAACTGGAGAATCGGCTCCCCCGGGAGCGGTTCGTCCGCTGTGACAACTCCTACATCGTCAACCTGGCCTACGTCAAGCGCATCAACCGGGACAGCGCACAGGTGGGTCCCTATACGGTGCCCATCAGCAGGCCCCGCAGGAAGGAGTTTGTCAACGCTTTCACCCGTTATCTGGGGGAACTGAAATGATGGCGCAGATCGAAGCACTGGTGACAGGGTGCTCCCAGGCTGTCCAGTTCTGTCTACAGCTGATGCTGGCCACCGGCATCCAGTGTGTCAGCCTGAAGCGGCGACCATGGTTTCTCCTGCGCCTGGCCTGTGCGGCCCCGCTGCTCATTCTGTTGAGCGGGTGGCTGGACAGGCTGGAGCCGATCTCCTATCTGGGCTGGCTGCAAATGACCCCTTTTGAGATCTGGGTGCTGATGCTGCCGGTCTGCTGTTTCCTGTTCGACATCACCCTGAAAGAGATGCTCTTCGTCTGTCTGGCGGGGATGGCCACCCAGCACAGCTGTATTATCTCCACAGAGCTGATCCTGCGTCTGTGCCTGCCGGAGGCGTCCGCATTTGTGATCGATCTGCTGGCGGCTCTTCTATACACGCTGCTGTGCGGCGCAGCCTATCTGATCTTCGCACGCAAGATCAACCGGGAGATCGACATTCGCATCCGTGCAAACCTCCTGCTGTTGGTGGCAGCGGTTACCATGATTTTTACCATGGTTTTGCGCCGGGCGGCAGTGGACAACCTGGGAAATAACTACAGCCTCATGTTGAAGGGGGCCATCGACCTGTACGGCGTCATGGGGTGCCTGGTCTCCCTGTGGGTGCTGTTTTCCAACAACACCATCGACGAGATGCGGGTGGAGCAGATGATGATGGAGCAGGTCATGCGGATGGAGGAGGAGAAGCACCGCTTCTCCCAGGCCACGATTGACACCATCAGCCTGAAATGCCACGACCTGAAGCACCAGCTGGAGCGGCTGCAGGCCGGAGGCAATGAGATCTCCCGGCAGGAGCTTCAGGAGCTGGCGGACTCGGTGACGGTCTATTCCAAAATCGCAAAGACCGTCAGCGATGTGCTGGACTCCATCCTGACCCAGGAGAGCCTGTGCTGCGAGCGGTATCACATCCACTTCACCTGCATAGCAGACGGCTCCCAGCTCCGACACATGAGGAGCGCCGATCTGTACTCCCTGTTTGGCAACGCCATCGACAACGCCATTGAGGCCGTCCAGCAGGAGCCGGAGGAGGAAAAACGGGTCATCTTCCTGAAGGTGACCCGCAGCGGGGACTATGTGAGCATCCACCTGGAAAACCACTGTCCCGGGCAGGTGACCTTCCGGGACGGTATCCCCCAGACAGACAAGACCGACAGGGAGCAGCACGGCTACGGGATGAAAAGTATGCAGTACGTGGTACGGAAGTATGGCGGAAATCTGGTGTGCCGTCAGGAGGGAGAGATGTTTTATCTGAATATCCTGCTGGAAGCGCCTGAAGAGGAGGGGCAGCCGTAACGGTCCATGAGGCCGGACGGCTGCCATTTTTTGGGAGCAGGGGAGGGGACGTGGCGACGAAGTGACAGGTTTTGCCACCAGAATACAGAGTTTGCCAGAAATCAGTCAAACAAAAAGGAACCTGTTATAATATCCTTGCGAAATTGCCATAGAAGGCAAGAGCAAGGAGGACTTTTTTATGAAAAAAAGACACACCAAGCTATGGCGGGTGCTGTCCGGCATCTGCGTGACCCTGCTGGCCGTACTGGTCGGGGTCACGTCGATCGGGACGACCTACGCCACCTGGCTGGACGGGCAGCTGGGCACCACCAGCCTGACCCTGACCAGCGACTCGGATGAAAAGACCTACTATTACGAGTCCAGCTACTCCTCTCTGGAGGAGATGCTGGAGGCCAAGGAGGAGCTGCTGGCGGAGATCTCCGCAGAGGGCTCCGTCCTGCTGAAGAACGAGTCGAACGCCCTGCCCATCTCCAGCAGCGCCAAGGTGACCCTGCTGGGCTACGGCTCCTATGACTCGGTCTACGGCGGGACCATCGGCTCCTCCACCACCGAGGGCGGCACCGCCACCATCACCACCCTCCAGGCGGCTCTGGAGGAGGCGGGCATTGAGGTCAACCCCACCATGGTGGACTTCTACGCCAACAATCCCGCCACCCGTTTCCACGCATCCTATATGTTCGGCACCAAGTATGACAGCCTGATGAACGCACTGATCGGCGAGGTCTCCACCAGCGTCATGGTCAGCGCCGGCGTGGCCGACGATGAGACCACCCTCAGCGACGCCACCATCGGCGAGTACAGCGACGCCGCCATCGTGGTCATCACCCGGGCGGCCTCCGAAGCGGCGGAATATAACATCAACTCCGCCACCACCGACGACGGGGACTCCTACGACTCCCCTCTGGACCTGAGCACCTATGAGAAGCAGGTCATCGATCTGGCGGTCAACTCCTTCGACACCGTCATCGTGCTCATCAACTCCGACTCCGCCATGGGCATCGACTACCTGAAGCAGACCGAGGGTGTGGACGCCGTTTTGTGGGTGGGCCTGCCCGGCGCTTATGGCTTTGAGGGCGTCGTCGACGTGCTCACCGGCGAGAGCAACCCCTCCGGTCATCTGGTGGACACCTACGCCGTCCACCCGGCCTCCGTTCCCGCCAACGCCAACATGGGCCTGTACACCTGGGCCAACGCCTCCACCAACGGCGGCAGCGAGCTGACCAGCGGCGACTACGGTAAGGCCGACTGGTACGTGGTGGAGAACGAGGGCATCTACGTGGGCTACAAGTACTACGAGACCCGCTATGCCGACGCCGTGGCCGGGGACGCAGAGGCCCTGAACAACGCCAACGCCACGGAGTACGTCAAGACCTACTCCGACTATGACGCCACCGCCGACTGGGACTACAACGACCAGGTGAGCTACAGCTTCGGCTATGGCCTCTCCTACACCACCTTCACCCAGACCCTGGATTCCCTGACCATCGACGCTGAAAATGGCACCGGCACCGCCGTGGTGACGGTCACCAACACCGGCGACGTGGCGGGCAAGTCCGCCGTGGAGCTCTATGTCCAGTGCCCCTACACCAAGGGCGGCACCGAGAAGTCCGCTGTGCAGCTGGTGGACTTCGGCAAGACCGACATTCTGGAGCCGGGTACCTCCACCACAGTGGAGCTGAGCTTCACCCTGGAGATCTTCGCCTCCTACAACACCACCTCCGAGCAGTGGGAGCTGGATGCGGGCAACTACTACTTTGCCGTGGGCAACGGCGCTCATGAGGCTCTCAACAGCATCCTGCTCAGCCAGGGTGTCTCCGAGGACCAGCTGAGCATCTCCACCGACAGCGAGAACGCCAGCATCGAGGCAGTCCAGGTGACCGACCTGGGCGACGTGTCCGCCTATCTTTCCACCGTGAACGAGAACGTGGAGAACCGCTTCGAGCAGGCGGACTACTCCACCTATGACGAGTCCTTCCAGTACATCTCCCGGGCCGACTGGTCCCAGGGCTGGGAGACGGTGGGCGCCGAGGACGGCACCGGCGAGGGGGCTGTCAGCTACACCGAGGAGATGGAGTACGGCCTCTTTGCCGAGCTGTATACCATTACCGCCAATGACAAGACCGACGACATGACCTATGACTGGGATGTGGACACCGGCCTGACCATTATGGACTTCATCGGCGTGGCCCTGGACGCCACCATCACCAAGGACGGCGTGACCTACACCTACGACGACCTGGTCAACACCACGTCCCTCTATGAGGCCTGCTACATGCTGGAGAACGAGTATCAGAACCTGGACTCCGTGGCCTCCATCGAGATGGGCGAAGTGGTCACCAACGACGGCCCTGCGGGCTTCGCCTATGACCAGGTGCCCGGCTACGCCTACAACTGGCAGGTCTATGAGACCGACGAGCCCACCTACGTCAGCGAGGACGACGAGAACGCCGAGACCTCCATGGCCGTCTACAACACCGAGCCTGTGGTGGCCTCCACCTGGAACAAGGAGCTGGTGACCGCAGAGGGCGAGATGATGGGCGAGGACTCCCTGTGGGCGGACGAGAACCTGATCATCGGCCCGGGCAGCAACCTGCACCGCTCTCCCTACAACTCCCGGAACCACGAGTATTACTCCGAGGACTCCGTGCTCACCAGCCTGATGACCGCCTCCCTGTGTGAGGGCTGCTACACCAAGGGCCTGATGACCCAGGTGAAGCACTTCGCCTTCAACCATCAGGAAATCAACCGGGCGGGCACCGCCACCTTCTTCAACGAGCAGGCCGGCCGTGAGAACGAGCTGCGCTGCTATCAGTACACCTTTGAGAACAACCTGACCCAGAGCACCATGACCGCCTTCAACCGGGTGGGCGTGGAGTATGCCGGCGCCTGCGAGGGACTGCTCATCGGCGTCCTCCGGGACGAGTGGGGCTTTGAGGGCTCCGTGGTCACCGACATGGTCAACGGCGCCATGTACATGAACTGGCGGGACTCCTTCGCCTGCGGCCTGTCCGGCACTTTGGGCACCAACGCCTACGAGTCCACCTCTCTGGGGGCCAGCACCTCTGACGCCAACCAGGCCCTCATCGCCACCGACGCCTATCTCCAGCAGCAGATCCACGACGCCGTCAAGTACACTGTCTATCAGGTGGCCAACTCCAACTACATGAACGGCATGGACTCCACCTCCCGGTGGGAGAACGTGACCCAGTGGTGGAAGGCGGCCATGTATGGCGGCATCGCCGTATTCGCCGTGCTCACCGTGGCCTTCCTGGCCCTGTATGTGCTCAATCTGGTGAAGGAGACCAACGGCGAGAAGAAGCGCACCCTGGGCTTCTGGATGACGGCGGTCAGCACTATCCTGCTCATTGTCGCCGCAGTCCAGTATCCGAATACGGCCTTCAGCGCAGACTATGCGCCGCTGGACAGCGTGGAGATCCTCCTGGTCGTCTCCGCCATCCTGGGCGTTGTGACCCTGGCAGCCACCTTCGTGACCAGCAGCCGGTATCTGGACATCCTGCCTGTCGTGCTCACCGGCCTTGCCACCCTGAGCCTGGCGTTCAGCTTCTATCCCATGGTCACCCCCATCGCCTACGTGATCTCCGGCCTGAACACCTATGAGGAGATCTCCGCCTGGGTCAACGCCGCCATCGTCATGGCCGTGGCCGTCCTGGTCTGCCTGGTCAGCCTGTTCTGCAAGCTGACCTCCCGTAAGGACGTGGCGGCCTCCTGAAAGGGAAGGGTGTTATGAAATTCATCACACAACACTGGCGTCTCCTGGTGGTCTTGCTGGTAATCGTGCTCGTGGTAGGCGGCTGGCTTCTGTACAGCGCCACCTGCGGCTACCGGGGCAGCGAGGACTGGGGCGGAGAGAGCTATGAGCATCTGGTCTATTCCGATGTCTCCGAGTCGGACTATCTGAACCTGTATCTGCCCGCAGATGCAGGGGAGGATACCCCTCTGCTCATCCTGGTGCATGGCGGCGGCTTTATCGAGAACGACTGCACCAGCACCCAGGTCCGGTTTATGTACGAGTACTTCCGGGAGCACGGCTACGCCTGCGCCTCCATCAACTACCGTCTGTCCGGGGAGGCCACCTGTCCCGCCGCCATCTGCGACGTGAAGGCCGCCATCCGGTACCTCCGGGCCAACGCAGACACCTACGGGCTGGACGCTGACCACTTCGTCATCTGGGGCGAGTCCGCCGGGGCCTACCTGGCCACCATGGCGGCCCTGAGCAACGACGACGAGTTCTGCGACGTGGCCTTCGTAGGCGAGGAGGAGAACCCCGGCGTGTCCGCCTCGGTATACGCCCTGGCGGAGTACTACGGCCCCATGGAGTTCTTCACCATGGACGAGGACTATGAGACGCTGGGTCTGCCCCTGCTCGTTCGGAGGATCATCGGCACCTCCTCTGACGGCACCACCGCCGCCGCAGACTCCATGGAGAGCCTGTGGGTGGGCCAGGCCATCGGCACCCTGACCGACGAGCAGGAAGTAGAGCTGTCTCCCCTGACCTACCTGGCGGAGAACCAGGATGAGCTGGCGGAAATGCACGTTTACATCCGTCACGGCTCCTTCGACATCACCATCCCGAACCTCCAATCCCAGCGCCTGGCGGACACCATCGCAGAGCTGCTGGGAGAGGATCAGGTGGACTACCAGCTCATGAGCACCTATCAGCATGCGGACAACCGTTTCTATACAGAGGACAATATGCAGGCTCTGGAGAGCTGGCTGAACGGTCTCTGGTGACACCCCATCCCTTTTCGTCCATCTCGCATCGGCGGCACTGATTTGCTTCCCAGGCCGTGCGTACAGACGCAGTTCCCCGGCAGAGGCTTCCTCTGCCGGGGAACCGTTTTATCTTGATAGAATCGAAGAATCGCGGACCGACTGCACTGACAGTGATATGCAATCGTCAGGTGATCCGTTATCCGGCGTTGAACAGCTCGGACAGGGTGTCGGCGTGGGCCTGGAAAATTTCCAGCAGGAAGGTGTCCCAGTGCCGGGCATCCTGGGTGGTGCTGCCGAACACATAGTCCTCCTGGCCATAGTCGATGACGTCAAAGCCGGGCATGGCCTTGCTCGCCCCCGCCGTCCGGTAGGAGACGGCGTCCGCCAGGGTGAAGGAGACGCTGGTGATGTCGGAGTAATCCACCCAGCCGCTCAGGTCGGTGCCGGTGGCCTCAGTGGCTGTGCCGTTGGCGGTCTGAGTCTCAGCGGCGGGAGTCTCCACCGCCACGCCGTCTGCGTACTCGGCATACATCTGGTCAACGTACAGGGAGAAGGAGCTGCTCAAAATCTCGGAGGGCACGTGGCCGCCGTCCCACTGCCACTCGATCTCGCAGTCGGTGCCGCTGTTCAGCCAGGCGATCTGCAGGTTCAGGGAGGAGAACATGGACATATCGCCCTCGGAGGCGCCCATGAGGATACGGGTCCAGGCGGGGCCCTCCGTGTCATCGTCCCCGATGTAGTTCAGGGGATTGTAGAGAGAGACGATGTTGTTGCCGTACTCGTCGCCCTCCAGAATCTCGGCGATGTCGGCGGCGTAGGCCTCTACCATCTCCTCATAGCTGGAGTAGTTGCCGGAGTCGGTGCTGCTGCCTGCTGCCTGGGTGGTGCCTGCGTCAGGGGTGCCCACGTCCATGGTGTCGCCGCTGGTGTCCACGTTCTCGTTGGTGATGGAGGAGCCGCTGTCGGCGCCTACGTCGTCGGGCAGACTGTCGGCGTCCACATCGTCGGACAGCTCGCCGTCCGGCAGGCTGTCGGTGTCGATGTCGTCGGGCATCTCGCCGTCGGCGTCGCTGTCAGAGAGGCCGCCTCTGCCGCCGCCCATGCCGCCACGACCGGTGGTGTCGCCGTCGGGCAGGCTGTCGGTGTCGATATCGTCGGGCATCTCGCCACCCGGCAGGCTGTCGGCGTCCATGCCGCCGGGCAGCTCGCTGTCGTCGTCGGCAAAGTCCGCTGCGCCGTTCATGCCGCTGGGCAGGTCGCCGCCGCCCATGCCGCCGGAGCTGGAGGCGGTATAACGGCCCTCCAGGAAGGCCTCCGCCTTGTCCTGGGTGGTCATGGCGGCCACGTCCTCGTCGGACAGGGCGTTGCCGTCCTCGTCAAACCACGTCCAGCCGTCGGCATAGTCCAGATTGTCCAGATACCACTGGAGGTTGGAGATGAACTCCGCCAGGTACAGGTCGAGATAGCTGCCGCCGTAGCCGTTGGTGTCGGGGTACAGCTCCTCATCATACTCGATGGTCAGGGCGACGGTGCTGCTCAGCGCTCCGTCCCCGTCCAGGTCGAAGCCTGCGTCGGCCTCGTCCACCGTCAGGTTTTGGGCGTTGATATACTCCATATAGGACTCGGACAGGTACTCCGCCAGCTGCGCCTGGAAGTCGGAGCCGAAGGAGTAGTCCTCATCCAGGTAGTACTCGAAGGCCAGGGCCATGTCCGCCTCGTACAGAGAGGTGATGGCGCTGTAGGCGATGCAGCCCCAGGCCCCGTCGGACAGCTCCACCTCCTGGCCGTCGATGGTGACGGTGGTGGAGTAGGTGCCGTCCTCATTCAGGTAGCAGCCCACCGCTCCCACCTCTGCCTGATAGGGGTAGAAGTCGGAGTTGTTGGAGGTGGCGGCGAACATGGTGGCGTGAGCACCGCCGCCGGAGCCGCCGGTGGAGACGAAGTAATCCACGCTGCCGGGGAGGTTGCCCAGCAGGATATTGTACTTCACGAACCGGGCGGCGGCCTTCTGGTCGGCCAGACAGGAGGGGGCGTCGCCGGTGTAGTAGGTGTCGCCATCTTCGTCGGTGGCGGTGTCCTGCTTGCCCCGGTTGCCGCAGGCGACGTTGATATAGCCCTCAGCGGCGTAGGTGGTGGCAGCCTGTGTGTTGGTGGAGGAGCTGTAGCCCGCAGCGCCGGTGTTCAGAATCACCGGAGCGGTGGCGGCGGTGTACACCTGGCCGTTGGTGCTGGTGATCTGGGCGTCGTAGTCGATGACCAGGCTGCCGTTGACCGCCTCGCTGTAGCTCTCCGCCGTCACGTCGGCCTCGCCGTCCCCGTCAGTGTCGATGCCGGTGACGTAGCCTCCGGGGACGCAGACGGAGACGCCCTCCTCGTCCTCGATCTCCGGATAGGCCACAGCGGAGACGATGGACATGACCCAGGCGTCCGCACCGGAGTTATAGCTCCAGGTATAGTCGGTGTTGTTGGCCAGGTTCAGGACGGACTCGATATACTCCTTGTCGGAGGCTGTCGTCTCCGTTGCGGTAACAGAGTCGGAAGTGTCCTCCGATTCCGCCGTCTCGGTGGCGGAGTCCGTGGCATCCTCTGTGGATGCGGTTTCGGTGTCGGAGGATGCGCTGCCGCAGGCGGCCAGGCTCAGCACCATGGCCAGCGCACAGAGCAGTGCGGTGAGTTTCTTCATGTGGATGACCTCCTCGGTTGAGATGGTGTTATCCTATCACAGCTTCCTTGAAAAAAGATTGAAGCCTTCCAGCTTTTTTCAAGCTTTCTGTGCTATAGTAGTAGCAAACGGAGAAAAGGGGATGGGGACATGAAGCTGCTGCTGGTGGAGGACGAGCCGAGGATGGCGGAGGCCCTGCGGGAGCTGCTGCGACAGGAGGGGTACGATGTGGACTGCTTTTTCCGGGGAGACGATGGCCTGGACGCCCTGTGCAGCGGGCAGTACGACGGGGTCATCCTGGACGTGATGCTGCCCGGCCTGTCCGGGGTGGAGGTGGCCGCCCGGAGCAGGCAACGGGGCGTCCGAACCCCCATTTTGATGCTCACCGCCAAAGGGGAGCTGGACGACAAGGTGCTGGGTCTGGACGCAGGGGCGGACGACTATCTGACCAAGCCCTTCCAGCCCCGGGAGCTGCTGGCCCGGGTACGGGCCCTGTGCCGGAGAGGAAAGCCGGTGGTGGAGGATCGGCTGTGCGCCGGAGATTTGGCGTTAGACGCCAGGGCCCTGACCCTGTACTGCACCGCCACCGGCCAGAGCGTCCATCTCAGCGAGAAGGAGTGCCGGGTGCTGGAATATCTCCTGTCCAACCGGAAGCAGCTGTTGTCAAAGGAGCAGCTGGCGGTGAAGATCTGGGGCTATGACAATGATGCGGAGTATAATAAGGTGGAGGTCTACATCTCCTTTGTCCGAAAAAAGCTGGCCTTCGTGGGCTCCCGGGTGGAGATCAAGGCGGTTCGCGGGGCCGGATACGAATTGAGGTGGGAATGTGAGTAAGGGACGGCAAAACAGTGCGTTTCAGCGCTCCCGACGGCAGATCGTGGCGGTAGTCATGGCGACCTTCCTGCTGCTGTTCGTGGTGACGCTGTCCATGATCTACATTCTCAGCTATCGGGAGCTGTACCAGGAGGATCTGGACATGCTGGAGACGTACGTGGAGCAGTACGCCGAAAACGGCAACCCCAGCCAGGCCCGGCCCACCGGCGGCGTCCGTCAGGAGTCCAGCCCGCCGGGGGAGAACGATCTGCCGGACAGGGACAGCGCCCGGTATCTGCTCTCCTCCTTCTACTCCGTGGCCTTTGACGGGGACGGAACGACCTTTAGCGTGGACACGGGGGACGGCGCCCTGTACACCGAGAGCCAGCTCATCCAGGTGACGGAGGCGCTGCTGGACACCGGACGCACGGAGGGCACCTACGGCAATTTCATCTACTGCATTGATACGGAGAAAAACTATACCCTGGTGGTGCTCATGGACAACACCCTGGTCTCGGACAGCTTCACCACCCTGTTCCGCAACGCCCTGCTGCTGGGGGTGGTCATGGTGGCGGTTCTCTTTCTGTGTGCGACTGCTCTGGCCCGCTGGATCATCCGGCCGCTGGAGGAGGGTGACCGCCGCCAGCGACAGTTCCTCTCCGACGCAGGGCACGAGCTGAAGACCCCGGTGGCGGTGGTGGAGGCCAACGCAGAGCTGCTGGAGCGGGAGATCGGGGAGAACAAGTGGCTGCGCAACATCCGCTTTGAGAGCGGCCGCATGGCCGGGCTGGTCAGCGAGCTGCTCACCCTGGTACGCACCGAGCAGGAGCCGCCCCAGACAGAGCTCCTGGACTTTAGCCGCCTGGTGCTGGGCGGGGTGCTGCCCTTTGAGAGCGTGGCCTTTGAGCAAGGCCGGGAGCTGGAGTACCAGATTGATGAGAATATCACCTTACATGGGAATCCCGGCCAGCTCAGCCAGCTGTTGTCCATCCTGATGGACAACGCACTTTCCCACTGCTCGGGCGACGGCGGCGTAACCGTACGGCTGCGGCAGGAAAAATCGGAAACCATCCTGACGGTTTCAAACCCCGGCTTTATCCCGGAGCAGGATCGGTCAGAGATTTTCTCCCGCTTTTTCCGAAGTGATACAAACCGCAGCGGCACGGGGCATTACGGCCTGGGGCTTTCCATCGCCAAAAATATCGTAACGGTTCACCGGGGAGAAATTCGAGTAGATTGTGCGAAAGGGCGGGTTGATTTTTCCGTTCATCTTCCGAACGGCAACAAAAAAAGTCGGAAGTCATAGAGAAATCTCAAAATCCTATAGCACACCGTTTTTATATGCCAACACTTGTGCAAAAGGCTGCCTGAATGACCGTTTTGGGGCACACAAGGCAGCCTTTTCCATCCAGTCCGGGAAAGACGGCGTCTCCTATGTTTTGGTGTTTAAGCTGTCCCGCTTTGGACGGAATGCGGCGGATGTTCTCTCCTCCCTGCAGGTCATGCAGGATTTTGGGGTCAACCTGGTCTGCGTGGGGAGGACGGTATCGATTCCTCCAAGGAGGCTGGGAAGCTGATGATCTCTGTCCTGTCGGCAGTTGCAGAGATCGAACGGGAAAATATCCGTGTCCAGACGATGGAGGGCCGCATCCAGAAAGCCAGAGAGGGGCGGTGGAATGGGGGCTTTGCGCCCTACGGCTATCGTCTGGTAGGCGGCAAGCTGGAGATCAGCGAAGATGAAGCCTCTGCCATTCGGGTCATTTACGACCAGTATGTCCATACTGACCTGGGTGCAAACGGCGTCTCCAAATACCTGGAAGACCACGGGATTCGCAAGGTTCCCCGCCAGAATGGGAAAAATCCCCTCTTTGACTCCCATCTGGTTCGGATGATTCTGAAAAATCCGGTCTACTGCGGGAATATCGCCTATGGACGCAGAAAGACAGAGAAGGTACACGGCACCCGAAACGACTATTATTTGGTGGAACAGGACGATTATCTGCTGGCAGACGGACTGCACGAGCCTATCGTGTCAGAGGAGGTCTGGCAGGAAGTCCAGGTGAAGCTGATCGCTCAGGCCAGGAAGTACGAACACGTCAACAAGCCGAAGAACGAGCGCACCCACCTTCTGTCCGGCATTGTGAAATGCCCCGTCTGCGGAGCCGGTATGTATGGCAACAAGAGCATCAAGCACAAGAAGGACGGGACGAAATACAAAGACTTCTATTACTACGGCTGTAAGGAGCGCCAGCCCAACGATCAGTGGTTGAAATCCATCAAATTCAAGCTGCGGATTATTGAGGGATACTTCGATTTATGTTTGAACTGTGATGACCATATTGAGACAATCTGCGCTTTAAGC
>JAJQEM010000085.1 GCA_021201635.1 Clostridiales bacterium | reverse complement strand
TCCGCTCTCGTGGACAGCTTGATTATTATATCCGGTGGGCCCCCGATTGTCAAGCACTTTTTTCACTGGTTTTTCAGTTTTTTTCAAATAACCTCCCAGGGCATCGGAGCAGGGCAAAGCCCTGCTCATCCCGCCCGGTCCTGCGCGATCAAAATTTTCAATGCCTCCACGCCCACACGGATAGCTGCCTGGGTGTCGTGATCCTCGGTCTGGTCCAGGCCCGCCAGCTGCCGCTCCTGGTTCCAGATCACATGGAAGCAGGAGCCGCACCGCACGCCAAGAGACGCCGCCGCCACAAACAGGGCCGCAGACTCCATCTCGCTGGCCAGGACGCCCAGGCGCTTCCACGCCTCCCACTTGGCCTCCAGCTCGTAGGAGACCGGCATCCGCTGGGGAGAGTGCTGTCCATAGAAGGAGTCCTTGCACTGAACCACACCTGTCTTGCCCCGCTTGCCCAGTCTGGCGGCGGCCTCCACCAGGGCGGAGGTCACCTGAAAATCCGCCACCGCAGGGAACTCGATGGGGGCATACTCCCGGCTGGTGCCCTCCATACGGATGGCTCCCGTGGCGATGACCACGTCGCCGCTGACCACGTCCAGCCGGATGCCGCCGCAGGTACCCACCCGGATAAAGGTGTCCACCCCCAGCTCCTTCAGCTCCTCCATGGCGATGACGGCGGAGGGGCCGCCGATGCCGGTGCTCATGACGCTGACCGGCTCCCCCAGGAGCTTGCCCGCCCAGCAGTTAAATTCCCGGTTCATCCCCAGGTGTACCGGCTCGTCAAACAGAGCCGCAATAGCCTCGCACCGCCCGGGGTCGCCGGGGAGGATGCAGTACCGACCCACCGGGGCATCGTGGCCCAGATTGATGTGGAACTGAACGTTGCGCTTGGTGTTATCCATAATTTTGTTTCCCCTTTTCAGAATGTCCTTCCATTATACAGCGGTTTCCCGGAAAATGGAACCCATAATTTTATCTTTTGTGGCATAAAACTGTAGGCACTCCAATGATGCTTGACTAATATGGGGAGGAATAAGAAGCGAGCAGAAAAAGTTTTGGCCAGCAGTCCGAAGCTGCTGGCCATTTTTATCTGCTCAGCCCTTGTAGCCGAAGTCCGGTATCCCCTTCCACCGCTGGCGGAAGAAGTGGGCGGCCAGCTTGGGACGGCGGTCCCGGGTCAGCAGCCCCTTTTTATTCCCGTCCACCCGCATGGGGCCCTGGATGGTGGCGAAATCCGCAAAGTTCCACACGTGCTCCCCGATGAAGAAGGGCCGCTCGTCGAACTCTGCGTTCAGCCGGGCGTAATAGTCCCGCTGGTACTCCTCGCTGAACATTTCCCCGTTGGTGTTGTGGATGCCGGGATAGGTGTCCGCCCCGTACTCGGTGAACATCACCGGCTTGCCCTGCTCCGCCCAGAAGTCCAGCTCAGTGTTCAGTGCGTCGCAGGCGGCGTCCAGATCGCCGCACAGGTTGTACCAGCCATAGTACCGGTTCAGGCACACCACGTCCATGGTGCGGGTGACGATGTCCTTTTCGTAATTGTTCTGGCAGCAGACCAGAGTGACCGGCCGGTTCTGGGGATCCTGGGCGTGGGCCTGGTCATAGAGGGGCCGGAAATAGTCATAGGCGGACTGGGGGAAGTGCTCCGTATCCGGCTCGTTGGCGACAGACCACATGACCACACAGGGATGGTTCTTGTCCCGGTTGATCATGTCCCGGAGCACATCTCGGTGGTGCTGGTGGATGCGCATGACCTGGTAGGGGTCCTCGCTGCCGCCGGCGTTGATGCCCACGGCGGGGGTCTCGTCGATGACCACGATGCCCTCCCGGTCGCACAGGTCGTACATCTCCTCGGCGTAGGGATAGTGGCTGGTGCGGAAGGAGTTTGCCCCCAGCCAGCGGATGAGGGAGAGGTCCTTCACGTTCAGGCAGGCATCCGTCCCCCGGCCATGAAAGGCGCTGTCCTCATGCTTGCCGAAGCCCTTGAAGTAGAAGGGCTGGCCGTTGATGAGAAATTGGGTGCCCCGCACCTCCACCGTGCGCACGCCGAAGGTCTGCTCGTACATATCCTCCCCGAAGGTGACCCGGGCAGTGTAGAGATAGGCCTTTCCCGGCTGCCACAGGACAGCGTCCGGGATGCGGCATCGGCCCTCTGTGCCGTCCGCCTCCGCCACCACGTTTCGCTCCTCATCCAGAACGGTCACATGGACGCTGCCCATTCCGGCAGTCTCCACCCGCCAGTCCACCAGGCCGTCCGTCCCGTCGATTGCGGTCACCAAGCTGATGTCCCGAATGTAGTCCTTTGGGGTGGTGTAGAGATACACCGGGCGGATGATGCCCGCATAGTTGAAAAAGTCGAAATTGGGCTTGTTGGCGGGTCTGCAACGGGTCTTTGCCAGCTCGATGGAGGGGATGCCCGGGTTGTCCGAGCCGAAGAAGGCCACGGTGCTCTCGTTGCCCACGGGGAGCGTGGCATAATTGACCCGGTTGTCCACCGCCACGGTGAGCAGGTTTTCCCCGCACACCAGAGCGTCGTTCACCTCAAACTCAAAAGGCAGGAAGCCGCCCCGGTGACTGCCCAGCATCCTGCCATTCAGATACACCTCGGCGGTATGAGTCACCACCCCGAATCGGAGGACAATGCGCTCCCCCAGCAGGCTCCTTGGCACGGAAAACCGCCGCTGATACACCGCCCAGCCGTAGTGGTTGCGCAGGTTCACGTCGTCCTTCTGGTCGTTGTAGGAGGCGGGCACCGCCATGGTCAGGGCGTTCTCCAGGGGAGACGCCGCCCATTCACGGGGATAGTCCTCCGCCCCCGCCGTGCGAAAGGCCCAGACGTCATTTAATCCCATCAGGGTGCGGGCCTCATTCAGTTTTGGGTAAAGCATACAGGCTCCATCCTTTCCAGTTTGGGCAGCTCCCCCGCCCGTTTTGTCACATTCAGCAGGCGCCTCCGGAAGGGGACCCGGAGGGCGAGCCCGTCCAGTCCCTCCGGCAGATGGGGTTCAAACCGGAACCCCTCTGCGTTGTCCGGGTCGGGCCGCAGCCCTGCCAGCTCCTCCACGATGAGAGGGATGGCTCCGCTGGCCCAAGGGTGGCACAGGCTGGTGTTCCATTTCTGCTCCTTTCCCCAGGCCTCAAAACAGGCGCTGGCCCCCTCCCGGAGCATATTCCGCCAGCCGTACTCGTCTGTCCGGGTCACCAAGCGGTAGAGTGCGTCGTATTTTCCCATACGCCCCAGCCCCCGGAGGGCGAAGTACATGGGCAGCACTCCGCACACCCGCCCGGGGGTGCAGAGCAACCGCTCATAGGCGTCCCACCCCTCCTCCGGCAGCAGACCGAAACAGGCGGCGTAGAGATTGGCGTGGAGGGAGCAGTGGTCGCTGGCGGCGCTGTCGGCGAACAGCCGCTCGGCAGGACGGTAAAAGGTGTGCAGAAACGCCTCTCTCACCCGGTCCGAGCGGGTTTCTCCCGGCAGACCCAGCACAGAGCGCATCCGCTCCTCGGCGGTCAGCGCCCCGTACCACAGGGCATTGATGACATTGTGGACCCCCGGACCCACAATGGGCCGAGTCAGGGGAAAGTCATAGCCATCCCGGAGGTTGTCCGGCCAGTCCACCAGGTTCCACAGCTCGTCCACCCGCTCCAGCAGGCCGTCGGGCCGCTGCCATTTGGCGGCAAAAGTGTCCAGCATGGCAGAGATGGTGGGCAGACACTCGGACAAAAACGCCCTGTCTCCGGTAAACTCCCAGTCTGTCCACACCAGCTGTGGAAACAGCAGGGAGTAGTCCCCAATCTCCTGCATGAGAGAGCCGGGGGCCACCGCCATCAGGGTGGGGGAGACCCGGGCGGAGGCCAGAAAGTCCCGGATGCACTTGCGGAGCATGGCCGTGTCCCCGGTGAGCCACAGGTGGGAGCGGGCGGTGATGACCGCATCCCCCAGGTATTGTCCCTTCTCCCGGGTGCAGCAGTCCACAAAGCCCTCCTGAGTGCAGCAGCGGACGGCGTTCTTGCAAATTTCGAAGATGTCCCCCAGCTCGTCCGCAGGACAGCGGAGGGTGGACAGACGCTCGTCCATGGGGTAGTGTCGCTCCCGGGCGTGGAGGTGGCTGACCTCCACATTCTCCGGGTACAGCACCTCCGCAAAGCGAAACGCCTTGTAGTCGTAGGGGTGGAGGGTGTTCTCTCCCTCGTCCAGCGTCCACCGCTCCTCATAGCGGCAGTTGCACCGCAGCTCGTACCGCACCCGGCCGTTTTCCAGCTCCTCCCCAAAGCGGAGGGTGACGATCTGTCCGGCGTGTCCCCGGGCGGAGAGGTGCAGCGTCCCGGCGATCTCCCGGCCAAAGTCCAGCAGCAGGCCCCCGGGGATGGGGCGAACCAATGCGGGCTCTGTCATTCCCTCCCAGAGGGGCTCCGTCTCCTGGGGGATGAGGTGATAGTCCGCCCACAGGGCGGGGACTAGGCGGCCCCAGGCCGAATCGTCGTAGCCGGGCCGCTCCCAGCCCTCCGGGTACTGCCGGGAGTCGAAGTCCTCTAAGAGCTGGGTGTCGTACCCCAGCGGTGCTCCGGAATAGGCGGTGCAGATCTGATACCTCCACTCGATGGGGCAGGTCTCCCCCGCCGAGCCGGTCAGCTCCGCCCACAGGCCAAAGCGCCCGTCTCCGCTGTTCCACACCCGGTTCACTAATCCCTGGTAGTACAGGTGGAGGGCCACCGTCACCGTCTGCCCGCCCGTCAGGGGGTAGGTCAGCCAGGGATACCGCTCCGGGTAGGCGGGGGCGGGGCCCTGGCCCGTATACACGCCGTTCAGCCACAGCTGATAGTGGTCGTCGGCGGTGAGGCGAAGCCGGTAGTCTCCCTCCCCCAGGGTCACGGCTCCCCGCACCAGCACATGGAAATTGGCAGGCGCCCCCGTGGGGGGCAACGGGGAAAAGTCCTGCTCCCGGCGGAACACGTCGATCTGTCGCACGTGCTTCCACTCCGGTATGGTCAGCCAGCCGGTATGCGGGGACATGGCAGTTCCCTCCTTTGGTAGGTGCTTACGGCTGCTTGCCGATATAGGCCAGGATGCCACCGTCCACGTACAAAATCTGTCCGTTGACGAAGTTGGAGGCGTCGGAGGCCAGGAACACCGCCGGTCCGGTCAGGTCGTCCACCGTGCCCCAGCGCTCCGCCGGGGTCTTGGCGCAGATGAACTGGTCGAAGGGGTGGCGGCTGCCGTCGGGCTGCGTCTCCCTGAGGGGTGCGGTCTGAGGCGTGGCAATGTACCCCGGGCCGATGCCGTTGCACTGGATATTCTGCCCACCGAACTCGGAGCAGATGTTCTTCGTCAGCATTTTCAGCCCGCCCTTGGCGGCGGCGTAGGCGGAGACGGTCTCCCGGCCCAGCTCGCTCATCATGGAGCAGATGTTGATGATCTTGCCGTGGCCCTTTTCGATCATCCCCGGCAGCACCGCCTTGGAGACGATAAAGGGGGCGTTCAGATCCAAATCGACCACCTGGCGGAAGTCAGCGGCGGACATCTCGCACATGGGGATGCGCTTAATCATCCCGGCGTTGTTCACCAGGATGTCGATGACGCCCACCTCCCGGGCGATCTGTGCCACCATGGTCTGCACCTGCTCCTCGTCGGTCACGTCGCAGAGGTAGCCCTTTGCCTCCACACCGGCCTCCCGGTAGCGGGCCTCGGCCTCCCGGAGACGGCCCTCGTTGTGTCCGTTAAAGACCACCCTGGCCCCCGCCTCGCCGAAGGCCTTGGCGATGGCGAAGCCGATGCCGTAGGTGCCGCCGGTGACCAGGGCCACCTTCCCCTCCAGGGAGAAGGACTTCAAAATATCGCTCATGCTGCTCACCTCAAATCGGGGATGTCGATGTTGTCCATGTCGTCAAAGGCCTGGTTCTCACCGCCCATGGCCCAGATGAAGGTGTAATTGCTGGTGCCCGCTCCGGCGTGGATGGACCAGGAGGGAGAGATCACCGCCTCTTCGTTGTGCATGACGATGTGACGGGTCTCCTGACCCTCGCCCATCATGTGGAAGACCACGTTGCCCTCGGGGATGTCAAAATAGGTGTAAATTTCCATCCGGCGCTCATGGGTGTGGGTGGGCATGGTGTTCCACACGCTGCCCGGCTCCAGCACGGTCATGCCCATGGAGAGCTGACAGGTGGGCAGCACGTCCGGATGGATGAACTGGTTGATGACCCGCTTATTGGAGGTCTCCATGGACCCCAGGGGCCGCTTGGCGGCGTCCTCCAGCTTGATGAGCCGTGTCTCATAGGAGCAGTGGGCCGGGGCGGACACCATGTAGAACTTGGCCGGGGCCTCCGGCTTGTCGCTGGCAAACAGAACCTCCTTCGCCCCGCGGGTGATATACAGGCAGTCCTTGTTCCCCATGGGGTAGGTCTTGCCGTCCACCTGAATGGAGCCGGGGGCGCCGATGTTGAAAATGCCGATCTCCCGGCGCTCCAGGAAGAAGCTGGTGCCGAAGCTGGCCCAGACGTCGATGCCCTTGTCGATGGAGACGGTCTCGTTCACCGGCATACAGCCCAGAGTGACCATCCGGTCCACATGGCTGTAGACTGCTGTCACCTGGTCGGGCTGGTACAGGTTCTGAATCAGGAACTCGTCTCTCAGCTCCTGAGTAGTGTAGCGCTTCACATCGCGCTGGTTAGCGGAATAACGGATGTCCATAATCGCATTTCTCCTTTGCAACAATTTTTCAAAGATAATCCACCTGAGTTTGGATGGTCTGGGTCCCCTTATGGATGGCGTACACCGCCATGGGGATAGAGGTCTTGGTGAAGATCAGGTTGGTGTTGGGGTCAGGAATCAGTACCTCTCCCCTGCCGTCCCCCTCCAGAGAGGTGACGGCACAGCGGTCATCCTTGCTGACTACCTGGGCCATTGGCCCCTCCGCCCGCCGGGAGAAGGAGATCCTGTCGTCGGTGGAGAGGGCAAAGCCGCAGTCGTAGGCGGTGCAGTCGTAATCGCTCTCGATAGTGTGGATGCGCAGGTGTCCTTTTTCGTTTGGAATCAGCCGGGTGCGCACCCGGATGCCCTCCAGGGGTGACCATCGGAAGTCCAGCCCGTCCTCCCCGATGTGGTAGCCCGGCTCCGCCAGGTCCTTCACGTAGAAGTAGCCCCCCACCCGGAAGCAGAGCATGCTGTCCGGGGCCATCTCCCCCAGCGTCACCGGCGTCCGGGAGATGCTGAACCCGAACCGGCTGGAGTAGGCGAATTTGCTGTACTTCTCCACCGTATGGCTGTGGCCGTCGGCCTGGAGCCGCCCCGGTACCAGGGCCACCACGTTGCCCCGTCCCCGCTGGAGGAACATCCCGGCGTGGGCCAGATAGTGCTGCTTTTTCAGCGGGGGCATGGGGGCGGCCTCCGCCGCCCAGAAGGGGTGGTCGTCGGGCAGCGCCAAAAAGGCGAAGGCCTTTAGCGCCCAGTAGGGGGAGCCGGGGGCGTTGTAGCTCTCCGACATCTGAAGGTTGGGATAGGCGTAGCCGATAGTCAGCACCCCGGCGTTGTCGTACAGGGGCTGATTCAGCCACCAGGTCAGGTGCCGGGCGATAATGCCCTTCATCACCGGCAGGGGCAGCACCTCCTCCCCTGCCAGCAGCGCCACGGAGAAAAAGGCCACCTGGGCAAACCGGTAGGTCATGGAGCGGCCATAGGCGATGGAGGCCCCGTCGTCGGCAAACCAGTAGATGTAATCCTTGGCAAACATCCTGGCCCGCTCCCGGAAGGCCCGGCACCGCTCCGGCTCCTCGTCCTCCATGAACATGGCGTAGAGCAGACCGTAGGACACCATGACGAAGGGATTGTAATAGTCCTTGTCGCCCCCGTTGCCGTCCCGATACCAGCCGCCCTCGTCGTAGTAGTCCTCCAGCATGGCAAGGCCGGAGTCGATCTTCTCCTGACTGTAGGGCCTGCCTCGGACTTTCAGTGCCACGTTGGTCATGATGGCGAACCACTGCCAGTTGCAGGCGCAGCACTCGTGGCGGTTGATCTCCCATAGCCATTCGGTCAGGTTGGCTTTCGCCTGCTCCGGGAGGGGGTCCCACAGGCGTTCCGGGGCCAGCAGCATCCCGTAGGAGATCGCCGCCATCTCGCAGAACTTCTGGTCGAAGTCCCGGCAGGTGTGCCAGTATTCCGGGTTTGCCGGGTCTACCCCGGCGGCCATGCCCCGGGGATACAGCTCCTCGAAATAGGACTCCCGGCCGCCGCCCCGCCAGAAGGGGATCAGCCCCCAAAGAGGCCGGGCGAAGGACTCCATCTCGATGGAGTCGTTTTCATAGTGGGTGCTGGTGACCCCCAACTCCAGCCGTGCGCCCTCCTCGCTATAGAAGGGCTTCAGGGGCTGGAGCAGCCGCATCAGTGCGGCCTGGGCCGCCGGTTTGGTGGAGAAGTCCTCCACCGTGTAGTGATAGCGTTTCATCTCTCTCCTCCTGTCACCAGTAAGGATACCAGTCTCTGGTCAGTCGTGTCAACGCCTCCAGGTAGAAATAATCTCCCCAGCCGGTACACTCGTCCACCCCCTCCGGGGTGCAGGTGTTGTAGGGGCTCTTTTTGCTATAGGTGCCGTGGAGCAGCAGCCCGGTCCCCGGGACAATCTCCGGCACGGCATAGCTCTGGGCCAGACTGCCCAGCATCTCCCGGGCCAGGCTCTCGCACCGGGCGGCCTCCTGCTCCGGGAGCCAACGCCTGGCCTCCAGCAGGCTGCAGGCCACCACCGCCGCAGCGGAGGAATCTCTCGGCTCCCCGCTGCCGTCGGAGAAGATCATATCCCAGTAGGGCACCCGGTCACTTGGCAGACGGGTCAGGTAAAAGCCCAGGGCCTTGCGGAAGGTGGTCAGATAGGCGGGATCCCTGGTGTACCGGAAGCTCAAAACGCTGCCGTAGACCCCCCAGGCCTGGCCCCTGGCCCAAAAGCTGTCGTCCCGGTAGCCCTGGCAGGTTTCCCCGTGGGAGGGGGTGCCGTCGGTGTTCATGAAGAAGGTGTGGTAGGTGGAGCCGTCTGGCCGGAAGGAGTGAGCCAGGCAGGTTTTGGCGTGGCGTCCGGCGATGTCGGCGTATTTGGGATCCCCCGTCTCCCGACCGGCCCAGTAGAGCAGGGGGATGTTCAGCAGGCAGTCGATGATGAACCGCCGGTTCTCCGCCGCCCCCATGGGGCCCCAGGCCTGTAGGAACTCCCCCCTGGGCTGGAACCGGGTCAACAGCTGGTCTGCCGCCAGAAGCGCCGCCTCTCTCGCCTTTTCACTCCCGGTGAGCCGCCAGGCCGCCACGCAGGAGGGGCTGTAGAGAAAGCCCATATCGTGGTGGTCTACCTCCACTTTTTTTACGATGCGGTCATGGAAGCTGTCCACCAGAGTCAGTCCCGCCTCCCGGAACCGGTCCTCCCCGGTGCGCTCATAGGCCAGCCAGATCTCCCCTGGCCAAAAGCCGCAGGTCCACTGGACGTTGTCACAGGCGGGATAAATGCCGTCAATGCTGGTGTGGTTCTGGCATCGGTTCGTATAGAGAGGCAGATTGCACCGCACCTGGCGGACGCACCGGTCCAGGGCGGCCAAGGCCTCTTCATCCGTCAGGGGCGTGTATTTGCTGCGCATAGGCGTCTCCTCAAAAAGAATCGGCAGGGCCAGGGGCAAATCCCCTGCCCCTGCCGGAGTGTGGTTTGATGTCAGGTATTCAGTTGGTCAGGCTCAGCCCTTCAGACCGGAGGAGGCCACGCCCTGGACGAAGTACTTTTGCAGCGCCAGGAACACGATCAGCACCGGGATCAGAGCCACCACCGAGGCCGCCATGATGAGGCCGTACTCGGCGGAATACTGACTGATGAACATACGCAGGCCGATCTGGATGGTTTTCAGCTCCGTCTTGGTCAGATAGATCAGGGGCCCTAGGAAGTCGTTCCAGGTGTTCACCGCCGTGATGATGACCAGGGTGGACAGAGCCGGCTTGGAGAGCGGCAGCATGATCCTCGCCCAGATTCCGTATTCCGAGAGGCCGTCGATTCTCGCCGCCTCGCACAGCTCGGAGGGCACGCCCTCATAGAACTGCTTCATCAGGAACACGCCGAAGGCGCTGAACGCCTGTAGACAGATGATGGCCAGATGGGTGTTGTTCAGGTTCCAGGAGCGCATCATCATGAACTGAGGCACCATGTACGCCTGCCAGGGCACGGCGATGGTGGCGATGTAGCCCAGGAACAGGGTCTTTCTGCCCTTAAACTCCATCTTGGCAAAGGCGTAGGCCGCAAAGCTGGAGGTGAACAGCTGGAGCAGGGTCACAATGACGGTCAGCTTGGCGCTGTTCTTGATGAAGGTGAGCAAGGGAATCTTGGTCCAGATGTCCTGGTAGTTCTGCCACCGGGGGTTGGAGGGAATCCACTCGATGGGGAAGCTGAACACGTCCTTGTTCAGCTTCAGGGAGGCAGAGAGCATCCATACGAAGGGGATGAGCATGATAACAGCCACGAGGATGAGGATCAGGTAAATAAAGACCATCATGATCGTATGCTGGGCCTTTGCAGAATGAGGTTTCACCGCTTGCGTTGCCATAATCCCACCCCCTTAATCGTTGTTGGAGGAGCTGCGGAACTGGATGATCGTCACGATCAGAACCAGTACAAACAGCACCATAGCAACTGCGCTGGCGTAGCCATACTTGGGTGTGTTGACAAACGCCACGTTGTAGATGTAGTACACCAGCGTGATGGTGGCGTTGCCCGGGCCGCCCTGGGTGATCATGTACATCTGGTCATACACCTTGAAGGATGCGATGGTCAGAGTGATGACCACCAGGAAGGTGGTGGGCTGGAGCTGGGGCAGGGTGACGTGCCAGAAGATCTGCCACTTGTTGGCGCCGTCCAGCTCGGCGGCCTCCTCCAGCTCGGGGTTGGTGCCCTGAAGACCGGCCAGATAGATGACCATGTAATAGCCCATGTTCTTCCAGACGCTGAACAGGACGACGGTGAGCATGGCGGTCTCTGTACCGGCTGCCCAGCGGGGGAGGTCCTCCACGCCCAGGGCGGACAGGAGCATGTTCACAGGGCCCATGCTGGGGCTGAAGATCATGTTCCAGACGGCGGCACAGGCCACCAGAGAGGCCACATAGGGGAAGAAGGCCACGGTGCGGAAGAAGCCCCGGGCGACAATCTTCTGGTTGAGCAAAATAGCCAGGCCCAGGGCGCAGACCATGGTCAGGGGGACCACCGCCACGGAGTAGACGATGGTGTTCTGGAAAGCCGCCAGGAAGGTCTTGTCGCTGAGCAGGTCGATGAAGTTCTGGACACCGACAAAGGTGATGTCGTTGACGCCGTCCCAGCTGCAGAAGGCCAGAGCGATGGCGAACACCACGGGGACCAGCGTAAAGACGCAGAACCCGATGAAGTTAGGTGCGATAAAGGAATAGGCGATCAGATTGTTGCGCGTCTCTTTTTTCATCACGTGAGGCTGTTTTTTAGGCTGTGCAACTGCTTGGACTGCCATCTTGACACATTCTCCTTTCTCGTAAACGGTCGATTTTGCGTATAGCAATGGGGCGGGCGACACAGCCCGCCCCATTGTCCGTCAGTTCATAGAAGGAAAGGAATGGCTCAGTCTCAGCCGGCCAGGATCGCCTGGACCTGCTCGTTCATGTTGGCAATGCCTTCCTCGATGGTCTCGGAGCCGGTCATGATGGCGTCGTGCTCAGTGTTCAGCACAGTCTCGATCTCAGAGGCATAGGAGGACAGAGGCATCTCCAGATAGACGGCCACGGTGTTCAGAGCTTCCAGGGAGTTCTCGTCGTTGGGGAAGCCCTCGGTGGAGGAAATGATGGAGACGGTATCGTCGGTGGAGACGGCGGGGAAGGAACCGGTGGAGGCCATGATGTCGGCGCCCTCAGCGGAAGCACACCAGTTGACGAAGTCGATGGCGGCGTCCTTGTTCTCGGAGTTGACGTTGACGCCCAGAGAGGTCACGGTGCCCAGAGTGGTGCCGGCCTCGACGCCGTCGGGATGAGGATACTTGACGATGCCGAAGTTGACCTCGTCCACGCCATTGGCCTCGGCCTCAGCGTTGTAGGTCTGCAGGGTGGCGATGAACCAGCTGCCCATGGGGCACATAGCGGCCTGGCCGTTCTCGAAGGCGGCGGAGTAGTGGAGGCCGGAGGTCTTCAGCTCGCCGTAATCCATGCAGATGCCGTCCTCCTGCTCAGCGAGAACCAGCTCATAGTACTCGGTCAGGAAGTCGTAGGTGCCGTCGATGATGGTGTTCTCGCCGTCCAGGATGCCGAACAGGGTGACGTCGGAACGCCAGGTGTGGTAGTGAGTGCCATAGACCTTGTCAGAGCCCTCGCCGCTGGTGAGCTGGCGGGCCAGAGCATCATACTCCTCCATGGTCAGATCGTTGGAGGGATACTCGACGCCGGCAGCATCAAAGAGGTCCTTGTTGTAGAACAGCACCCAGAAGTCGGACCGGAAGGGAATGGCATAGAAGTTGCCGTCATCAGCAGTCAGCTGCTCCAGAACGCCGTTGAAGTCGGCCTCATCGATGGTCAGGTTGTCGTTCATGGGCTCCAGCAGGCCCAGGTTAATCAGGTTGGAGTAGCCGGGGATGTCCTTGATGGAGACGACGTCCAGCTCGCTGTTGCCGCCGGCCAGCTGAGTGGCCAGCTGAGTCATGTAATCGGTGGAGCCAAGGTCGATGACCTCGATGGTCACGCCCTCATGGGTGGACTCATAGCCCTCCTTCAGAGCGGCCCAGTAAGCGGTGCTCTCATAGTCCCAGAGTGCCCAGGTGATGGTGACTTCCTCAGCAGAGCTGCTGTCGTCGCCGGTCTCCTCGGTCTCAGCGTCGGCATCGGCATCGGCGGTGTCGTCGGTGGCGGTGTCAGCGTCCGAGGTGGAGGTGTCGTCGGTGGAGTCGGTGCTGCTGGTGTCGTCCGAGGAGCCGCCGCAGGCAGCCAGGGCGAAGCACATAGCCAGCGCCAGGAGCAGGGCCATCAGTTTGCGCAGATTCTTCATGGTTCATCTTCCTCCTAATATTTTTTGGTTGATTTGCTCAACCTTGCGGGAAAACAGTCGTTCTCCCTTGTTGCATTTTATCATACATCATTTCGTCGAAAATTGCAAGTGCAAGTTGAACACATCCGCGAAAAATTTTTAATAGAGT
>JAJQEM010000139.1 GCA_021201635.1 Clostridiales bacterium | reverse complement strand
GACTCTATTAAAAATTTTTTGCGGATGTGTTCAACTTGCACTTGCAATTTTCGTACAAATATTAACAAAAGGAAACAAGCAGACCGGGTGCCCGGCAGAGAGGGCTGAACGCCCTTGCATTTCTCCCAAATTTGAGGCGAACCATCTTGACATTGCGGAGGATTACAAGTAAAATACAAATGGATTATTTTGAAGAACGGAGAGTCGCCCCTCGGCGGCTTTGCGAGGGCTGTTTTTTAACGTCTTTCCCGCAGGCGGCAACCTGCCGTCTGCCTCTTTTTGCACATTTCCGGGGCATGGAAACATTCCCAAACCACAAATGAACAAGGAGGTGTATCTTTCAACAATGGATGTTCCTATTTTAGTTACTATTCTCATTGCTCTCATCGTTGGCGTAGCGTGCGCTGTGGGCGGCTATGCCTATCGTAAGAGCGTGGCGGAAAAGGAGATCGGCTCCGCCGAGGACGAGGCGACCCGTATCGTCAACGCCGCCATCAAGGAATCCGAGGCCAAGAAGCGGGACGCACTGGCCGAGGCCAGAGAGACCATTCACCAGGAGCGCAGCGTCTTCGACCGGGAGGTCAAGGAGCAGCAGGCCGAGCTAAAAAAGCAGGAGCGCCGTCTCCAGTCCAAGGAGGACAATCTGGACCGCAAGACCGACCAGATCGAGAAGAAGGAAGAAAAGCTGCAAAACAAGCTGGCCGCCGCCGACCGTACCCGGGAGGAGGCGGAAAAGCTGAAACAGAGCCAGCTGGACGAGCTGGAGCGCATTTCCGGATTCACCACAGACGAGGCCAAGAGCTATCTCATCCAGCAGGTGCAGGACGACGTCACCCACGAGGAGGCGGTCAAGATCAAGGAGATCAAGACCAAATTCAAGGAGGAGGCGGAGACCTACGCCCGGGAGCAGATCGCCCTTGCCATTCAGCGCTGCGCCGCCGACCAGGTGGCAGAGGTGGCCGTCTCGGTTGTCCCCCTGCCCAACGACGAGATCAAGGGGCGCATCATTGGCCGGGAAGGCCGGAATATTCGGGCACTGGAGACTCTCACCGGTGCCGAGCTCATCATCGACGATACCCCGGAGGCTATCACCATCTCCTGCTTTGACCCAGTCCGCCGGGAGATCACCCGGATCGCCCTGGAGCGCCTGATCGCCGACGGCCGCATCCACCCCGCCCGCATCGAGGAGATGGTGGAGAAGGCCAAGCGTGAGGTGGAGGCCACCATGAAGGCCGAGGGCGAGCGGGCTATCCTGGAGACCAATGTCCACAACCTGCACCCGGAGCTGGTTCGGCTCCTGGGCCGCCTGCACTACCGCACCAGCTACGGTCAGAACGTGCTCAACCACTCCATCGAGGTCTCTCAGCTGGCCGGGCTTCTGGCCGCCGAGATCGGCGCAGACGTGGCCCAGGCAAAGCGGGCCGGACTGCTCCACGACCTGGGCAAAAGCGTAGACCACGAGATCGAGGGATCCCACGTCCAGATCGGCGTGGACCTGGCCCGGCGCTATAAGGAGAGCGACGCCGTCGTCCACGCCATCGCCGCTCACCACAACGACATCGAGCCTCAGACCATCGTGGCCTGTCTGGTACAGGCCGCCGACGCCATCTCCGCCGCCCGTCCTGGCGCCCGCCGGGAGAACGTGGAGAACTATATCAAGCGCCTGGAGCGCCTGGAGGAGATTTCCTCCTCCTTTAAGGGCGTGGAGCGGGCCTATGCCATCCAGGCTGGACGGGAGATCCGGGTCATGGTCAAGCCCGAGGAAGTCAGCGAGGACCAGATGGTCATCCTGGCCCGGGACATCGCCAAGCAGATCGAGGATACCATGGAGTACCCCGGCCAGATCAAGGTCAACCTGATCCGGGAGACCAAGGCGGTAGAGTACGCCAAGTAAGAGCCTGTCTATCTAACCGAATATCAAAGCAAAAAATGGGCGGGGGCTGTCGTTCGACAGTCCCCGTCCCTGTTCGTGTTTCGCTCGTTCAGTCCTTGTTCTGTCCGTCCATCCGGCGCAAGATCTCGTCCAGGAGGGCGTCTGCGGCCTGGTCCTTGGTCATCAGGGGCAGCTCCCGCTCCCCCTCCGGGCCGATGAGGGTCAGAAGGTTGGTCTCTACCCCGAAGCCCGCCCCGGGCACCTTGACGTTGTTGGCGGCGATGAGGTCCAGATGCTTCCGCTCCAGCTTGCTCCGGCTGTTTTCCACCATATGCTCTGTCTCCATGGAGAAGCCGCAGAGGAACTGTCCCGGACGCTTGTGCGCCCCCAGCTCCTCCAGGATGTCCTTCGTCCGCTCCAGAGAGATGGACAGATCCCCGTCCCCCTTTTTCATCTTATTGTCAGCGACGGAGGCAGGGCGGTAGTCCGCCACGGCGGCGGCCTTGATGATGATGTCCATCTCCCCCGCCCGGGCGGTCACCGCCTCATACATATCCTGGGCAGAGACGATGTCCACCGTCTCCACATATCGGGGCCGGGGAAGGTCGGTGGGCCCGGAGACCAGGGTGACCTCCGCTCCCCGGCGGCTGGCTGCTTTGGCGATGGCGTAGCCCATTTTCCCCGAGGAGTGGTTGGTGAGATAGCGCACCGGGTCCAGAGCCTCCCGGGTGGGGCCTGCCGTGACCAGCACCCGCTTGCCAACCATATCCTTCTCGTGGGCCAGGGCATGGAGACAGACCTCCAGCAGCTCCTCCGGCTCCGGGAGCCTCCCTTTGCCTGTTGTCCCGCAGGCCAGATGGCCGGAGGCAGGCTCCACGATCTCCCAGCCGTACCGTCGGAGGGTGGTCAGATTGTCCTGGGTCACGGGATTTTCATACATTTTAGTGTTCATGGCCGGGGCCGCCGCCTTGGGGCAGTCACAGGCCAGAACGGTGGTAGTCAGCATATCGTCCGCCAGACCGTTGGCCAGCTTTGCCAGGACGTTGGCGGTGGCGGGGGCGATGAGGACGAAGTCCGCCCGGTCCGCTACGGCGACATGTTCCACGCTGTGCTGGAAGTTCCGGTCGAAGGTGTCCACCAGGGCTTTGTTGCCGGTGAGCTGTTCAAAGGTGATGGGGGTGACGAACTGGGTGGCGTTTTGGGTCATGAGCACCTGGACATCGGCGTGCTGCTTCACCAGGGCAGAGGCCAGCGCCGCCGCCTTATAGCAGGCGATGCCCCCGGTGACCCCTAAAACCACGGTCTTGCCGCTTAACATGAGAAAACCTCCCACATGGTATCATTTGACTGCGGCCCGGGCCGCAGGGACGGGAATCGCTTTGCCCCATTATACCGGAACGGGCGGGAAATTACAATGTTTCCGCCGTTTTTTCTCCCTGCCCGGTCAGAGCGGGAGGGGTGCTTTTGTCTCGCTCGTCTCCTTTGTATTTTCGTCGGGTGGCCATGCCGCCCCGGATGTGCCGCTCCGCCTTATTCTGCTCCAAAATGGGCTTTACCTGTAAATAGAGGGCTCGGTTGATGCCAGGGAGGCGTTCCCGGAGGTCCTTGTGCACGGTAGATTTTGAAATTCCAAATTCCTTCGCAGCCGCTCGGACGGTGGCCCGATGCTCGATGATATACCGAGCCACAGCCATTGCCCGCTCCTCCATATCCTGTTTCATGGCAACCACTCCAGACCGCCGGGCGGAAGGTCCGGCTGTTGAAGCCTATGGGGCGAACGCAATTTTTATGACCGGTGGGCGATTATCGGGGCGCCGCATTGACCTGACAGCAGGGAATGCGACCACATATCGCTGTTCACGAAGGCTCTGGGCACCTTGTGGCGCAGGATCCAAATCTGAAAAACGTCTCCCGCTCCTTGACACCGTCCCCGTCCCGTGCTAAACTGACCACAACCAAAATAGAGAACGGAGGCTTCGGAGCCACTATGTCTATCATGCAGATTTGATATTCCAGTCGAACCCCATAGCGTGAACAAAAACGGACGTGTCCCATCGGGGATATGCCCTTAGGTTCCTGTGGGCAGATTGGATCAGTCGCATGGTAGAATGGGTGCGCTTCGGGCTTTTTATTGCCTTTTTGCGTCCTCTCTCTGCCTGTCTGCCCTTTTTGCGCCCGGATACGGGAACAATCATCTGCGCAGACGGCGCAGGAGAGGATTTTTTTATGAAGAAAACGAATACGCATCCCCACACCGGAGGCTCCAGCCTCTGGAGCCGGGATTTTACCATTATCACACTGGGCAGCGTGGTCTCCATGGTAGGGGGGAACCCTGTCCGGCTTTGCCCTGAGCATTATGGTGCTGGACTACACCGGCTCCACCCTGCTCTACATCCTGACCAACGTGGGCTATCAGCTACCCATGCTCATCTGTCCCCTGATCGCCGGGCCCTATCTGGACCGGATGAGCCGGAAAAAGGCGATTTACCGGCTGGACTTTCTCTCCGCCGGGATCGCCCTGGTCATGTTCCTGCTGCTCCGGTCTGGGTGGTACAGCTACCCGGTGCTGCTGGGCTATACCGTCCTCTCGGGGGCCATTGAGAGCGTCTACACCGTGGCCTATGACAGCCTCTACCCCAACCTCATCCCGGAGGGCCATCTGTCCCAGGGCTACTCTGTCTCCAGCCTGCTCTGGCCCCTGGCGGCCATGACCAGTCCCATCGCCACTGTGATCTACACCGCCCTGGGCACGGTGGCCCCCCTGTTCGCCTTCAACGCCGTATGTCTTTTGGTGGCCGCCTGCTTTGAGCGCACCATCGGCTATCAGGAGACCCACATGGCCCAGACGCCCCAGAGGACGGAAGGCTCTCCCCTGTCCCGGTTCCGCCGGGAGTTCCGCTCCGGGCTGGACTATCTGGCGGGGGAACGGGGCCTGCTGGTCATCACGGCGTATTTCGCCTTCTCCAGCTTTGCAGGGAACGCCGCAGAGGGACTGTGGCTGCCCTTCTTCCGCAACAACGCCGACCTGTTCTCCGCCTGGCCGGTGGCAGCGGTGACACTGTACGCCATCGTCTCCAATTTCTCCGTGGCGGGCCGGTTCGCTGGGGGACTGCTCCACTACCGGATCAAAATCCCCGCCCGGTGCAAGTTCGCCATCGCCCTGACCGTCTATTTTGTCATTGCCGCCCTGGACTGCGGCATCCTGTTTCTCCCTGTCCCCCTGATGGCGGCGGCCAATTTCCTCTGTGGGGCGCTGGGCGTCACCTCCTACAACATCCGCACCGCCGCCACCCAGTCCTATGTCCCGGACACGGTGCGGGCCAGATTCAACAGCGTGTTCACCATGATCTGCTCCATGGGCGGTATCCTCGGCTCCCTGGCGGCGGGCGGTCTGGCGGAGCTGCTGCCGGAGCGGACGGTGGTGCTGATCTTTGGCCTGGTGGAGCTGGCCGCCGTGGTCTGCGTCATGGTGCCAGGCCGGAAGGAGGTCGCCGGGATTTACAACCGGGAGGTGTAAGGGGTTGCCCTGTCGTCGCCACCCGCAAGGGTGGCGTGGATTGAAATACGGATACGGATTTGACCACAACTTCCTATGAAGTCGCTCCCCTTACGGGGGCGTGGATCGAAATGCATTGCAGTTGTTGTTGACGTAGCAGAACCGGGGTCGTGCCCTTGCAGGGTACGTGGATTGAAATTGCGATGAATACCAGGGCTATGCCTGTGAAAGTGTCGCCTCTCTCATCGGCTCAAATTCCAATATTTTCATTCAAAGCATAAAGCAGGTTCTAATTTTGGTGTCAGATGTCTCTGTAGGTGATTAGCTCCACGTCCTGTTCCGCAAGCCATTGACGGTTCGCCGGGTCGCAGAGCATTTCCACCTCCAGCGTGCGGTTGACGGTCAAGCTGGAGGAGCGCAGCAGGAAGGCGTCCAGATAACCGGGGTGGCAGACAAAAATATTGGGCATATCCTCTCTTGCGCTCTGCACACCCGCCCGGAGGCTGGCCGCCGGGTCATAGTCTGCCTCCATGCTGCCCATATGGCAGCAGGCGATGGGACGCCCGGCAAAGGTGCTCACCCTGTCTCCGGGGGCCATGGCACTGTACCGCAGGCCGAAGCGTTGGGCCACGATCTCCAGTGCGGCGACCAGGTTCCGGCTCATGACCGCATGGGCCTCGAAATAGTCCGGCTCTGCGCCCACCAGGGCCACAAAGCGATGGTACTGCGCCTCGATCTCGATGACCAGTTCTTCTACCGCTGCGATTTCTCTCCCCTCTCGAAAGGCGCTGCGATAGGTTCGGCTGCTTTTCAGATTCCCGTTTTCGTCCAGCAGGGAGGGAATGGATTCCGGGTCGGCGCACGGCTTGCCCAGACAGATATTCGTGTGCTGTCCAATGCAGACGCCGGTGCCACGGAGCAGACGAAGGCCATGTTCCGCAGCGGGCATATTGGGCATCAGCCCCACGCTTCCCACCAGGCCCTCCTTCACCGTTTTTTCAATGCCATAGTTGACCGCCTCGCTGTAACCGACGTCGTCGGCCCGAATCAACAGCTGCTTCATCACTGTCTGACCTCCTGTCCTCATGTCTTGATGACCGCATTGTAGCATTGAAATGGGGAAAAGGCAAACGGTTTTTGAAAACCATCCCGTGCGTTCCATCTGTATCTCTGGCATACTGCGCCAACTACCCAGAGAACACCAGCCTGGCATAGGTCAACGGCTTGTCATAGATCAGCCAGTCGATCTCTGTCTGCATGGGGACGGAGGGGCAGAGTTCATCGTCCACCCCTGGGGTATAGATGCTGATTTCTGTTCCGTCATTGAACCGCAGCTCCACGCTGGCAGTGTCGATGTTAAATGCACAATAAACTATTTTCATGGTATAGCCTCCAAAATGAGATTAAAATGTCCAATCCGCTCCAACAAAATCAGCGGTCCGCACCCGTTCTCTGGGGGTGCGAAACCGCATTGCTTGGGAGGGCGCTTGAATGGCATTCAAGAGGTCAGCGGTTCGATCCCGCTTATCTCCACCATTTTCAGATCGCAATATATGCAATATAAAAATCGTCCTCTTAGGAGGGCGATTTTTATTGCTATGATACCAAAAAACAGGGGGCCGCTCGGCTGTACGCCGGATGTCGCTGTCCCGTCAGCCTTTCCCTAGCATCAATGAATAAATTCACACATCTTACATTGACGGACAGGGGAGGGGATGGTAAAATGGGGAGAAATCAAAATGGGAGAACAGGGCTTATGTGGATTGCAGACCGCTGGAAAGACTATGAGCTGATTGACTGCGGCGGCGGGGAAAAGGTGGAGCGATGGGAAAAACGGTGCTGGTGCGCCCCGACCCCCAGGCCATCTGGAACACTCCCCGAGACCGCCGGGAGTGGAAGCACCCTGACGGACGGTATCACCGCTCCAGCTCTGGGGGCGGACACTGGGACAAGGGGCGTATGCCAGACCGGTGGCAGGTGCGGTATGACGACCTGACCTTCCAGGTGGGAGCCATGAACTTCAAGCATACCGGCCTGTTTCCGGAACAGGCGGTCAACTGGGACTTTGCCCGGGAAATGATCCGCTCCGCCGGGCGGCCAATACGGGTGCTGAACCTGTTCGCCTATACCGGCGGGGCCACAGTGGCCTGCGCCGCCGCCGGGGCCCAGGTGTGCCATGTGGACGCCGCCAAGGGCATGGTGGCCTGGGCCCGGGAGAACGCCGCCCTCTCCGGGCTGACCGACGCCCCCATCCGCTGGATCGTGGACGACTGCGGCAAATTCGCGGAGCGGGAAATTCGCCGGGGGCATCGGTACGACGCCATCATCATGGACCCGCCCTCCTACGGACGGGGGCCGTCCGGGGAGGTCTGGAAGCTGGAGGACAGCCTCTATCCCTTTCTGGAGCGGGCGGTGCAGCTTTTGAGCGACAGGCCCCTGTTTTTCCTCATCAATTCCTATAGCACCGGCCTGGCTCCTTCTGTGCTGGGCTATCTGCTGGACGTGCTGGTGACGCCAAAGCACGGGGGCCATACGGAGTGCGGCGAGCTGGGTCTGCCGGTGACGGTTACCGGCCTGGCGTTGCCCTGCGGCTCTGCGGGGCGGTGGATGGCAGACAGGAGGTAACATGGAACAGAAAAATATTATCGAAATCAAGGACGTCACCTTCCAGTACCCGGACGTGCCGGAGGGGTCGAACCTGGTACTGGATGGGGTGAACTTGTCCATCGAACAGGGGAGTTTTGTGGCCATTCTGGGGCACAACGGATCGGGCAAGTCCACCCTGGCAAAGCACATGAACGCCGTCTATCTCCCAAATGGAGGGACCGTCTACGTGGACGGCATGGACACTGCCGACGAGGAGCACCTGCTGGACATCCGGCGGACGGTGGGCA
This sequence comes from Clostridiales bacterium, assembly GCA_021201635.1. GTDB lineage: Bacteria > Bacillota > Clostridia > Oscillospirales > Oscillospiraceae > Onthomonas. Next base: position 5,096 of record JAJQEM010000139.1, on the reverse strand, counting down.
TGGTGTTCCAGAACCCGGACAACCAGATCGTCGCCAACGTGGTGGAGGAGGATGTGGCCTTCGCCCCGGAAAACCTGGGGGTTCCCTCGGAGGAAATTCGTCGGCGGGTGGATGAGGCGCTGCGGCTGGTGGGGATGAGCAAGTACGCCAGACACGCCCCTCACCTTCTCTCCGGCGGTCAGAAGCAGCGCATCGCCATTGCGGGCGTCATCGCCATGCTCCCCCGGTGCATCGTCCTGGACGAGCCCACCGCCATGCTGGACCCCATCGGCCGGGAGGACGTGATGCGCACCATCACCCGTCTCAACCGGGAGCGGGGCACCACCATCGTCCTCATCACCCACCACATGGACGAGGCGGCTCTGGCAGACCGTCTGGTGGTCATGGATCAGGGCAAAATCATCGCAGACGGCCCTCCGAAACAGGTTTTCCAGCAGGTGGAGCTGCTGAAATCGGTGGGGCTGACCGTCCCGGAGACGGTGGGTCTGCTCTATCAACTGAGACAGGGCGGGGTGGATGTGCCCCTGGACGCCCTCTCGGTGGAGGATTGCGCTCAGACCATCTACCGGGCGCTGGCATAAGACAGAAAATCAGGCAAATACCGAACTCCGGATGGCATCCCCGGGATGGGGAGCGGTACCGGAACAGGGAGGAATTATTGTTTGGAACCAATATTAGAGCTGCGGAACCTGAGCTGCGTCTACAGCCAGGGAACGCCCTTTGAACATCAGGCACTGTCCGACGTGAGCCTCTCCATCTACCCCGGGGAATATGTGGGTATGATCGGCCACACCGGCTCGGGGAAGTCCACCCTCATCCAGCATTTGAACGGGCTGCTCAAGCCCACCTCGGGCCAGATTTTGCTCCACGGCAAGGACATCTGGGAGAGCAAGGAGAGCGTCCGGGAGGTAAAATTCCACGTGGGCTTGGTCTTTCAGTACCCGGAGTACCAGCTCTTTGAGGAGACGGTCTACAAGGACATCGCCTTCGGCCCCGCCAACATGAAGCTGAGCAAGGAAGAGATCGACCGCCGTGTCCACGAGGCCGCCCATTTTGTGGGGTTGAAGGAGCATCATCTGGAAAAATCCCCCTTTGAGCTGTCCGGGGGCCAGAAGCGCCGGGTGGCCATCGCCGGGGTCATTGCCATGGAGCCGGAGGTGCTCATCCTGGACGAGCCCACGGCGGGCCTCGACCCGGCGGGTCGGGACGCCATTCTCGCCAACATCCGGGACTATCACCAGTCTAAAGGCTCCACCATCATCCTGGTCTCCCACTCCATGGAGGAGGTGGCTCGGTCGGTAGAGCGCATCGTGGTGGTCAACGACGGGAAAATCCCCCTGGACGGCGCCCCCCACGACATCTTCTCCCACAGTGAGGAGCTGCGCTCCATGGGCTTGGGCATCCCCCAGGTGACCCAGGTGTTCCAGCGGCTTAAGGAACTGGGACTGCCCATCCAGGACGACTGCGTCTACACCATGGACGAGGCCAGGGACGTGCTGCTGGCCCTGGCAGAGAAAAGGGGGCGGTCTGCGTGCTGAAGGACATCACTCTGGGCCAGTTTTTCCCCGGCGACACCATCGTCCACAACCTGGACCCCAGGACCAAGATCATCATCGTGGTGCTCTACATCGTGGCCCTGTTCTCTGCCCAGGGAATCGTCACCTACGGCCTGATGCTGCTCTTTCTCATCACCTGCATCCGGCTGTCCAAGGTGGGAGCCAAGGCGATTTTGAACGGTATGCGCCCGGTGGTCATCATCCTCATCTTCACCGGTGTACTCAACCTTTTTTACAACACCACCGGGGACGTGCTGGTGCAGTGGTGGGTGTTCACCATCACCACCGGAGGCGTCCGGACGGCCTTCTTTATGGTGGTGCGCATTTTAATGCTCATCAGCGGGACCTTCCTGCTGACCTACACCACTTCCCCCATCATGCTCACCGACGGCATCGAGAACCTGCTGGGGCCGCTGAAAAAGCTCCATGTGCCGGTACACGAGCTGGCCATGATGATGTCCATCGCCCTGCGGTTCATCCCCACCTTGATCGAGGAGACGGACAAGATCATGTCCGCTCAGAAGGCCCGGGGAGCGGACTTCGACTCCGGCAATCTGCTGGACAAGGCCAAGGCTCTCATCCCCCTGCTGGTGCCCCTGTTTGTCTCCGCATTCCGGCGGGCGGACGAGCTGGCCACCGCCATGGAGTGCCGCTGCTACCACGGGGGCGAGGGCCGCACCCGGCTGAAAAACCTGGTCTATACCAAAGAGGACTATATGGCCCTGGGACTGGGGGTCGCACTGACCGCTGTGGTCATGGTGCTGGCCATCGGCTTCGGGGTGTGACAAAGACTGCTGCCACCGAAAGGAGGGGCCTATGCGCAATATCGCTTTACAGCTGATGTATGTGGGCACCGCCTACCACGGCTGGCAGATTCAGAAGAACGGCGCCACCGTCCAGGAGACCCTGGAGCAGGCGGTGGCCCGGGTGGTGAAGCACCCCGTCCGGTTTACCGGGGCGGGGCGCACCGACGCCGGTGTCCACGCAAAGGTGTACATCGCCAACTTCCGCACGGACTGCACCATCCCCTGTGACCGGATGCCCCTGGCTTTCAATGCCCAGCTGCCGGAGGACATCGTGGTGGTCTCCGCCAGGGAGGTGTCTCAGGAGTTTAACGCCATTGCCTCCTGTATCAAAAAGGAGTACACCTATCAGGTGTTCAACTCCCGGATACGCAACGCATTTTATGTCAACCGGGCCTATTTCTATCCCAAGCGTTTGGACGAGGGGGTCATGGCCCGGGCGGCAGAGCAGTTTGTGGGTACCCACGACTTTGCCGCCGTCAGGGACGTGGGCACCAATGTCCGCTCCACCGTCCGGACGGTCTATTACTTCGACGTGGCCCGGGAGGGGGATCTGATCACTCTGAAGGTGTGCGCCAACGGATTTTTGTACAACATGGTTCGTATCATGGTGGGGACGGTGCTCTACGCCGCCGAGGGCAAGCTGACCCCAGAGGAGATCGGCGACATTCTGCTGCGGGGAAATCGGGTAGAGGCCGGACCTACGGTGCCCCCCGGCGGGCTTTACATGACCCGGCTGTGGTACCGGGAACCGGTAGGGCTGGATACAGACCCGGAGGAATGAGCGAATGGAAGAAAATCGGGAAAATCAGACGACGGGCCGGAAAGAGGGAGACCGCCAAAAGAAGGAGACCCCCGGCTGGCTGAAGGTGCTGCTGCGGGTGCTGGCGAGCATTTTCACCGCCCTGCTGGTGGCCCTGGCGGTGGTATTGGTGCTCAACCGGGACCAGCTCAACCTGGATCTGGTCAAGCGCTATCTCACCTATCAGGCCCTGGAGCGGACGGACGAGGGTCAGGGGGTGGAGTTCACCATCTCCTCTGAGTCGGGCAACACCTATGCCGCCCTCAGCGACAGCCTGATCGTCTGCAACGCCAACCATATCTGGATCTATTCCGACGGCGGCACGGCCTATGTGGATATGGAGGCGGCTCTGGCTCAGCCTGTCGTACAGACAGCGGGAAGCTATGCCCTGGTCTATGACGCCGGAGGCAGCGAACTGTACCTGTTTTCCGGGCGCATCCTGGTTTGGAAATACGAGACGTCGGGAGATTATGAGCTGATCTCCGCCCGGGTGAATGACCAGGGATGGCTGGCCGTGGCAGAGCAGGCCACCGGCTATAAAGCGGCGGTGACGGTCTACAACGCCAGCCAGGACAAGACCATCACGGAAAATATATCGTCCAGCTTTGTCATGGACGCTGTGGTGTCCCCGGACAACAGCCAGGTGGCCCTGCTGACCATCGGCCAGGATGGTATGGACTTCGTGTCCACTCTGACCCTGTACAGCTGCACCGACGGCAGCGAGACCGCTTCCGCCCAGGTGTCCGACGGCGTGGTGCTTGACCTGTCCTGGGATGACGACGGCATCTGGCTCCAGGAGGAGGACGGCATCCGCCGCCTGGACAGTGCGCTCCAGGAGGTGGGCAGCTGGTCAGAGAGCAGCTATTACCTCCAGAGCTACTCCCTTCAGGACGGGTATGCGGTGGAGTATTTCAGCTATTACCGCTCCGGCGCCCTGGGAGAGATCGTGGTGCTGGACGGACAGGGCAATGTCTCCGGCACGCTGGAGGTCGAAGGAGAGGTGCTGTCCGTAACGGCGGCGGGACGGTACATCGCTGTGCTCACCGGCAGCGAGCTGACGGTCTACACCTCTGATCTGGAGGAATATGCCTCTATTGAAAACAGCGACGGCTCCCTCCGGGCACTGGCCCGGTCTGACGCCACGGCCATACTCGTCGGCAGCGATACGGCCCATGTCTTTTTACCGTAAAGAAAGGTTTGCGATATGAATGTGTTTGACCTGGTTATCATCATTGTATTGATCCTGTTTACCGTCCTGGGCGTGCGTCGGGGGCTTATCATGACACTGTGCGGCCTGGTGACGGCCATTCTGGCCCTGGTGGGGGCCCAGTTCGTGGCGGACAGCCTGACGCCCACTGTGGCCCAAATGCTCCAGCCTGCGATCCAGAGCAGCATCCAGCAGTCCATCGACGAGACCCTGGAGACAGAGCCGCAGACCGAGGGCGAGGCGTCCGCCGCCCTGGAGGACGGGGGCATCTTCTCTCAGATCTTTGATTCCGAGGTCTATCAGGAGTTCTCCCAGTCCGTTCAGCAGTCCATCGACCAAGGTGTCCGGGAGGCGACCTCCGGCGTGGCGGAGAGCATGGCGGTCAGCCTGTCCTGCTCCATCGCCTGGCTGGCGCTGTATGTGATCTCCTTCGCTGTCATTCTGCTGCTGGGACATCTGATCGCCCGGGTGCTGAATGTGGCGGCCCGGCTGCCGGGACTGCACTTTTTGAACAAGTCCCTGGGAGGCGTCTGCGGCCTGGTGCGGGGGCTCATCATCGTGGCGGTGGTCTGCTCTCTGGGGACGTCCTTCGGGCTGATCGGCCAGGAGAGCCTGGATAACAGCGTTTTGCTGGAGCTGCTCGCCTCTTTTACCACCTTTTCTCTGTAGAATAACAGAGGTCGATTGTAAAATGAAGTTGAACACCTAAAAAATCCATAGCGATTGAA
>JAJQEM010000153.1:9085-13400 GCA_021201635.1 Clostridiales bacterium | reverse complement strand
TAGGTGTTCAACTTCATTTTACAATCGACCTTCAACTTCATTTTACAATCGACCATTTTATCATTTTCCCTGAAATCCCGGCAGGATATGATTTTGCGCCGTTTCCGTGGATTGCGCATGGACAGGGCTATTGTCAGGCTCCGGCTTTTGTGGTATCATTTGTGCAGTAAGGCATAGGCAAGTATGAACCAACCACCAACTATAAGACTTTTATGATAAGGAGAATACGCTATGAATCTGTCAGGTAAGTCTGCCGTTGTCACCGGTGCGTCTTCCGGTATGGGCAAGGCCATTGTCGAATTATTCGTGAAGTCAGGGGCGTCCGTCGTTGCAGTCGCCCGCAGAAAGGAGCGCCTGGACGCCCTTGTCGAAAGCCTGAAGGATGCGCCCGGCAAGGTGGTCGCTTTTGCCGGCGACGTATCCAAACGTGAGGACGACGAGGCGATGATCGACCTCGCTGTCAGGGAATACGGCAAGCTCGACGTCCTGGTCAACAATGCCGGCGTCATGGATGATATGGCTCCCATCGCCGAGGCATCCGACGAGAAGTATGAGTATGTCATGGGTATCAACGTATACGGCCCCATGGCTTCCATGCGGAAGGCCTGCCAGGTCTTTCTGGAGCAGGGCAACGGCGGAAGCATCATCAATATTTCGTCTATCGGCGCCTCTCATCAGGCTACCGGCCCTGTTTACTGCGCATCCAAGGCCGCAGTGAACGCCATGAGTAAAAACGTAGCTTATATGTATATGAAAGACGGTATTCGCTGCAATGTGATCGCTCCTGGCGGCATTCAAACCGAGATCGGCAGCGCCATGGGTATGCCAAATATGAACGGATACCAGAAGATCCAGGGCGTGCTGGCGCTTGCGCCCGCCCAGGGACAGGCTTCGGACATTGCAAACGCTGCGCTTTTCCTTGCCAGCGATGAATCGGCCTATATCAGCGGTGCGATCCTGCCGGTAGACGGCGGCTGGACTTCCTTCTGACGCAATACGACATCTTATGCTCCGGCGACGGCATTTCCCCGTTGCCGGAGCTTTTTCGTATGGCCCATGTCCACCTAGAGCCACGCAAAGGCGGGAGAGCCTACACGGCTGCAACATTGGGTCGCCACATTTTGTTGCAAAAGGGGAGAAAATGTGGTATCGTAACAATGTATAACCATTGACGCCCCTCAACAGCAAGGAGGAACCCTATGCAAATCCATCTGAAACGATACTCGGCGCTGCTGCTGGCAGTCTGCCTGTTCCTGTCTATTTTGGCCCAGCCTGCCCTGGCAGCGGCAGTCGAGAGCGACGAAATGGCTGTCGATGAGACGTCGGAGACTGCGCTCACAGAGAGCGAGGCGGAGGCTGACGAAGAGGACATTGACGAAGATAGTGCCGTCGCAGTCGACGATTCTGACAGCACCACAGTCGACGCCCCCACCATCACTGCCATCGGCACTGCAACGGAGATCAATGATTCCAACGTCTATGACACCTACGTCTATGTCACCTGGGACGTGGTGGAGAAATATGACTATAAGGTCCTTCGCAGCACGGACGGGGGAGAGTATGCCCTGGTGGGCTATGCCTCCTATCCCGGCTCCGGCGAGACGGAGGTCACCTACAAGGACACAGAGGCCAGTTTGTATCACACTTATCAATATAAAGTCTGCTGCATCGATGACGACGGAGCGGAGGTCAGCGAATACGCTGATTCCGATGCCCACTACTTCCCCTCCGGCGACTGCGGGGACAAAGTGACCTGGAAGCTCACCTCAGACGGACTGCTGACCATCAGCGGCACCGATGACATGGTGGAGACGTGGGATGCGGGATATGCCGACTGGTACTACATTCGGACAGAGGTGCAGACAGTCGAGATCGGGGAGGGTGTCACCTCAGTGGCTCCCTACGCCTTCCAGGAGTGTACGAACCTGACCTCTGTCACCATTGCCGACACCGTCACGACCATCGGAGACTGCGCCTTTTATGGCTGCTCCAGCCTGACCGAGGTTGCTATCCCGGAGGGGGTCGCTGAAATTCCCTACCGCACCTTCTATCTGTGTACCGCCCTGGCCTCGGTAACCATCCCCTCGACGGTGACCACCATCGGGGACGGGGCCTTTGGCAACTGCACCAGCCTGATTGATCTGACCCTTCCCAGTGGACTGACCTCTTTGGGCAAGTCCGCCCTGTACAACTGCACCAGCCTGACCAGCCTGGTCATTCCCGACGGGGTGACGACGCTGCCCATGAACGTGCTCTATGGCTGCACCGGGCTCACCAGCCTGACCTTGCCTGAGAACCTTACTGAGCTGGGTACCCGGGCGCTGTTCAACTGCTACAGTCTCACCAAGCTGGAGCTGCCGGACTCCCTGACCACCATCGGGAGCGGGGCATTTCAGAAGTGCAGCGGGCTGACCAAGTTGACGATTCCCGCCGCCGTGACCTCCATCGGCACCTACGCCTTTTATGACTGCGCCGGTCTGGAGACGGTCTATTTCCAAGGTGAGGCTCCGGCGACCCTGTCTAACTGGTTTGGAACGACAGCCTGCACTGCAATCGTCACGGAGGCATATGCCGATGAATGGTTTGCCCTCGATCTGTCCGCCGCAGGCAGCCAGGTCACCTGGTGCTGTCAGCAGGAGGACGGCAGCCTGATCTGGCAGGCCCCCAGCCTGACCGCCGCCTCCGGCAACAGCCAGGGAATCACGGTCAGCTGGCAGACTCTCTCCGACGTCTCCGGCTACCGGGTCTATCGCAAGACGGCCAGCGGCAGCTGGACAGCCCTGGGGGACACCAAGGACACCTCCTGGCTGGACGCCGTGGCCGACGGTGCGACCTATACCTATGCGGTGGTCGCTCTGGACAACGATGGTACTGTGGCCAGCGACCTCCCCACTGCGCCCACCATCACCGTGACCGCCGCCCCCTGCGGCAGTGCGCTGACCTGGTCGTGGTCGGGGAACACCCTGACCATCTCCGGCACGGGGGCTATGTATGACCTGACAGGTCAGACCCGGGGCTGGGAGGCGCTGACGGATGAGATCAGCACCGTCGTCCTGGCCAGCGGCGTCACCTCTGTCGGGACGGGGGCGTTCCAGAACATGACCGCCGTGACCTCTGTGACGCTGCCGGACACCGTTACCGTAGTGGGAGATTCCGCCTTCTGCGGCTGCACTGCGTTGACCAAACTGACCCTCCCGGCGGGATTGACTGCGCTGGGAGCGGACGCCCTCTCTGGCTGCACTGCCCTCAAACGGGTGCATTTCTCCGGAGACGGGCAGGATGGATTCGAGAGCCAGTCGGATACCGCTTCCGTCACCTTCTACTATCCTGCCGAGGAGGACAGCTGGACGTTGGAGCAGCGCCTGGCGGTCAGCAGTGAAGGCACCTGGAAGGGCTGGACGCCCTCCTCGGGAGATTTGTACACCAAGGCGACCCCGGTGGTCACCCTCACCACCACAGATACTCCCACGGTCACTCTCTCCTGGGACAGCGTCAGCGGCGTCTCCTCCTATGCGGTTTTGCGCAGAACATCGGGAGACTCCGACTGGACCACGCTGGGAGAGACGGGGGATACCTCTTGGACGGATGAGAGCCCGCTCACCGGGGACAGCGAGTATGCCGTCCGCTGCTACGACAGCGACAGCGGGAGCTATCTCAGCTGGTATGACATCGAGGAGGTATCCATCGAGGGTGACCAGGTGGAGTATCTGGACACGCCGACGGTGAGCCTTTCCAACTCTGCCACCGGCGTTACGGTAAAATGGAACGCCATTGAGGGAGCGGAGGGCTACTACGTCTGCCGCAAGACCACCGGCGGCTGGACCACGCTGGGGTACACGACCTCCACCAGCTACACCGATACCACCGCCAGCAGCGGGACCACCTATTACTACACCGTACAGGCCTATGCGGGGTCGGTCACCAGCGACTATGAGACCGACCGCTCTATCCTGTATGTGGCCCAGCCCAATGTCACCCTGGAGAACGTGTCCGCCGGAGTCAAGGTGTCCTGGGGCGCAGTCGGCGGGGCAACGAGCTACCGGGTCTATCGCAGGACCAGCGATGGCTCCTGGAAGCGGATCACCACCGTCAGCACGCTGACCTACACGGATACGGTTGCCAAGGACAACAGCGGCACTACTTATTATTACACCGTTCGAGCGGTCTCCGGCAGCACGCTCAGCAGCTATGACAGCAGCAAGTCGATCACATATCCGGCCCAGCCCACCGTATCCCTGGCCAATGCCGCCACGGGGGTCAAGGTGTCCTGGGGGAAGGTGAGCGGGGCGACGGGCTACCGGGTCTATCGCAGGAC
>JAJQEM010000153.1:0-8985 GCA_021201635.1 Clostridiales bacterium | reverse complement strand
GTGCGGGCGGTCTCTGGTAGCGTACTCAGTACCTATGACAGCAGTACAAGCCTTGTGCGCCTGACCCAGCCTGTCGTCACCCTGTCCAATGCTGATAACGGCGTGACAGTGACGTGGGGCGCAGTGAATGGGGCAACGGGCTACCGGGTCTATCGCAGGACCAGCAGCAGTTCCTGGAAGCTGATTACCACCGTCAGTGCCCTGACCTATACGGACACCGCTGTCCAGGACAGCAGCGACATCACCTATTACTATACGGTGCGGGCCGTCAGCGGCAGCACACTCAGCAGCTATGACAGCAGCTGTTCTATCGTCCGGTAAACAGCGGAGCGCACCGATATGGGAAGGGAGCGTATTTTCATGCACCTGTTTTTGACCAGCAGCCCCTGTACCCGGGGCGCACCGGAGGGGGTGGACCTCCCCTGTATCCTGGATGAGTCCAATGGCTTTGTGGAGCTGTTGGCCCAGCGCTGGCCGGAGGAGGCCCGATGCCTCATAGTCTCCGCCGACCCGGAGGCGTTTAAGGGCAACGACGAGATGATGGACACCTTTTATAGAGCCTTTCTTTACCACGGTCTGGCCCTGGCGGACATGACAATCTGTGACGGGCGGAACGAGGGGGAGACGGAGGCTCTGGTCCGTGGGAGCAACGTCATCCTCCTCTCCGGGGGCCATGTCCCAACGGAGAACGCCTTTTTCAGCCGCATCCGCCTGAAGAAGCTGCTGGAGGGCTTTGACGGCATCCTCATGGGCATCAGCGCAGGGACGATGAACTGTGCCGAAACGGTATATGCCCAGCCGGAGCTGGAGGGAGAGTCCGTCGATCCGGACTATCAGCGATTCATTCCCGGCCTGGGCCTGACCGACATCAATGTGCTTCCCCACTATCAGATGGTCCGGGACAACAGCCTGGACGGACAGCGGCTGTTTGAGGACATCACCTGTGGGGACAGCTACGGAAACTGCTTCTTTGCCCTTCCGGACGGCAGCTTTTTCCTCATCGAGGACGGGGAGACCTGGCTCTTTGGGGAGGCATACCAGATCAGCGACGGGGAGATCGAGCAGATCTGCGCCGAGGGCGAGGAGCTGCGGCTGGAATGACAAGATCGGTCTAAAACGGACGAGAGAGCCGCCGAAAATCGGCGGCTCTCTCGTCTCAGCGTATCAAAAAGAATTTTAGACAGACGAAAGCTGCCGCAGGCTCTTGCCTGCGGCAGCTTATAGCTGCTCTTTATTCCGCTTCAAATGCGTCCTTGCCCAGGCCGCAGATGGGGCAGACCCAATCCTCCGGAACATCCTCCCAGGGGGTGCCGGGGGCGATACCGTTTTCCGGATCCCCTTCGGCGGGGTCATAGATATAGCCGCAGGGGCAGACATACTTTTCCATGACGATTTCTCCTTTCAACGGGTATGCAGCTCAGAAGTACCGCTTGAGCAGACCCTGGAAGGCCTTACCGTGACGGGCCTCGTCCCGGGCCATCTCATGGACGGTGTCGTGGATGGCGTCCAGACCCAGCTCCTTGGCCTTCTTGGCCAGCTCGAACTTGCCGGCGGTGGCGCCATTCTCCGCCTCGACCCGGACGGTCAGGTTCTCCTTGGTGGAATCAGAGAGCACCTCGCCCAGCAGCTCGGCGAACTTGGCGGCGTGCTCCGCCTCCTCATAGGCGGCCTTTTCCCAGTACAGGCCGATCTCGGGATAGCCCTCCCGGTGGGCCACACGGGCCATAGCCAGATACATACCGACCTCGGTGCACTCACCGGTGAAGTTCTCCCGTAGGCCCTGCTTGATCTCCTCCGGGGCGTCCTTGGCCACGCCGACGATGTGCTCAGCGGCCCAGGACTGACCCTCGGTCTGCTCGATGAACTTGGAGCCGGGGCACTTGCACAGGGGGCAGACAAAGCCCTCGGGCATCTCGCCCTCGTGAACGTAACCGCAGATGGGGCAAACATACTTTTTCATGTTCCGTACCTCCAGAATGCCGGATGACCGGCGAGATTTTTAATTAGGAATGATTCCTGTTTATATTATATCGATGGTATCCATGTTAGTCAACGATAACCGTATATTTCCGCAAATATTTTTTCTCGCACCTGTTTTGAGAGGCCTGAGGGGCCCTTTTTGCGTGTTTCGGGAGAAATCTAAAAATTTGTAGATGTTACAATGACGCTTAACGGATAGGGAAAAGAAAAAATAGCGAATAGGAGAAAACTGCGGTATGGTTGAGTTGTTCAGGCCAAAACGGAAAGGCAGGGACCCTATTCGCCATGAATAACTTTAACACAAACCCTCACTGGCGTGTAAAGTATGATTGACGGGTCTACAGGGGAGGCAAGAGAGAAAAACAAATTGTAAACCGATAAAAATAAAAAGGTTGACAATGACCACCTCCATGTGCTATCATCACGGTCGGGCCGGGCAAACGCCCGGACGAGGGAGGTAGTTACAATGAGCGAAGGAACGGTAACAGTCAAGAGAAACGGCCTGAAAACCCGGGACATGGTGCTCATCGCCCTGTTTGCGGCGCTGATGGCCATCTGCTCCTGGATCTCTGTTCCCACAACGGTACCCTTCACCCTCCAGACCTTTGCGGTCTTTGTGACGGTTGGGCTGCTGGGGGGCAAACGGGGGACACTGGCGGTACTGGTGTACATCCTGCTGGGGGCCATCGGGCTGCCGGTGTTTGCCGGATTCAGCGGCGGCCTGGGCAGTCTGCTGGGCAGCTCCGGAGGCTATATCATCGGTTTCCTGTTCTCCGCCCTGGTGATGTGGGGGATGGAGGCGCTGTTCCGCATCCCCGCCGCCGGAGGGAACGAGGCGGGGAAGGGCCTGTTCACCAAACGCAACGGGGTGCTGGTGCTGTCCATGGTGCTGGGGCTGCTGGTGTGCTATCTGTTTGGGACGGCGTGGTTTATGGCAGTCTACACCAGCGCCAACGGGGCGGTGACCCTGATGACCGTGCTGGGCTGGTGCGTGTTTCCCTTTATCCCCTTTGACTTGCTGAAGATCGCCCTGGCCCTGGCGGTCACTATGACCCTGGGAAAGCATGTGCCCAGGTAACAGCGGGGCGGCCATCTCCCTGCGGCCCCACCACGGGATGTGCCTGGCCTACTATCAGGGAAAGGGCTACAGCCCGGCATTCACCCAGGCAGCAGACCGGCTGCTGGCCTGGCTGGAGGCGGAAAATCCCACCGTCCGGCTGACGGTGGCGGCAGACGTGATGTGTGACGCCTGCCCCAACCGTCGGGGCGACGAGTGCGCCGGGACAGGGAACGCCTCCCGCTATGACCGGGCGGTGCTGGAACAGTGCGGCCTGGTGGAGGGAGAGGAGCTGTCCTTCCGGAACTTCACCGCCCTGGTGCAGCGGCACATCCTGGCCCCCGGCGGGCGGAGGTCGATCTGTGGCGGCTGCCGGTGGAGCGGGCTGTGCGACGGCCCCGGCCGGTGGGCGGAGGAAAAGACAGACGTATAAAAAACACTCCGACGGAACCCGAATGAAGGGGTTCCGTCGGAGTGTTTTGATTCTGTTATTCTCCCAGCAGCAGGGCCATCGTGTCGCTGTCCGCTTTGGCGGCGACGTAGACGGCATAATCGGCCAGCAGCTCCTGGCCGGTGAGATCGGCGTCAATATCCTCCACTGTGGTATACGTCCCGGCATCCAGTCCGGCGAGGACGGGATAGTCCGCCCAGGTCAGGGGGTCGGCGCTCTCCATCTGGTCGGCGTACAGCGCAGCGAAACCGTCGGCGTCCTCCACGATGAACAGGCTGCTCTCCCCTCCGGCCACGTCTGTGACCAGCAGGGTGGAACCGGCGGTCTGTACGTCGGTGTCGGTGGCGGTGCCGTCAAAGACCAACTGATAGTCGTTGATCTGAACCACTACCTCCCCGTCTCCGTTCACGTCGCCCACGATCTGGCCCAGAGAGGTCTCCAGAGCGGAGACCACCTCGTCCGGGAGGGAGTCGGCGTGGACGAAGGCCACCTGGAGATCCGGCTCCTGGATGCTCAGGAAGGTCTGCACCACCCCAAGCACCAGGCAGATGCAGCCCACCACTGCCAGCACCACTCCCCAGTGGAGCCGCCACCAGATCTCGGTGCGCTGGCCCAGGGTGTACCGCCCGGGGTCGCCGTGAGGCAGCTCCGCCTCGGGCGGCTCCTCCTGAGAACCGTACCGGTCCATCAGGCCGGGCCGCTGGAGCTGTGCGGTGAACAGGGACAGGGGCCAGAAGCCCAGCACCGCTCCCAACGGCACGCTGACGGGGAACAGCCCGATGAGCAGAGCGCACCACAGGAGAATCCCCAGCGTGGCCCCCAGGGTCCGCAGAGGGGCGTCCAGCAGCAGGGTAAGGCCCTCCTGGGCCCGCTGGAGGAAGGGCCTCTGCTCAAAGCACAGGGGCGGGAAGAGAATGGCGGCGGCCAGAGCCATCAGGAGAAAGTCCAGGGCCAGAATGACCCACAGCCCCAGAGCGGGGAGGGAGCCGCCCTCCATCAGCCCGGAGGCGAAGCTCCCCACCAGGAGGAACCCGGACACCAGCAGTCCCAACACCAGCCCCTGGAGGGCGGCGGGCCTCCAGACCGTGGCCAAGGTGTGCCGGAAGGCGGCAAACCAGCCGTCCACCCGTCCACTGAAGCAGCGGAGGGAGAGATCAACCATGGCCGTCCAGAACGGTCCGGCCACGGCCCCTCCCACAATGCCGCCTAGAAGAGTGAGCCAGAAATTCTCAAATACCAGCCCCAGACTGATGCCCAGAGCGGCGGGGAGAAAGCCCGCAAAGCACAGTAGATTGCCCAGCAGCAGCTTGCCCAGATTGTCCCAGAACACCTGGAAGTAACGGACGATACCGGTGCGCTGTGGCCTGTCCTCCTGGGGGGCGCTTCTCATGTCCCCCAGGCCGAAGAAATTAAATTGAAAGGCCATGGGACCGCTCCTCGGTTTCGGTTCCCCAAGCCTCGATCTGGGTCAGAGCCGGGAAGGGAGACGGCCCCTCCGCCTGAATCAGCTCTTTCAGCACCAGCCACTCCACCGTCTTTGCCTCGAAGGGGAAGGACTGGGGGAGGCGGCTGTCCGTCAGGGACAGGGAGAGGGTGCTGCCGTCGGAAAACTCCACCGTGGCCCCCGTCCAGTAGTTGTCGTGGGGATAGTCGCCCCGGAGGGTCAACCGCAGCTCGTCCAGCACCACCTTACGGCCAAAGGCCAGGGTCAGGGCGGCGTTGGGGTCCCGGTTGATGCCCCAGCTCTGGTAGGGGTACTCCCCGTGGGCGCTGTTTTCAAAAATGCCGTCGATGGCGTTCCGGGCGGCGAACACCGCCTCCCCCCTCGTCTCCACATTGGCGCTGGCGTGGGGGAAAAAGCCGGTGTCCCCGTGCTCGTCGTAGGGGTTGAAGGCCAGGTTCCGCCGCCCGGCCACCTCCTCCTCTGTGGCCAGCCGGGCCCGGATGACGTGGCGGCTGCCGGTGAAGCTCTTGGGGCTGTAGGTGATGGCCTGCTCACCGAAGGGGATGTGGAAGTTGATCTCTCGCTTTTGGACGTAGACCAGGGCGGGTGGCATGGTGTCCTCGAACTGGACGACGCAGAACCGCCCGGGGGTGCGAATTTCCAGGGCCACCCGGTCCCCCGGGCGATAGGCGGCGGTGTAGACCAGACTGACCTGACGGTCAGCGTCGCAGGTCATCAGGGTGTGGCCCACGTCGTCCAGGACCTTGAGCTTGATGGTTTCCATTCCGTGTTCCTCCATAGCAGAAAAATGGGTCGGTTATTGCGCACTCTCCCCCTGGAGCCGCTGCATATACTCCCGGGGGCTGACTCCCTCCAGCTTTTTGAATACCTTGCTGAAATAGGAAGGGCTCTCAAAGCCTACCCGGTCGCTGATCTCGTAGATTTTCAGATCGGTGGTGGCCATCAGCTCCTTGGCGGTGCTGATGCGGGTGGCGGTGACGAACTCCACAAAGCTGGACTCCCCGTTTTTGGAGAAGAGCTGGCTGAGATAGTTGGGGCTGAAATTGAATACCGCCGCCACGTCGTTGAGGGAGAGGGGCTTGGAGAGGTTGTGGCAGATGTAGTTCTGAATTTGGACCACCGTCTGAGCCCGGTGAGCCACCGGGGTAGTGGCCTGGGGCAGATAGAACATGACGGGCTGGGCGTCGGTGACCTGGGTGAGGACGGAGAGGGCAGAGCGCTGGCTCTGCTGAATCTGCAAGATGTCCTGCACTGGCTGGCCCACCGCCCAGTGGATGGGAGTGCTGAAATAGTTAAAGAGGATCTGCCCCGTCTTTTTCAGCACGCCGTCCAGCTGCTGCTCCAGCCCGGCAGGGGAGTCCAGGGGGAACAGGACGTTGAAGTGGCTGAGATTGCTGGCGGTGACGGTACAGGGACGGTACTTGGGCAGAATGTCCGCCGCCATATTGGACACCCCTGCGCTGAGGGTGACTAGGCGTTCTGTGGGCAGCTCCCGATGGGCCAGCTCTGCCACCGCCACCACATACCAGGGGGCGTCAAATTGCAGCCCCAGCTGGTCGCACAGGCTGTCAAAGTAGCCCTGCTCCCGGAACAGACCGCCGTAGAGCTGGATAAACAGCCGATCCCGGTACTGCCCCAGACCGCTGACGGCGGCGGTGGCCTCCGGGGTGCGAAGGACCCGCTCTTTTTTTTACCCGCTCGATGGCCCGGTGGAGGGCGTTTTCCAGCAGCTCCGGGGTCAGGTCCATCTTCACCAGATATTCCACCGCCCCCAGCCGGAGGCTGCGTTTGGCGTACTCGAACTCCTCATAGCTGGTGAGCATGATGAACACCGGAAGGGTGGTATCCACCTCCCGACACTTCTCCGCCAGGTCGAGGCCGCTCATGACGGGCATCATCACGTCGCAGATGACAATGTCCGGGTGCTGGCCCTGAACGATGGTCCAGGCGTCTGCGCCGTTGCGGGCAGTGCCCACGATCTCCAGACCCAGCTTTGCCCAGTTGAGCATACTCTGCATCCCGATGAGTACCAGCGGCTCGTCGTCCACTAACAGCACCTTCATCATGAGTCGGTTCCTCCTTCCGGTTGATTTTTCTGGCCTGCCTGGGGCCCGGGCAGGCGAACGGTGACAGTGGTGCCCTCTCCCAGGGTGCTCTCCAGAGAGAGGCCGAAGCACGGCCCGAAGCTGTATTGCAGCCGTCGATGGACGTTCCACAGACCCACGTGACGGAACTGCTCCTGGGCCTCCTCCTCAGACGGCTCCCGGAGGGCGTTTGCCAACACATCAGGGGGCATCCCCACCCCGTCGTCTTCCAATTTGACGAGCACATCACCTTGGGCCTCATCCCGACAGACGGTGACGGTCAGCTGCCCGGCGCAGCCCTTGGGCTCGATGCCGTGGAAAATGGCGTTTTCCGCCAGGGGCTGGAGGGTGAACTGGGGGGATGAGGCAGTCGGTGAGCAGCTGCTCCTCTGCCTCGTTTCTGACCTCAGTGACGATGGTGCCGCCGTAGCGATAGCGCTGGATGGTGAAATAGTCCTCCAGCAGGGACAGCTCCCGCTCCAGCGGCACCAGCCGCTGGGTGCTCTTGGAGACGCTTTTCAGCAGCCGGGCCAGGGCGGTGACCATCTCCACAATGCCCGGGGCATGCTGGATGGTGGCCATCCACTTGACACTGTTGAGGGTGTTATAGATAAAATGGGGGTTGATCTGGCTCTGGAGCATCTGATATTCCAGATCCATCCGCTTTTTCTCGTCCTCCACCCGCTTGTCCATCAGGGTGGTGATGCTCTGGGACAGGTGGTTGATACCCCGGCCCACGTCTCCCAGCTCGTGATCCCACTCGATGTCGGGGTTGACGGAGAAATCCCCCTGGGCCAGGGTGTCGATCTGCCGCTGGAGGGCCTGGATGGGGCGGCGCACCAGTCTGCGGAGCAGCAGCATCAGGAGCAGGCCAAAGAACAGAATGACAATGACCAGAAAGGCCACAGTGCCCAGAAACTGGGGCAGCAGCTGAGCGAAGGGGACGTCCGGAATGGACTCCGCCAGATAGAGGCCGTGTACGCCGATGGGACAGGCGATGACGGAGCAGCGGACGCCGTCGATCTCCGCCCGGTAGAGCAGGGTACCCTCGTCCAGGGTGGCGCCGGATTCCTCGTCCTCCTCCATCTGGACATCGTCGGTGGAGATGGCGGACAGGCTGTCTCCCTCCACCAGATAGACGGTGTTCCCCATCACCCAGTAGAGGCTGGCCCCGTCCTCCAGAGAGAACTGCCGGAGCACGTCGGTAATAATGGAGGGAGAGACGGAGAGATAAACCTTTAAGGTGTAGCTGCCACTGGTACTGGAGGCGGTGGCGGTCACGGGAATACCCTGCATGACGGTTCCCGGCTGCATCAGCGGGTCGCTGACCACAGAGGCCCAGGCGGTGTCTACTCCGTTCAGACCGGAGAGCAGAAGCAGCCGCTCATCCGTCAGGGAGACGGATTGAGAAATAGCAGTGCCCAGCATGATAAACTTGCTGTCGCCGTCTCCGTCGCTGCTGTAGAGCAGCAGCCGTTGGATATAGCTGGACACGCTGACAGAGTTATACTGATCCTGAACGGTGGCATAGAGGGTGTTGGCCAGACTGTCGGAGATGCTGGTGAGCAAATAGGTGCGCACGGTGGTATTGACCGTGCACCAGCTGACCAGATCGTCCACCTCCGTCACCCGCTGGGACAGAGAGGTGACGGCGGTCTCCAGCTGGTACTCCGCCGCCTGGAGACTGGTCTGCCGGGTCTGGATGGAGAGGTAGTAGACGCTGCTGCACAGAACGATGGCGGCGATGACTACGGTGAACAGCACCGTCAGCGCTACCAGCCGGGCGGAGATGCCAAAACGCCGCCGTGTTGAGTTTCCCTTTCCCTTTGGCGTCATGCAGTGCCCTCGCTTCCTCTGTGCAGCTTACATTTATGATAGCAGAAGTTCCCCTCAATGTCTGCCTACTTTACCCCATTTCATATATTACACGAAGATGCAGGAAATGTAA
>JAJQEM010000123.1 GCA_021201635.1 Clostridiales bacterium | reverse complement strand
GCAATGAGGCATTGGCCGCCGTTCTTGCTGCCAAGTAAATGCTGTTGCCCTGGGAAACCCCATAACCTTTGTTGACATTTTGGCGGGAGACGGCTACAATAGCAGGAGTGCGTGTCACACACATCTGTGTTTGTACTGAAATCAGAAGGAAGGAATCCACCCGCTATGATGACATTGGAAGAGTTTCGAGAGGCCCGCCGGGCGTTGCAGGGCGTTTTGAGGGACACTCATCTCATTCACTCCGCCTATTTTTCCCGGTGCTGCGGCAACCAGGTCTATTTCAAGCCGGAGAATATGCAAATTACCGGCGCCTATAAAATTCGGGGTGCTTACTATACCATCTCCACTCTGAGCAAGGAGGAGCGGGAGCGGGGCCTGATCACCGCCTCTGCCGGGAACCACGCCCAGGGGGTGGCCTACGCCGCCCAGAAGGCGGGGGTGCCCGCCACCGTAGTCATGCCCACCACCACCCCCCTCATCAAGGTGGAGAACACCAAGAGCTACGGCGCCCGGGTGGTGCTCCACGGGAGCAGCTTTGACGACGCCGCTGACAAGGCCGCCGAGATGTCCGAGGGGGAGGGCCTGACCTACATCCACCCCTTCAACGACCTGCGTATCGCCACCGGTCAGGGCACCATCGCCTATGAGATCTTCTCCGACCTGCCGGATGTGGACGTGATCCTGGTGCCCATCGGCGGCGGCGGACTGGCCGCTGGCGTGGCCACTCTCTCCAAGCTGCTCAACCCCCATGTGAAGGTCATCGGCGTAGAGCCGGAGGGCGCCGCCTCCATGAAGGCCAGCCTGGAGGCGGGCCATGTGGTGACCCTCCCCACGGTGGAGACCATCGCCGACGGCGTGGCGGTCAAGACCCCCGGAGACAAGGTGTTCCCCTATCTCCAGAAGTACCTGGACGGCATTATTACCGTCCGTGACGAGGAGCTGGTGAACTGCTTCCTGGACATGACCGAGAAACACAAGATGATCGTGGAAAACGCCGGTCTGCTCACCGCCGCCGCCCTCCAGCATCTGGACTGCAAGGACAAGAACGTGGTCTCCATCTTGACGGGAGGCAATATGGACGTCATCACCATGGCCTCCATCATCCAGCACGGGCTCATCAACCGGAGCCGGGTGTTCACCTTCTCGGTGCACCTCCCTGACCGGCCCGGAGAGCTGCTCCGGGTGGCGGAGCTGGTGGCCAAGCAGAGCGGCAACATCATCAAGCTGGAGCACAACCAGTTCGTCAACATCAACCGTCAGCACGGCGTGGAGCTGAAGGTGACGCTGGAGGCCTTCGGCGCCACCCACAAGCGGGCCATCCTGGATGCCCTTCAGGCGGACGGCTACGACGCCGTGGAGTGCAACACCTCGTCTGTCTATGACGGATGACCGCTGAAAAAACATAAAGCGGCCCCGGCAGCGCTCTGGGGGTAAGAAGGGGCGCTGCCGGGGCATCTATCGAAAGCGGCGTTGGGACAGCCTGGCATTTCCGGGGCTGGAGGCCGCATCACATCCTATGCCGCCCCGCCGCTTGCTGTTCCTGTCTATGACGATAACAGAGAAATGTGGCCGGAATGTGGCAAAATAACTGACGTCCTGTGACATTTTTGTGAAGCGCAGGGCGGCTTTCAGAAGAAAAAGGAGCGTCTGACCATGCAGTATCTTCCCCCTGCCCTGGAGCAGCTGGTGGAGCATTTCAACCGTCTGCCCGGCATCGGGGCCAAGTCCGCCCAGCGGCTGGCCTTTTATGTCCTCGACCTGCCGGATGAGGAGGCGGAGTCCTTCGCCCAGGCCATTTTGGAGGCCAAGCGCTCCATCACCTGCTGCCCGGTGTGCCAGAATTTGACGGAGGGAGAGGGTCCCTGCGCCCTCTGTTCCAGCTTCAAGCGGGATCACAGCACCGTCTGTGTGGTGGCCGACCCCAAGGACGTCATCGCCATGGAGCGCTCCGGGGAGTATAACGGCCTGTACCACGTCCTCCACGGGGTGCTGTCTCCCATGAACCATGTGGGGCCTGACGATCTGCGCATCAGCCAGCTGGTGCAGCGGGTGGCCTCCGGCGAGGTGCAGGAGGTCATTATGGCCACCAACCCGGACACGGAGGGGGAGACCACCGCCATGTATATCAGCCGCCTGCTCAAGCCCTTTGGGGTGAAAATCACCCGGCTGGCCTACGGCGTCCCGGTGGGGAGCCATCTGGAGTACGCCGACGACGCCACTCTGGCCCGTGCGCTGGAGGGGCGGCGGGAAATCTGACCACGATTCCATTCAAAGCAAAAGACCCGGTGACGCCTCGTGCGATCACCGGGTCTTTTTGCGCTCGGAGGGAGGAATACTTCCCTCACTCATCCGTGATGTGGACGTGGCTATTGATATGGTCCAGGCAGTAGCAGTGATACCCCACGCACCGGGAGCAGTACCGGAACTCCAGGTCGGGATAGTCCACGTCGGTACGGCCACAGACGGTGCATTTGTGGGCGTAGTTCTGCTTTTTCAGGTCCCGGGAGGCCTTCTTGAACTGGATGACGTTGGGCTGTCGGGCGTGGTTGGCCCGGCCCCGGAGACGGTTTACCTGATAGACCAGCTCCGGCCAGAAGAAGATGAGATAGTTGAGCACCGACACCACGATGGACAGGGCCCCGCCCACGTCCAGGGAGATCAGGCTCATCACCAGGGAGATGGCCAGCAGGCCACCCTCGATGTAGCCCAGCCACTTGGCCTTGATGGGGATGAAGAAGAACAGGAGAAATTGAGCGTCCGGGTAGAGGGTGGCAAAGGCCAGGAACAGGGTCATCTCCAGATAGGAGGTGCTGGCCGAGCCGGTGAACAGACCCACGACGACGGTCAAAATCAGCCCCAGGAAGTAGTAGCAGTTGAACTTAGCCGTCCCCCACTCCCGCTCCAGATTGGTGCCGATAAACCAGAGGAAGTACATCCCCAGCAGGAAGTAGATGACATTCTCACCCCAGGTGGTAAAGACAAAGGTGATGAGCCGCCAGACCTGCCCCTGGAGGATGAGCGCCCGGTCGAAGGAGAGCATACTGGACACCGCCACCCCGCTGTAGGAGATGAGGTCCAGCACGTAGACGATGGCGCTGCCGCCGATGAGGTAATACACCAGGTTGGGGATACCGAACCGGGGGTGCTGATAGCAGAAGCGCTCGATGAGATTGTTCAGCTTGTTCACAGGACGTCCTCCTTACAGAGCTTGGGTCAGGATACCCTATTCTACCCAACTTTTACCGGTAAATCTACGGTCAATTTATGAACAATGGGGCGCACGGAGCAGCCTTGCCATGTCCTCCGGGAGCGGCTCCTCAAAGGTCAGCCGCTCTCCAGTCACCGGATGGGCCAGCTCCAGCCGTCCGCTGTGGAGGGCGGGCCGGTCGATGACCTCGGGGCAGGGGGTACCATAGAGGAAATCCCCCACCAGCGGGTGGCCCAGATGGGACAGATGCACCCGGATCTGGTGGGTGCGGCCGGTCTCCAGCTCCAGGGCCACCAGGCTGCGGCCCCGGGCCTGAGCGATCACCCGATAGCGGGTCACGGAGGGCTGTCCCCCGGGGGAGACCTGCCGCTTCTGGATGGAGTCGGGGCACCGGTCAATGGGGAGATCGATGACCCCCTCCGATGGAGCGAGATAGCCCTCGCACACCGCCAGATACTGCCGCCGGAAGTCCCCGGTGTGGAGGCTCTGCCGCAGCCGCTCCTGGGCGAAGGGATGGGCCGCCACTACCATCAGCCCGGAGGTGCCCCGGTCCAGCCGGTGGACAGGGTGGAAGGTGGCGAAGGGGTCGCTTTGCTGCCAGTGCCAGGTCAGGGCGTTGCCCAGGCTGTCCTCCCAGTGCCCCGGGCCGGGGTGGGTGGACATCCCCGGGGCCTTGTTCACCACCACGATGTCCCGGTCCTCATATTGGATGTCCAGCGGAAGGGGCGCAGCCGTCAATGCCTCCGCCCCCTCCGGGTCGGAGAGACGGAGGACCAACACCTGTCCCGTCCTGGCCCGGTCCCGGGTGGTGACCCGGACGCCGTCCAGCCGGATGCCGTCCTCCAGCCACTTGATGCGGCGCAGGAGGGTGCCGGAGACGCCGAACTGTCCCCGGGCGATGCGGTCAATCCGTTGGCCGTCCCGCTCCGGTGCCACCGCCGCCGACAGATAGCGGGGCGCTGCCGGTGCGCAGCGCCCCTGATGGCCGGGATCGTTGTCAGAAAGGGGAGAGGCGTTCAGCATCTGGCCAGGCCGTCCACCTGCAGCACCACGCCAGAGATATAGGAGGCCTTCTCCGAGGCGAGGAAGACGAAGGCGTTGGCGATGTCCTCCGGCTGCCCCAGACGGCGCAGGGGAATCTGAGCGACGAGGGGCTTGATATACGCATCGGGCACTGCCTTCATCATGTCGGTCAGGGTGATGCCGGGGGCCACCGCATTGACCCGGATGCCCGCAGGCCCCAGCTCCCGGGCCAGGGAGAGGGTCAGGCCGTTGACGGCAAACTTGGAGGTGGGATAGGCCACGCCGCTGGGCTGGCCGTAGACGCTGACCATGGACGAGGTGTTGAGGATAACGCCGCTGCCCTGGGCCTTCATGCCGTCCACCACCGCACGGGTGCAGTTGAAGACCCCTTTGACGTTCAGGTCCATCACCTTGTCAAAGGTCTCCTCGGTGTAGGAGGTGATAGGGGTGCTCTCCGAGACCCCTGCGTTGTTCACCAGAATGTCGATTTTGCCATACCTGGCGGCCACGTCGTCAAAGGCGGCCTTCACTGCCTGGTAATCCGCCAGGTCGGGCCAGATGGCCTCCACCTTTGCGTCCGGGTTGGCCTCCTTCAGCTGAGCGATGGCCTGGTCTGCGGTCTCCTGGCGGCTGGCGCACAGGACGACGGCAGCACCCTCCTCCAGAAAGGCCTGCACCGTGGCAAAGCCGATGCCCCGGCTGCCGCCGGTGACGATGGCGACCTTGTCTTTCGATAGCATCATAGTTCTGTGCCTCCTGTCATGTTGTCTGGATGCGCTCCGCCGAGAGGGGAACGATCCTGCCCCTATCATATCGGAAAACATCCGCTCCGTCAATCGGGACTTTTGAGAAACAGCGTATGAAACGGGCCCCTTTCCATTTTATGACAATTCAAAACGGGTTTTGATTGCACTTTTCTGTATCTTCTGCTACAATTGAACCAGAGAAAACGGCACCCCGGAGAGAAAGGAGAGCAGACCCATGATCCGCATCGCAGTGGTGGACAACGCAGAGGCGGCGGCCCAACAGATCGCCGACTTTTTAAACCGGTATCAGGAAGAACACGGGCTCCTGTTCCAGGCCTCTCTCTTTCACGACGGGGCGGAGCTGCTGGACGGGTTCCAGCCTACCTATGACCTGATTTTCCTGGACGTGGAGATGCCCAACAAGGACGGCATGACCACCGCCCGGGAGATACGCAAGGTGGATACCGATGTGACCCTGGTGTTCGTCACCCGGATGGCCCAGTACGCCGTCAGCGGCTACGAGGTGCAGGCCATGGACTTCCTGGTCAAGCCGGTGAGCTATCCTGCCTTTGAGCTGCGGATGGACCAGCTGCTCCCCCGGCTCCGGCAGAAGGAGGAGCGGTATATCCTCATCTCCGGCAAGGACGGGATGCGCAAGCTGCCCGTCTCCCGGCTGGTCTACGTGGAGGTCATCAAGCACCGGCTCCTCTACCACACGGAGGACGGCGTGTACGAGACCAGCGACACCATGAAGCGGGCGGAGGAGCTGCTGGCGGGCTGCCCCTTTGCCCGGTGCGACAACTGCTATCTGGTGAACCTGCGTTATGTCACCTGGGTCGGGCAAAAGGAGCTGCAGGCCGGGCAGGATACGCTGAAAATCAGCCGCCCCCGGCGCAAGGCGTTCCTCCAGGCGCTCACCGACTACATCGGCGGCGTGGAGCCGGAAGGGGAGGAGACGTGATGGCGCTGTTTGACCTGCTGTGGAGCAGCCGGTTCGTCACCGAGATGCTGATGTCCTGCTTTCTGGTGGCCATACCCCACAAGAAGCGGGAGGGCTTTGGCATCCGGGCGGTGCTGCTCTGCGTGGCGGTGGAGGGTGTTTCCCTGCTGGTGATGAACAGCGGCGGCGCACAGGCCGTCTGGACGGACCCCGTCTATACCACCCTGAGCTGTCTTATCTATATGGTGGTGTTTTTTATCCTGGCCCTGGCCTTTTTCCTGCTGCTGTGTCTGGTGACGGTCCGGGAGACGCTGTACTGCACCGCCCTGAGCATGACGGTGCAGCACATCTCCTCCGCCCTGCTCCTGCTGCTGACGGCAATTATCCCTGGCGGGGGATACCTGATGGATGCGACCCTCTGGCTGGTGACCATTGTGGCGCCCTATGTGGCAGTCTATTTTGGCTGTATCCAGCCCATCGGGGAGAAAGGGGCCTACCAGTTTAACGTCCTCAACCTGACCTCCGCCACCCTGCTCATCTTCCTGGTGTCCGCCTTTTTCAGCACCATCGCCAAGGGGCTGGACACTACCAACCGGGAGCCGCTGTTCCTCATCTGCCAGGTGTACGAGATCCTCTGTTGCTGCTTCCTCCTGTGGCTCCAGGTCAGCCAGAAGGAGACCCTGAGCCTCCAGCACGAGCTGGACATCCAGGACTATCTCCGTCATCTCCGCCATGAGCAGTCCCAGCAGGCCCACAGGGAGATGGAGCTGACCACTCACCTGATGCATGAGCTGAAGCATCAGGTGGCGGATATGCTCAAGGAGCAGAGCGAGTACGACCGGGACAGGCTGCTGGACGAGATCGCCGACAACCTGACCGTCTACGACGAGAACATCGACACGAGAAACGAGACGCTGAACACCATCATTCAGGAGCGGAGCCTGTTCTGCCGGGCAAACCACATCTCCTGGATGTGCGTGGCGGACGGGGCCAGCCTGGACTTTATCCAGACCGGCGACCTGTACCTCATCTTCCGTAACGCCCTGGACAACGCCATCGACGCCGTGTGCCAGCTCCCGGACCCCCAGCGCCGGGTCATCGACGTGAAGGTCTACACCCGCAACGCCCTGCTGATGATCCAGATTGAGAACCGCTTCCAGGGGCGGCCCCAGTTTGAAAACGGCCTCCCGGTCACTACCAAGGGGGACCGGAGCTATTATGGCTACGGCCTGAAAACCATCCGCTCCATCGCCGAGCGGTACGGCGGCTGCGTCACCGTCCGGGCCAAAAATGAGCTGTTCTCTCTCCAGGTGATGATCCCCGTACCAAAGCCATAAATTTCTCCAAAGACGGGCCAAATGTGGCCCGTCCTTTTGGCGTCAATGGCAAAGTGTGCAGGAAAAATGACAGGTTGTGCGGGATCGCTTGCAATGTTTTGACAAAGTGCTGTAGAATGTCTCCATCAGGAGCGGCGCCGCTCCCACTCTGCCCTCCGGCATCTGCGCAGTGCCGGGGCGGTATGGCACAAAACGAGAATGGAGGAATCAAACAGTGAAGCATTCCAAGCTGTGGACCGGGCTTTCGTCCATCGTCGCCATCCTGCTGGTCGTCTCTATCCTGGCGACCCAGTGTATGCTCGACTATGCGTCCACCATCAACCAGGCTCTGGGCATCTCCACCAGCGAAGTCGTCAACAACAGCGACTCTGACGAGGACCTGACCTATTACGAGAGCGAGTACGGTGAGCTGAATGCGGAGAATCTGCAGCTGCTCATCGCCGACACCTATGAGGAGGCCGTGGCCGAGGAGGCCGAGGGCGCCGTCCTGCTGAAAAATGAGGACAATGCGCTGCCCCTGACCTCCGACGAGATGCGGGTGACCCTGTTCGGCCATGCCGTGGCCCAGCCTCTGTACAAGAACTCCTCCGCCGGTTCCAGGGGCTACGAGGGGGAGTACTGCATCGACCTGTACACCGCCCTGACGGATGCGGGCTTTGCCATCAACGACACCCTGTATGACGCCTATGTGGCCAGCGACACCGCCCGGGGCACCGGCGGCTATGACTATTTCACCGGCACATCCAGCGAGGCGTCTCTCGGCGAGGAGGACATCTCCTTCTACACCGACGAGCTGCAGGCCTCCTGGGCGGACGACTACAACGACGTGGCCATCGTCATGTTTGCCCGTGAGGCAGGCGAGGGCATGGAGCTGGAGCAGGAGGGCAGCTACGAGGGCATCAGCTCTCTGGCCCTCCATCAGGAGGAAAAGGATCTGCTCCAGATGATCAACGACTCCGGCGTGTTCGACAAGATCATCGTCCTTATCAACAGCGGCAACGCCATGGAACTGAACTGGCTGGACGAGTACAATGTGGACGCCTGCCTGTGGATCGGCCTGCCCGGTCAGCGGGGCTTTGAGGCCGTGGCGGACATCCTCACCGGTGAGACCAACCCCTCCGGCCATCTGACGGATACCTACGCTGTCAACTCCCTGTCCGCTCCCTCTGTGGTGAACGCCAGCTATAACAACCAGACCTGGACCAACCTGGACGAGGTGCTGGCTGCCGTAGAGGATGCCGACGCCGGCGTCTCCTACTACAACGTTCAGGCCGAGGGCATTTATGTGGGCTATAAGTACTACGAGACCCGGTATGAGGACACCGTTCTGGGCCAGGGCGGAGCGGACGCAACGGTTGGCTCCTCCACCGGCAGTGGCTGGAACTACACCGACGAGGTGCAGTATCCCTTTGGCTACGGCCTGTCCTACACCACCTTTGAGCAGACCCTGGACAGCGTGGTCCTGGACGGGGAGGACATCACCGTCACCGTGACCGTCGCCAACACCGGCACCGTGGCCGGAAAGAGCACCGTTCAGGTCTATGCACAGACCCCCTACGGCGACTATGAGAAGGAGAACCTGGTGGAGAAGTCCGCCATCCAGCTTCTGGACTTCGGCAAGACCGACACCCTGGAGCCGGGAGAGAGCCAGACCCTGGAGATCGTCTGCGAGCGGTATCTCCTGGCCAGCTATGACTACACCAACGCTCAGGGCTACATCCTCAGCACCGGTGACTACTACATCTCCATAGGCGACGACGCCCACGACGCCCTGAACAACGTCCTGGCCGCCAAGGGCGCCACCGGCATGGTGGCCGTGGACGGCAGCGAGGCCGCCGGCGACGCATCCACGAACTACACCTGGACGCTGGACGCCGTGGACACCGAGACCTATCGCTACTCCTCCGCCACCGGCGAGGAGGTCACCAACCAGTTTGACGACTGCGACATCAACTACTGGGCGGAGGGCACCGTCACCTACTTGACCCGTCAGGATTGGGAGGGCACCTATCCCACCGAGGCTACCCAGGTCACCCTGGACGACGCCATGATCGACGCCCTGGCCGGTTACAACTATGAGAAGGCGGATGATGCCGCCTCTGTCAGCGACTACACCACTGGCGACAACCAGGGCATCCCCCTGGCGGCCATGATCGGCCTGGACTATGACGACCCGGAGTGGGACACCTATCTGAATCAGTTTACCATCGAGGAGTTGTGCGCCATCATGGCCGACAACTTCGGCACCGCCGAGGTCACTTCCGTGGGTAAGCCTGCTGTCGTGGTGGGCGACGGCCCTGACGGCGTGGGCGGCACCTTCGACGCAACGCTGTACGGCGACGACCGGGACGACTGCTGCTTCCCCTGCCAGGTGATCCTGGCCTCCACCTTCAACAAGGAGCTGGTGTACAACCGGGCCAACCTGATGGCCGAGGAGTGCCTGTATCTGGGCTTCGAGCTGGCCTGGATGCCCGGCTCCAACGTCCACCGCACCCCCTTCGGCGGCCGTAACTTTGAGTACTATTCCGAGGACTCCACTGTGGGCTACATCTGCGCCGCCATCGAGGTGGAGGCCATGGAGGCCAAGGGCGTCCACGCCGGACCGAAGCACTTCGCCGGAAACGACCAGGAGGAGAACCGGCAGGGTATCGCCGTGTTCTTCAACGAGCAGACCTTCCGCGAGGGCGCTCTGCGGGTGTTCCAGAAGGCCGTCTCCGAGTCCGGCTGCATGGCGATCATGCACGGCTTCAACCGGCTCGGCTTCACCTGGTGCTCCACCAGCTCTGCTCTGCTGACCCAGGTGCTGGAGAATGAATGGGGCTTCGTAGGACTGTCTGAGACGGATGCCGTCATCAGCGCCACGGACTCCTATCTGGCTCACTATGTGGATGCAGTTGTGGTCGGTACCGACACCTTCTGCCTCGACTTTACCAGCGTCAGCTCCAGCACTCTGCTGGCCGCCATCACCGAGAATGACGACGGCGATCTGCTGGGTATGGTGCGCAAGTCCGCCCATGATAACCTCTATGCCGCTGCTAACAGCAACATCATGAACGGCTACAGTCAGGACTCCACCGTTGTCTCCATCACCCCCTGGTGGCAGCCCACCATGTACGCCATCATCGCCGTGTGCGCCGTGCTGGAGGTTCTGTGCCTGGCGATGATGCTCCGGAAGAACCTGAAAAAGAACCCCGATAAGGAGGCGTGACAAATGTCGATTCTGAAAAAGAAATCCTTTGGCTGGTATGTCCTGCTGGTCTCCGCTATCGTGGCGGTGGTGGGTCTGGTTCAGTTCTCTTCCTGGGCCCCTGACCACAGCGCTACCGACACCGTTATCACCGTAGCCCTGATCCTGGGCATCGCCATCGACCTGGTGACTGTCTGGAAGGACTTGGACATCCTGGTGGTGGCCTCTACCGCCTGCTATATGGTGGGCTGCGTCCGCATCGTCACGGATAACGTGGGCTCCTTCGTGGATGCCTATCAGGGTATCGTGATGTTCGGCGACTCCACTCAGGTGGGAACCATCGTATCCATCGCAGTGGTGATGGGCGTGGCGGCTGTCCTGTCCGCCGTGTCCGGCTTCCTTCCCCGTGAGAAGGCATAATTAACAGAACCTTTCGGGCCGCCGCAAGGCGGCCCGAATTGTCCTGCATTGCAGAGAGAGGGTGCATCTATTGAAAATCGCATTTAACGACAGCTGGAGCTATCGCCGATTGGGCGTTTCAGACACGGCAAAGCCCGTGACCCTGCCCCATGACGCCATGCTGGCCGAGGCCCGGACGCCGGACTCCCCCGGCGGCACGAATACCGGCTGGTTCGAGGGCCACGATTACTGCTACGAAAAGACATTCCAGGCCCCGGCAGAGTGGGCGGAGAAAAACGTCCTGCTGGAGCTCGAGGGGGTCTATCACAACGCCGAGGTCTGGCTCAACGGGGAGCAGGCGGCCTTCCACCCCTACGGCTACACCGGCTTCCGGGTGAGCCTGGACGGAAAGCTCCGGTACGGGGAGGAGAACCAGGTGCAGGTCATCGCCCGCAACGCCGACCAGCCCAACAGCCGCTGGTATTCCGGTGCGGGTATTTACCGCCCGGTGTGGCTCCACGTCCTGCCCCTGGCACACATCTGCCCCGACGGGGTGCGGGTGTCCACCCGCTCCATCGACCCGCCCCAAATTCAGATTCAGGTGCGCACCGAAGGAGAGGCCCCTCTGTCCGTCCAACTGCTGGACGGAGAGCGGCTGCTGACCACGGTGGAGCTGCCCGGCGCTGTGCGGACGGCGAGCGTCACCCTCCGGGGGGCCCAGCTCTGGTCTCCGGAGCATCCCAAGCTGTACACCTGCCGGGCGGTCTTCGGGGAGGACGTCCAGGAGGCGGCCTTCGGCATCCGGACGGTGGAGTGCGACAGCAAACGGGGCTTCTGCATCAACGGGGAGCGGGTCATCCTCCAGGGGGCCTGCATCCACCACGACAACGGCCTGCTGGGGGCAGTTGCCCATCCAGTGGCGGAGGAGCGGAAGATCCGGCTGCTGCTGGAAAACGGCTACAACGCCATCCGCTCCGCCCACAACCCCTGCTCCAGGGCCATGCTGGACGCCTGTGACCGGCTGGGTATGCTGGTCATGGATGAGTATGTGGATATGTGGTATATCCACAAGACCCAGTACGACTACGCCTCCTACATGGAGCAGCAGTGGAAGCAGGACCTGGCGGACATCGTGGAGAAGGACTTCAACCATCCCTCCGTGGTGATGTACTCCATCGGCAACGAGGTCTCCGAGACCGCCCAGCCCAGAGGCATCGAGCTGACCGGGAACATGCGGGACTGGCTCCACGAGCTGGATAACCGCCCGGTGACCTGCGGCATCAACATCTTCTTCAACTATCTCAGCTCCATGGGCTTTGGCGTCTACAGCGACGACAAGGCGAAAAAGGAGGCGGAGAAGGCGGAGAAGAACCAGGGCAAGCCCGGCAAAAAGAAGGCGGTGGGCAGCGAGTTCTTCAACAACCTGGCGGGGCTCATGGGCTCCGGCTTCATGAAGTTCGGGGCGACTCTCCACGGGAGCAACGTCAAGACCCGGGAGGCTTTCGCCCGGCTGGACGTGGCGGGGTACAACTACGGTATCAACCGCTATGAGGGGGACTTCAAGCGGTACCCCGACCGGGTCATCGTGGGCAGCGAGACCTTCTGCGCCGACGCCGCCCGGTTCTGGGACATTGCCAAGGAGCATCCTGCCCTCATCGGGGACTTCGTCTGGGCCGGGATGGACTACCTGGGCGAGCTGGGCATCGGGGCCTGGGAGTATGCCGACTACGCCCCCGAATTTGACCACGGAGTGGGTTGGCTGACCGCAGGCAGCGGATGGCTGGACATCACCGGAAAGCCCTCCGGCGAGGCGGCCTATACTCAGGTGGCCTTCGAGCTGTCCCCCATCCGTATCGGCGTCGTCCCGGCGGACCACGCCTTTGACCGGCACTCTCCCTCCGCCTGGCGGATGTCTAACACCTTTGAGAGCTGGAGCTGGAACGGGGCCGAGGGCAAAGAGACCCAGGTGGAGGTCTACAGCCGGGGAGCAGAGGTGGCTCTGCTGCTTAACGGCCAGGAGCTGGGCCGGAAAAAGACGGCGAAGAACTGCCGTACCTCCTTCCGGGTGACCTATCAGCCGGGAGAGCTGACCGCCGTGGCCTATGACGAGGCCGGGGCGGAGCTGTACCGCACCTCCCTCCACAGCGCCGGAGACGAGACGCTGCTGACCCTGTCCCCGGAGGCGGAGACGGTGGTCCCCGACGGCCTGTGCTATGTCCGGCTGAAATACACCGATGAGGAAGGGGAGGTCAAGCCCCTGGCTCGGGGCGACATCCATGTCACCGTCCGGGGCGGCACCCTGCTGGGCCTGGGCAGCGCCTGCCCCTACAACGAGCGGGGCTACCTGACGGACACCACCGACACCTATTACGGCGAGGCCCTGGCTATCGTAAAGCCGGATGGGGCCGGAACGGTGACGGTTCGGGGCGAGAGCCCCTTCGGTAGCGCCGAGGCTGTGGTGACCTGCCTGGCCTGAACCGTCCAAGAAAAATCATCTGTGACAACAGGGAGCGCTGCGGCATTTGCGTGCCGCAGCGCTCCTGCGCTTTTGTGAGACGTGTTTTGTCAAGGGTAATTTTCAAAACGAAAATTGCAAGTGCAAGTTGAACACATCCGCGAAAAATTTTTAATAGAG